>NC_012669.1:3956394-4312788 GCF_000023105.1 Beutenbergia cavernae DSM 12333
GTCACCCGCGCCGTACAGCCACGGGACGTCGGGAACGCGGCCGGAGTCGTCCACGTCCAGCGGGTCTCCGGGCTCCAGCCCCGGGCGCGCCCACTCGAGGCCGACGTCGCCGGTCGCCGGGCGCCGGCCGGTCGCCACGAGCAGCTCGTCGGCCAGGATCGTTGAGTCGTCGTCGAGGTGTACGAGGACGCCGCCTGGCTCGTCGTCGTTCGCGCCGACGCGCCGCTCCACGCGCCGCACCGAGACGCCGAGGCGCACGTCGACGCCGTCCGCCTGCAACCCGGCGGCGACGAGCTCGCGCGCCGGGGCGGCGAACGCCCGCAGCACCGCGTCGCGAGCGAGCAACGTCACGTCGGACCCGAGCCGCGCGAACGCCTGCGCGAGCTCCGTCCCGGCCACACCCGCCCCGAGCACGACGAGCCGCCCCGGCACTGACTGCGCCGCCGTCGCCTCGCGCGTCGTCCAGAACGGCGCCTCGTCGAGGCCGTCCAGGGACGGGATCACCGGCACGGACCCGGTCGCGACGACGACGGCGTGCCGCGCCTCGATCGTCACCTCACCGCCGTCGGGCGTGCCGACCGTCACCACGCGCTCGCCGGTGACCCGGCCGTGCCCGCGCACGACCCGCAGCCCCGCGCCCTCCGCCCAGGCGACCTGGCCGGCGTCGTCCCACCCGGCGGCGAAGCCGTCCCGCCGCGCCAGCACCGCCGCGACGTCGAGCCCGCCCCGCACGGCCTGCCGGGCGCCGTCGACCCGGCGGACGCCGGCCAGCGCATCACCCGGCCGCAGCAGCGCCTTCGACGGCATGCACGCCCAGAACGAGCACTCGCCCCCGAGCAGGTCCCGTTCCACGATGACGGCGTCCAGGCCGCCCTTGTGCGCGTAGTCGGCGACGTTCTCGCCGGTCGGTCCGCCGCCGAGGACGACGACGTCGGTCGTGAGAGAAGAGTCCATGCCCCGAGCCTCCCGCGCGCCGGGCCGGCGTGCTACTGCTGGGTCATCGGGCCCGAGCCCGTCGGGGCACAGTCACTGGTTCGGGGGCGCGGGCGGCGGCGCGGGCGGCGGCGGGGGCGGCCCCGGCGGGTAGGGAGGCTGCTGGGGCGGGTACGGCTGCGGGCCCGACCGGGTACGGTCCGCCCGCTGGCCGCGCCTCGTCACGACGACGATCAGGCCGACGACCACCACGACCGCCAGGAACCCGGCGAGCACGACGAGCACGGGCAGCAGGAAGGGTCCCTCGTCCGCGTCACCAGCGTCCTCCGCCTGGCCGGCATCCCCTCCGGCCGCCCCGTCGTCGGCCGTGCCCTCGATCTGCGCGATGGAGGGCACCGCGTCCGGGTCGTCCCGCAGCAGCGGATTGACGTCCTCGAATGTGGTCGGGTCCGTCGCCATCAGGGCCGGAACCGAGATGAGTCCGTAGCCGGTGTCGTCGTTCCGGGCGGGCTCCTGCACGGATCCGCCGGTGGTGCGGATCAGCGACTGGATGAGCTGGTTGCCTGTCGCCTCCGGGTAGGCGGACTTGACCAGGGCGAGGGCGCCGGAGGTGAACGCGGTGGCCTCCGACGTCCCCGACGAGAGCCACTGAGCGTTCCAGGCGCCGCCCTCCCACCCGGTGCGGACGATCTCGACGCCGGGTGCCACGACGGTCAGCCGTGGGCTCACGACGGGGTTGTCCATGAGCTCGGAGTTGATGTCGTGCGCCTCCACCGAGACGATCCCGTTCGCCGTCGCGGGCCAGCCGAGCTCGCTCGGCGGGTCGTTCGGCATGGCGTTCACGATCACGACGCCGGCGCGAAGCGCTTCGGCGAAAGCCTCGCCGTTGTCCTCGGTGAAGGCGCCGCTGAACGACATGCTGATGATGTCGGCGCCGGCCGCCACGGCCGCCCGGACGGACTCGTCGACCCGGCCGGTGCAGCTCCGGTCGTTGATGACCGTCACGTAGCTGAGGATGGTGGCCTCCGGGGCGATCCCCTGCGAGCTCGGGAACCCGCCCACCTCCGCGCCGTTTCCGACCAGGAGCTCCGCCATCGCCGTGCCGTGCTCGGCCTCCTCCCCGGTGCTCGTGCCCGGGAAGGGGGTGCCCTCGTCGGGGCACACGTAGTCGGGCTGGGTCCGGATGTCCGCCCCAGCGAGCGTGGGGACCTCGACGTTCACCGGGCTGTCGAGCAGCGCGATCGTCACCCCGGCGCCGGTGGCGCTCTGGTGCGCCTGCGGTACTCCGGTCTCGCTGAAGTACCAGAGGCCGCCGAGGCTCGTGTCCCAGTCAGCGGAGGCGGGCGGCGCCGCCACACCGATCAGGAGCGCGGTCGTGGCGGCGGCGGCGAGCGCCGTAGCCGCTCGGCGCCGGGTCGCGACACCCCGCGGGACGATCTCGGTCTGTCTCATGACGGTGATCGTCGCTCCGCGTCGTGGCCGATCGAGTGGGCTGCCGACACCCTCCCACACGAGCGACCCGGGCCCCGACGATCCGCGGCCGGCCCGGGCAGCGCCGGCGACGCCGTCAGCCGCGACGGCGCGAGATCGTCCGACCGAGCCACACCAGCGGGTCGTACCGCCGGTCGGCGACCCGCTCCTTCATCGGGATTAGGGCGTTGTCGGTGATCTGGATGTGCTCCGGGCAGACGTCGGTGCAGCACTTCGTGATGTTGCACAGCCCGAGGCCGTGCTCCTCCTGCGCGGCCGGCACGCGGTCCACCACGTCGAGCGGGTGCATCTCGAGCTCCGCGACCCGCATGAGATAGCGCGGGCCGGAGAACGCCTCCTTGTTCTCGTCGTGGTCGCGCACCACGTGGCACGTGTTCTGGCAGAGGAAGCACTCGATGCACTTGCGGAACTCCTGCGAGCGCTCGACGTCCATCTGCTGCATGCGGTACTCGCCCGGCGCGAGGTCGGCCGGCGGCGTGAACGACGGGACCTCGCGCGCCTTCGTGTAGTTGAACGACACGTCGGTCACGAGGTCGCGGATCACCGGGAACGTCCGCATCGGCGTGATCGTCACGACCTCGTCGGGCGTGAACACGGACATCCGCGTCATGCACAGCAGGCGAGGTCGGCCGTTGATCTCCGCGGAGCACGAGCCGCACTTGCCCGCCTTGCAGTTCCAGCGCACCGCGAGGTCCGGCGTCTGCGTCGCCTGCAGCCGGTGGAGGACGTCGAGCACCACCTCGCCCTCGTTCACCTCCACGTCGAAGTCGCGCAGCTCGCCGCCGTCGTCGTCGCCCCGCCACACCCGGAACCGGCCCGTGTAGCTCATGCGCTCGCTCCCTGCTCCGGGTGCGAGGCCAGCTCGCCCCCGGTGTAGTACTTCTCGAGCTCGGTGAGGTCGAAGAGCGCGAGCAGGTCGTCGCGCATCGGCGCCCGCTCCTCCGGCTCGACGACGACGCGCGGCACCACCGGGTCGCCGCCGCCGTGGTCGGCGCACCGCGTGACGAGCACCCGGTGCCGCCACTGCGCGTCCATCCCCGGGTGGTCCTCTCGCGTGTGGCCGCCGCGGCTCTCCGTGCGCAGCAGGGCCGACGACGCGACCGCCTCCCCCACCATGAGCATGTTCCGCAGGTCGAGCGCCAGGTGCCATCCCGGGTTGTACTGCCGGTGTCCCTCGACGACGACGCCGCGCACGCGCTCCCGCAGCTCGCCGAGCCGCTCCAGCGCCGCCTGCATCTCGGCCTCGGTCCGGATGATGCCGACGAGGTCGTTCATCGCCGTCTGCAGCTCGGCGTGCAGCGTGTACGGGTTCTCCCCGGAACCCCCGTCGGCCGCGGGGTCGAAGGGCGCGACGGCCATGGCCGCGGCGTCGTCGACGGCGGCGGCGCGCACGGCCGGACGTGACTCGAGGCCGGAGACGTAGTCGGCGGCGCCGAGCCCGGCACGCCGCCCGAACACGAGCAGGTCCGAGAGCGAGTTGCCGCCCAGCCGGTTCGAGCCGTGCATCCCGCCGGAGCACTCCCCTGCCGCGAACAGCCCGGGCACGCTCGAGGACCCCGTGTCCGGGTCCACCTCGATGCCGCCCATGACGTAGTGGCACGTGGGGCCGACCTCCATGGGCTCGGCGGTGATGTCGACGTCGGCCAGCTCCTTGAACTGGTGGTACATCGACGGCAGCCGGCGCTGGATCTCGTCCGCCGGCATCCGGCTCGCGATGTCGAGGAACACGCCGCCGTGCGGCGAGCCGCGACCCTCCTTGACCTCGGTGTTGATCGCCCGTGCCACCTCGTCGCGCGGCAGGAGGTCCGGCGTCCGGCGGTTGTTCTCCTGGTCGGTGTACCAGGCGTCCGCCTCCTCCACGGTCTCCGCGTACTGACCCTTGAACACGTCCGGGACGTAGTTGAACATGAACCGCTCGCCGGCAGAGTTCTTGAGCACGCCGCCGTCGCCGCGCACGCCTTCGGTGACGAGGATCCCCTTCACGCTCGGCGGCCACACCATGCCCGTGGGGTGGAACTGCACGAACTCCATGTCGATGAGCCCGGCTCCGGCGCGCATCGCCAGGGCGTGCCCGTCGCCCGTGTACTCCCACGAGTTCGACGTCACCTTGAACGACTTCCCGATGCCGCCCGTCGCGAGCACCACGGCCGGCGCGGAGAACACGACGAATCGGCCGGACTCCCGCCAGTACCCGAACGCCCCGGCGATCGCGCCGTCGTCGCCGGTGAGCAGCTCGGTGATGGTGCACTCCGCGAACACGCGCAGCCGCGCCTCGTAGTCGCCGGTGGCCGCGTAGTCCTCCTGCTGCAGCGACACGATCTTCTGCTGCATCGTGCGGATGAGCTCGAGGCCGGTGCGGTCGCCGACGTGCGCGAGCCGCGGGTACGTGTGCCCGCCGAAGTTGCGCTGACTGATCCGGCCGTCGGCCGTGCGGTCGAACAGCGCCCCGTACGTCTCGAGCTCCCAGACGCGCTCGGGTGCCTCCTTCGCGTGCAGCTCCGCCATGCGCCAGTTGTTGAGGAACTTCCCGCCGCGCATCGTGTCGCGGAAGTGCACCTGCCAGCTGTCGTTCGAGTTGACGTTCCCCATCGCCGCCGCGCAGCCGCCCTCCGCCATGACGGTGTGCGCCTTGCCGAACAGGGACTTGCAGATGACGGCCGTCCGCAGGCCACGCTGGCGTGCCTCGATCGCGGCCCGCAGGCCCGCACCACCAGCCCCGATGACGAGGACGTCGTAGTCGTGTCGTTCGGTCTCGGTCAACGCGTGTCCCTTATCCGATGAGGCGGAGGTCGGTGATGGTCCCGCTCGCGACGAGAGCCACGTACAGGTCGGTGAGGATGAGCGAGGCGAGCGTGATCCACGCGAAGAGCATGTGCCGGGTGTTGAGCGCGGAGATCCGCGTCCAGAACCAGTACCGCACCGGATGCTTCGAGAAGTGCGTGAGCCGCCCGCCCATCACGTGCCGGCACGAGTGGCACGACGCCGTGTAGCACCACAGCAGCACGACGTTCGCGAGCAGCACGAGGTTGCCGATGCCGACCACGAACCCGTCGCTCGGGTGGTGGAACGCGATGATCGCGTCGTACGAGTTGACGAGCGAGATGAGCACCGCGAGGTAGAAGAAGTACCGGTGGACGTTCTGCATGACGAGCGGGAAGCGCGTCTCGCCGGTGTAGCGACCGTGCGGCTCCGGCACGGCGCACGCCGCCGGCGCCAGCCAGAACGACCGGTAGTACGCCTTGCGGTAGTAGTAGCAGGTCAGCCGGAACAGCAGCAGGAACGGCAGGCTCAGCGCCGCGTACGGGATCAGCGGGTTGTCCGGCAGGAACATGCCGAAGTGGCTCGATCCCGGCTCGGAGGCGCAGCCGAGCGAGACGCACGGCGAGTAGAACGGCGTCAGGTAGCGCTCGTCGGCGAAGAAGTACTGCTGCTGGAACGCCCGGACACCGCCGTAGATCAGGAAGATCGACAGGCCGATCACGGTGAGGATCGGCTCGCGGCGCCAGTTGTCGGTGCGCAGCGTCCGTGCGTCGATCTGGGCGCGCCCGGGAGCGTCGACCCCTCGCGCGGTCGTCGTCACGACCGGTCGCCGTGGTAGCCGCCGATGCCTTCGTCGTCAGCGTCGGCGAACATCGCCTCGTCGTGCGGGGTGTCGGGGACGACGACGGCGTCCGGCACCTCCGCAGGCGTGCTCGCCTGCCGCACGAGCCGGGCCGAGGCGAGCTCGGCGGCGTCGATCTCGAGTCGTTCGAGGTCGTTGACCAGGCGGCGGACCTCGGCGCTGTCGCCGTACGTCTGCCGCACCCCCTGCACGCTGTGGCGCAGCTGATCGATGGAGCGTCGCAGCGTCGCGATCTCGGCGGTCGTCACCCAGGCACCTCCTCGGCGACGCGCCTCACACCCCCGTTGGCGTGAGGTGCGTCACTCACCGACTCTGCCGTGAACGCCTGCAGGGGGCAAGGGCACCGCGCCGCCGAGATCCGGCTCCCCGCCATCGCTCGAACCCGCGAGGTAGGACCGCCCGGCCGAGGTAGGAGGTCCGGACTCCTCCCTCGTCCGGGCGGCCCTACCTCGACGGCGTGCCGGGCGTCAGGAGGCTCGAGCGGCCCTCGCGGCCTTCTTCTCGCGCGCCCGCAGCGCCTTCTCGGTCACGGGCTCCTGCCCGGACGCCCGCAGCTCGCGGTAGTACGCCTGCGCCTCGTCCTGCCGCTCACCCTCCGCGCCGGTCCCGATCGGTGCGCCGATGAGCTCGGCGGAGTAGCCGAACGCGTCGACCAGGTCCTCCGCGTGCGGCCGCAGCCGGACCAGGAGCCGCTCGATGTACGACGTCACGGTGCGAGCCCGCTGCGCGGAGAGCCGGCCGTTGACGAGGTACCACGCGAGGTTCTTCTCGATCGTGGCGAGCCCGAAGAGGTCGCGCAGCCACGTGAGCACCTGCTTCGTGGTCGGGTCGCTCGTCCGCGCGATGCCGGCAGTGAACGCCTCCCACTGCATGAGCTCGCCGTGCGCCCGGGCAGCCTCGATGAGCTCGTGCTGGTGCGCGTTGAACGCCGCGGCCTGCTCAGCGGCGCTGGCCTTCTGCACGGCGCGCAGCTTGCCGGCGATCACCTCGACCATGGCCTCGACGCGGTCCTCCAGGAGCTCGCGCTGGGTGGCCGGCTCACGCAGCTCCTCCGCGGAGCGGGCCCTGGAGCCCCAGTCGCGGATCGACTGCGAGGCACGCCGCAGCGGCGTCCGGTGCAGGGCCATGTCGCCGGCGCGGTCGGCCACGTACCGGACGGCCCCCGCGACGTCCATGGTCGCCATCTCGCGGCCGTAGTCGGTGAGCAGCCGCTTCCCGACGAGCTGCAGGAGCACGGTGTTGTCGCCCTCGAACGTGACGTACACGTCCATGTCCTGGTGCAGGCCGACGAGCCCGTTCTCCGCCATGTAGCCGGCACCGCCGCACGCCTCGCGGCTCGTCTGCACGACGTCGAGCGCGAGCCAGGTCGAGAGCGCCTTCGACGCCGCGGCGAGCGTCTCGAGGTCCTCGCGGTCGGCGTCGGTCTCGTGCTCACCGCTGAACACGCCGTGGAACCGCTCGAGCAACGTGTCGTGCAGGAACGCGGCGGCGTACGTCCGGGCGAGCAAGGGCAAGAGGCGACGCTGGTGCGCGCCGTAGTCGAGGATGACCGACTCGGTGTGCGGGTCCGACGTCGTGAACTGACGCCGCTCGTTCCCGTACCGGATCGCCGTCGACAGTGCGATCTTCGACGTCGCGACGCTCGACCCGCCGAGGGAGACGCGGCCCTGGACGAGCGTGCCGAGCATCGTGAAGAAGCGCCGCCCGGGGCTGTCGATCGGCGAGGAGTACTCGCCGTCCGCCGCCACCTCGGCGTACTTGTCGAGCAGGTTCCGGCGCGGGATCCGCACCTGGTCGAAGTGCAGGCGGCCGTTGTCGACGCCGAGCAGCCCGCCCTTGAGCCCGTCGTCCTCGCCCCCGACGCCGGGCAGGTACGGGTACGCGCCGTGCTCGTCCCGCTCGCCGGCGGTGTCGCGCAGCGGCACGTAGAAGGCGTGCACGCCGTGGTCGACGCCGCGCGTCACGAGCTGCGCGAACACGACCGCAGCGACGCCGTCGACGGCCGCGTTGCCGATGTACTCCTTCCACGCCGAACGGGTGGGCGTGTGGATGACGAACTCCTCGGCGTCGGCGTCGTACGTGGCCGTCGTGCCGATGCTCGCGACGTCGCTGCCGTGGCCGGTCTCCGTCATCGCGAAGCAGCCCGGGACGGCCATGCTCATGATCCCCGGCAGGAACTCCTCGTGGTGGTACGCGGTGCCGAGGTGCAGGACCGCGGCGCCGAACAGGCCCCACTGCACGCCCGCCTTGATCTGCAGCGACGGGTCGGCGACGACGAGCTCCTCGAAGCCCGCGATGTTGCCGCCCGGGTTGTCGGCGCCGCCGAGGCGCGACGGGAACGCGCGCTGCACCTCGCCCGAGTCGGCGAGCGCCTGCGCCTGCTCGCGGACGCGCGCCCGGTGCTCCGCCATCGACAGACCGAGGGTCCGGCGGTACCGCGGTTCGAGCGCGAGGTTGCGCGTGCGACGGCGGATATCGGCCCACCGGCCGTCGAGCAGGTCGGCGAGCGCCCCGACGTCGATCCGGGCGTTCGTGGGCAGGGTGGTGGTCATGGTGCCTCCCGGGAGGGTGCCGTCGGTTCGCTCGCCGCGGGGGGCGAGCCGTTCATGAGGTCGGTGCGCGGGGCGCCGGCACCGGACCAGATCCAGTCGGTGAGCAGGGCGGTGAGCGCCTCGAGGTCCGGGCGAGTGGACGGCTCCTCCGCGAGCCACGTCTCCCCGGCGCCGCGGACGAACCCGATGACGCCCGAGGCCCACACCCCGGCGAGCTCGCCGTCGCGGCCGGTCTCGACGAGGACCTCGGCCAGCGGGGTCGCGACGAGGTCGGTCGCGTCGTGCGCCAGGGTGCGCAGCGGAGCCGTCGCGTCGTGAGCGACGTCGCCGCCGCGCGTCACGAACGCGTAGACGTGGGGCGAGGAGGAGATCATGCCGAGGTAGACCTCGACCATCGCGGCGATGAGCTCGCGGGGGCCGCGCGCGGTGCGGGTGGCATCGGCGAGCGCGGAGCGCATGTCCTCGAGGACCGCCTCGCCGACGGCGTTCTGCAGCCCGGTCTTGTCCGCGAAGTAGCGGTAGACGATGGACTTCGACGTGCCCATCTCGGCGGCGATCTCGTCCATCGACAGGTCGGGGCCGCCGTGGTGGATGGCTCGGCGGGCGGCGTGGGTGAGCTCGCGCCGGCGCGCGATCCGGTGGTCCTCCCACCGGGTCGACCGTCCGTCCTCGCGCACCGCGGCGTCGCCTGTGACCCGACTCACGGGACTGAGAGTATCAGGTACTTTCGGTGCGGCGAACCCTCAGTCGAGGTGGGCGAACAGCGGCCAGATCTCTGCCCACGACGACGACCGCCCGGCGCACACGGCCACCGGCACGCCCTGCTCCTCGTTGTCGACGTCGACGTCGTTGTCCAGCCGCGCGCGCACCTCGCAGGAGTCGAAGACCCGGCGGGCGAGCTCCACCTGCTCCCCCACGACGACGACGACGTCCGCGTCCTCGGGCGGCGCCGCGCCGCTCAGCGCGTTGTGGCCGCTGTACGGCGCGGGCAGCCCGAGGTCCGGCCCGAACCGGGCGATCGCCCCGGCCTCCCCGTAATTCGTCGCGATGATGGCGGGCGCCGCGGCACCGTCCTCGACCGCCCCCTCGTAGACCGCCGCTACCTGCTCGACGTACCGCGGCCACCCCACCTGGTCCCCGACGGTCCCGTTCATGGCGGGCACCGGCGTCTCAGCCAGGCGCTCCTCCGGGAGGGCCGGCAGTGACACGACGACGGCGACCGCCGCGTTGGCGAGGACGCCGCCCACGACCAGCGCGCGTCGCGAGCGCCCGGCTCGCGTGGCCCACTCCCAGACGGGCACGCTCCCCGCAGCGAACAGCGCTCCGACGACGCCCACCGGGTAGTACGGCTGGGACCCCGCCGCGAACGTGAACGCCACGACGACGGCGAAGGCGACGGCGACGCACCGGCTCGGCCGCCACGCGGGACGCCGCAGGAGAGCGACGAGGCCGGCGACCCACACCGGCACGAGCAGCGGCCCGAGCATCACGAGCAGGAACCACCACATGTCCAGGCGCACGTCGCCGGCGTTGCTCTCGCCCAGCGCCGCACCCATCGCGAGCTGCGGGAAACCGTTCGCTGCCTGGTAGACGATCGCCGGGAGGGCGAGGACGGCGGCCACCGCGGCGCCGACCAGCAGGCCGCGCGAGCGCAGGTGCCGGCGCGGGCCGAGGACCGCGAGGCCGAGCAGCAGGCCGGCCACGAGCACGCCCACCAGCAGCTTGTTCGACGTCGCCAGTCCGGCGACGACGCCGGCCGGCACCCACCAACGGTCGTCGTCGCGCTGCAGCGCGCGCACCGCGAACAGCAGGACGGCCGGCCAGACGAGCTGGTCGATCGCGCTGGTCAGCATGAGGTGCCCGAACGCGAGCGGCAGCACAGCGAAGGCGTACCCCCAGGCGGCGAGCGTCTGCGCGCCCGCTCCACCGCCGAGCTCCCTGGCGAGGAGGGCGACGACGACGACCGTCGCCGCCGCGCACAGCGTCGCCGGCACGCGGATCGCCCAGGCCTCGTCGACGACGCCGCTGATCGCCTGCACGAGCAGCGGCGTCAACGGCGGCTGGTCCACGTATCCCCAGGCCGGCTCGAGCATCCGGAAGTACAGCTCGTCGCGGTGGTACCCGTAGCGCGCGCTCGTGACCGTGAGGACGACGACGAGCGCGAGCACCGCCGCGCCGACCGGGCGCCAGGCGACGGCGGGCCGCGTCACCGACGACTCAGCGCCGGGGGCACCTTCTCGCGCCGCGCGGCCCAGGGGCGCAGCCCCGCGCTCCGCCCGCCCGGGGGACGCCTCGTCGCGCGCCGCTCGCGCCGTCGTCATCCCACCATCCGACCACCTGCCGCCCGGGCGCGTCCCTCCCCCGATCGGTGGACCCGGCCCCGGCACGCCGGACCCTGCGGTCCGCGCCCGTACCGCCGACGTCGAACCTCGAGCACCACGGTTCGCGGCTCGACGTGACGTGCGTGCTCCACGGGGGTGGGCGGGCGGAGGGACGAGCGGGGTGGCGGGTCTCGATTGGAAGCGCTACCATCCCGTCCATGGAAGCGCTTCCGGAGCGCGGCAACGACGCCTCTGCCGCCGAGAGCCGCCCCGCCGCGCCGTCGGCCGGGCACGCTTCGCGCGGCACTGCCCGCTCGGAGCGCCGGCTCGCGAACCGGGAGGACGCCGCCCGCGGCGCCGGAGCCGGCCGCGTGACGATCTACGACGTCGCCGAACGGGCCGGCGTCGGCATCGCCACCGTGAGCCGAGCGATGCGGCCCGGCGGCTCCGTCTCGGAGCGCACCCGAGGCCGCGTCCAGGCGGCGATCGACGAGCTCGGGTTCCGGCCGAGCCACCTGGGCACGTCCCTGGCCTCCCGCCGGCACGCAGCGAACGGCATCGTGTTTCCCGACCTCTCGGGCCCGTACTTCGCGGAGGTCATCCTCGGCTACGAGGAGACCGCCACGCGTCTCGGCCGCAGCGTGCTGATCCTGTCGACGGAAGGCCGCGACGACCCCGTCGCCGCCGTCCGCGACCTCGCCGCGCGGGTCGACGGGCTCGTGCTGCTCGGTCGCACTGTCCCCGACGACGTCGTCACGCAGCTCGCGCGGAGCGGGCTGCCGGTCGCGTTCATCGCCCGCCCGGCGACCGACGGCGTCGCCACCGTGCGCGTCGACAACGCCGGCGGGGCGCGCGAGCTCGCGGCGCACCTCCTCGAGCGCGGCTTCACCGCCCCGCGGTTCCTCGGCGACCCCGACGCCAGCCCCGACGTCGAGGAACGGTGGGACGCGCTGCGTGCCACGCTCGCCGCCGGCGGCGTCCACCTCACGCTCACGCGCGCCGGGTTCTCCGTCGCCTCCGGCCACACCGCCGCGCACCAGGTCCTGGGTGAGACGGCACGGCCCGACGTCCTCGTCTGCGCGAACGACGAGGTGGCGCTCGGCGCGATCGACGCCGCCGAGGAGCTGGGGCTCACGGTCGGCCGCGACGTCGCCGTCACCGGCTGGGACGACATCATGGCCGCCCAGTTCTCACGCCCCGGGCTGACGACCGTCCGCCAGCCGATGCGGCGCCTCGGCGCCGTCGCCGCCGAGCTGCTCGACGAACGCCTGCGCGACCCGTCGACCCCCGCACGTTCCGACGTCCTACCCGCACGTCTCGTGGTGCGACCAAGCACCACGAGCGCCCCACCAGGAGGAAAACCATGAGAAGCAACGCGCGCGCCACCGTCGGCGTGCTGGCCGCGGCGACCGCTGCGGCGCTCGTCCTGAGCGCCTGCGGTCGCAGCGAGACGCCGGAGGGCGAGGGGGAGCCCACGGCGAGCGCGATCGAGGAAGGTCCCGCCACCGGCACGATCGAGGTCTGGGCGATGGGCACCGAAGGCGAGGCGCTCGAGGAGTTCGCCGCCACGTTCGAGGAGGCCAACCCGGACGCGACGGTCAACGTGACGGCAGTCCCCTGGGACGCCGCTCACGACAAGATCACGACGGCCATCGCCGGCGGCCAGACACCCGACGTCTCGATGATCGGCACCACGTGGATGGGTGAGATGGCGCTCACCGGCGCGCTCGACCCCACGCCCGACATCATCGACTCCAGCACCTTCTTCCCCGGCGGCTGGGACTCCACGGTGGTCGGCGGCACGTCCTACGGCGTCCCGTGGTACGTCGAGACACGCGTCCTGTACTACCGCTCCGACCTCGCCGAGCGGGCCGGCGTCGAGGCTCCGACGGACTGGGAGGGGCTCACCGAGTTCGCCACGGCGATCCAGGACGGCGGCGCGGAGTGGGGCATCAACCTGCAGCCCGGCCAGACCGGTGCGTGGCAGACGTTCATGCCGTTCGCGTGGCAGGCCGGCGCCGAGATCACGAACGACGACGAGACGGAGTTCACGTTCGACTCCCCGGAGTTCGTCGCGGCCCTGGAGAAGTACCAGTCCTTCTTCACTGACGGCCTCGCGCCGACCGACCTGCCCGAGGGTTCGCTCGAGCCTGGGTTCGTCGACGGCACGATCGGCTCGTTCGTGTCCGGCCCGTGGCACGTCGGCATCCTCCGCGACACCGGCGGCGAGGAGTTCGTGACGAACGACCTGGCGCTGACGCCGCTGCCCGCGGACGCCCAGCCCGCGTCGTTCATCGGCGGGTCGAACCTCTCGGTCTTCGAGTCCTCCGAGAACCGCGACGCGGCCTGGAAGTTCGTCCAGTGGCTGAGCGAGCCCGAGACGCAGGTCGCGTGGTACGAGACGGTGAACGACCTGCCGTCCGTGCAGAGCGCGTGGGACGACCCGGCGATCGCCGACGACCCGTTCCTCGGCGTCTTCGGCGACCAGCTCGACTCGGCCCAGGCCCCGCCGGCCGTCCCGACCTGGGAGCAGATCACGTCCGTGATCGACACCGAGCTCGAGAAGCTGTGCAAGACGGGCGCCGACCCGCAGGAGGTCGCGACGGCGATCCAGACGCAGGCGAGCGCCATCGGGACGGGGCTGTAAGCGTGTCCTCCCGGACCGAGGCCGGCCCCGGCGCGGCTGCGCCGGGGCCCGGCCCCTCGCCCGAGACCTCCCCGCGCATCGGCCCGGGGCGGGACATCGCCGTCCGCGCGCACTCCCCGCTGTACCGGCGGCGCACCCGGATCGCGTGGGGGTTCGCGATCCCGTTCATGGTGCTCTTCCTCGCGTTCACGCTCGGGCCGGTGCTCATGTCGCTCGGGATGTCCGTCACGGACATCCGCAGCGCCGACCTGCGCAACCCGTTCGACGTCAACTTCGTCGGGCTCGACAACTTCGCCGCGGTGTTCGCCGACGAGATCTTCCGCAAGGCGGCGCTGAACACCGCGTACTTCGTGCTCGTCGGGATCCCCCTGACGATCGCACTGTCGCTCGCGATCGCCGTCCTCCTCAACATCGGGATCACGCGCCTCAAGGCGTTCTTCCGCATCGGCTACTACATGCCGGTCGTGACGAGCATCGTGGCCGTCGCCGTCGTCTGGCGGTTCCTGCTGCAGCCGGACAACGGCCTCATCAACGAGGTCCTCGGCTGGTTCGGTATCGACGGTCCGAACTGGCTCGCTAGCACCACCTGGGCGATGCCCGCCCTCATCGCCATGGCGACCTGGCGGTCGATCGGGACGCTCATCATCATCTTCCTGGCCGGGCTACAGGCGGTCGACCCGGCGCAGCACGAGGCGGCAGCGCTCGACGGCGCCGGCGGCTGGCAGCGATTCCGGTTCGTGACGCTTCCCGCGGTCCGCCCGACGCTGCTGTTCGCCGCCGTCATCACCGGCATCGGCTACCTGCAGTTCTTCGAGGAGCCCTTCGTCATGACGCAGGGTGGCCCGCTCAACAGCACGATCTCCGTGGCCTACTACATCTACAACCAGTTCGGGTTCGGCAACTACGGCTTCGCGGCCGCGATGAGCTACGTCCTGTTCGTCGCGATCATCATCCTCACGCTGGTGCAGTTCCGGGCGCTCGGGGACCGTGACGAGACGAAGAGGCGCCGACGCCGCAAGCCGGCGCGCGCCGTCGTGCCCGCCACCCCAGGAGGTACGCGATGAGCGCGTCGGCAGCCGCCGCACCGACCACACGGCGCGGGGAGCGCCGCATCGGCGAGGCGAACCCGCGCTGGTGGGCCTACACGATCCTCGGGGTCGGCCTGGTCGTGGTCATGGCGCCGTTCGTGTGGATGCTGCTCGGGTCGGTGAAGTCCGAGGGCGAGCTGCGTCAGGTGCCGCCGACCTGGTGGCCCGAGCAGATCACGTTCGACAACTTCCGCGAGCTGTTCGCGCGGCTCGACTTCCCGCAGTACTTCACGAACTCGATCGTCGTCGCGGTGGCGGTGACGCTCGGGAACCTCGTGTTCTGCTCGATGCTCGGCTACGCACTGGCGAAGATGGAGTTCGCGGGAAGGAACCTGCTCTTCAAGCTCGTGCTCGGGATGCTCATGATCCCCGGCATGGTGACGCTGGTCCCGATGTTCGTGCTCGTCTCGAACATGGGCCTGGTCAACACGTACTGGGGGCTGATCCTGCCGTTCCTGGCAGGGCCGTTCGGCGTGTTCCTCATGCGTCAGTTCATCGGCGGCCTTCCGGACGAGCTCATGGACGCCGCCCGCGTCGACGGCGCGAGCGAGGTGCGGATCTTCGCGCGCATCATCATGCCGCTGTGCAAGCCGGCGCTCGCGACGCTCGCGATCCTCACGTTCCTCGGTTCGTGGAACAACTTCCTGTGGCCGCTGGTCGTCGCGACGACCGAGGACAAGTACACGCTGCCCGTCGCTCTGGCGCTCGTGAGCGTGGGCCAGAACCAGACCCGGTACGGCCTGCTGCTCGCCGGCGCCGTCGTCGTGGTGGTCCCCGTGCTCATCGTCTACTTCTTCCTCCAGCGCCACTTCGTCCAGGGCATCGCCGTCACCGGCATCAAGTGATGCTGCCTCGCCCGTGGCCTCCCGGGAGGTGAACGTCGCCCACCCAGCCCGCTCCCGCCGTCGTCGACGGCCGACCGGCCGACGCACGGCACTGCTCGCAGCACACGAAAGGGACTCGACGATGAGACACCGATGGTTGACCGCGTCCGGCGCGGCACTGGTCGCGGGCGCGATGGCGTTCGCGGCACCGGCGGTCGCGGCACCGGCCGCACCCGAACCGCAGGGGGGCGGCGGAGGCGGGGGCGGTGACGACGGCCTCGACCGTCGTGACCGGCGCGAGCTCATGCGCTGGGCGAACGACACGTGGGCGTCGTTCGTCGCCATGACCGACGAGGAGACGGGGCTGCCGGCCGACAACATCGAGGGTGACCTCGACACCGGCACCCGGTCCGGCTACACGTCGCCGACGAACATCGGCGGCTACCTCTGGAGCACGGTCGTGGCCGACGAGCTCGACATCATCTCCCACGGCGAGGCGCTGCGCCGGATGCGGCAGACGCTCCGCACGCTGAACGAAATGGAGAGGCACGAGCCGAGCGGCTTCTTCTACAACTGGTACGACGAGGCCACGGGCGAGAAGCTCACCGCGTTCCCGAACGGCGAGACCATCTACCCGTTCCTGTCGAGCGTCGACAACGGCTGGCTCACGGCCGCCCTGATGGTGGTGCGGAACGAAGAGCCCTCGCTGCGGCGGGCGGCGGACCGGCTGCTCGACGACCAGGACTACGGATGGTTCTACGACCCGACGTTCCGCGGTCCCGACCGGCCCGGCCTGCTCTTCGGCGGGATCTTCGTCGACACGCCTCCCGACACGCAGTGCGCCAACCTCGGGCCGGCGCCCGGTGCGAACGGCGGCGAGGGGTCCGAGGAGGAGGTCTGGCTGACGTGCCACCACTACGACCTGCTGAACTCCGAGCCGCGGATCGCCAGCTACATCGGCATCTCCCGCGGTGAGATCCCGCGCGAGCATTACTTCGCCGGCTACCGGACGTTCCCGGCCACGTGCGACTGGGACTGGGCCGAGCAGCAGCCGAGCGGCTTCGACGCCGAGCACCTCGGCCAGCCCGTGTTCGAAGGCTCCTACACGTACCGCGGCATGCAGATCGTGCCGACCTGGGGCGGGTCCATGTTCGAGGAGCTCATGCCCGACCTGTTCGTCCCCGAGGCGGACTGGGCACCGAACAGCTGGGGCGTCAACCACCCGCTCGCCGTCCGGGCGCACATCGAGCACGGCCTCGAGGAGACCGGGTACGGCTACTGGGGCTTCTCCCCCGCCTCGCACCCGTTCGGCGGCTACTCCGAGTGGGGCGTCGACGCGATCGGGATGCAGAACGAGGGGTACCCCTCGGACGTCGAACGCACCAACTGGGACGGCGGCTTCGGAGACTGCCGCCCGGCCGCGAACCCCGATCCGGACTGGGGCGACGGCGTCGTGACGCCGCACGCCGCCTTCCTCGCGCTGCCGTACGCGCCGCAGGAGACGATGTCCAACCTCCGCGGCATCGAGGACGAGCTCGAGGCCTACGGCCCCGGCGGGTTCTACGACGCCGTGGCCGTCCACTCGGGACAGTCGGCGGAGCGCTACCTGTCCCTCGACCAGGGCATGATCATGGGTGCGCTCGGCAACGTGCTGGGTGACGGCGTCCTGCACGACGCGTTCACCCGCGGCGACGTCCGCGAGCACATCCGCCCGCTCCTCGCACTCGAGACGTTCTCGGCCGGCGAGGGCTGACACCGCCGTCCGTCCCGGGCCGCGGCATGCCCGCCGCGGCCCGGGACGGAGCGGTCGACACACCGACATCACAACGAGCAGGAGACCCACGCGTGACGAACCCCCCACCCCCGTGGACGCTCGACGGGGGCCGGCTGCGCGCCGTCGTCGCCGACGGCGGGGCCATCGCCCGGCTCGCCACCGACGACCTGGAGCTCGTGCAGCACGCGGGCTCCGCGCTCGAGCCGGGTCTGCTGGGGCTGTGGGTCCGGGACGCGCGGCACGGGCTGCACCCGCTGCTCGGGCCCGGCAGCGGGTCACGCGTGGCTGTGAGCGGGGCCGGGTCTCAGGCGCCGGCCGCGGAGGCGCAGGAATCCTCTCGCGGTGGCGCCGAGAACCTCTCGCGGATGGAGGCGGCCGGCGAGTGGGACGACGGCGGGCTCGCGTGGCGCGTGCGGTTCTCGCTGGTCCCCGGGGAGCTCGCGTGGGCGTGGGACGTCGAGCTCTGGCCCACGGACGGTGAGCCGCACGACGTCGACGTGGTGCACGCGCACGACGTGGCCCTCGCCCCGGCCGGGATGCTGCGCGCCAACGAGCTGTACGTCAGCCAGTACCTCGACGTCACGCCGCTCGAGCACCCGACGCACGGCTGGGCGCTCGCCGTCCGGCAGAACCTGCCCGTGCCGGGCGGGCACCCGTGGCTCGTGCTCGCGTGCACGGACCGCGCGGCCGCCTACGCCACCGACGCGATCGACGTGCACGGCCTGGCCGCGCGGGCAGCCGAGCCGCCGCCGCTGGCGGGTGGGCTCCCGTCGCGTCGGCGGCAGCACGAGCACACGCTCGCTGCCCTGCAGACGCAGCAGCACCGGCTCGACCCCGACGGCGCCTGGCGCGTCTCGTTCGCCGCGCTGCTGCGCACGGACCACCCGGCCGCGACCGGCGAGGCCGACCTGGCCGCCGTCGAGGAGGCGATCGCCCTGGCGCGCGGCGTGCGCGGAGCGGCAGGCGAGGCGCCGACCGCGCCTCCGCGCCCCGCCGTCGCGAGCGTCTACGCGCCCGCCCGCGTCGTGCCCGTGCGTGACCTGCGGACGGCGGAGGTCGCCGAGCGGTGGGGCGTGCCGGAGCGCGGCGTCGAGACCGCCGACGACGGCGCGCTGCTGGCGTTCGCGCCCGACGCCGAGCGGCACGTGGTGCTCGGCGCGAAGGAGCGCGCGGTCCTGCGGCCGCACGGCACGATCCTGCGCGGCGGCCACGGGCTCGCCCCCGACCCCGGCACCGTGGCCGTGACCGCGTGGATGACCGGCTCCCCCCTGTCGTACCTCACGCGCGGGCACGCGAGCTCCGCGCGCGCTCTCACGACCGTGCGCGGCTACCTCGGGCTCCATCGGGCGTACGGCGTGCGGGTGCTCGTCGAGGACGTCACCGACGGCGGCTGGCACCTGCTGGACGTCGCGTCGGCCTTCGAGATGACGCCCGACGGCGCACGCTGGGTCTACGTCACCGACGGCGTGACGATCGAGCTGGCGACGTCCCTCACGTCCGACGGCGCCGTCCTCGACGTCACGAGCTCGGTGCCGCGGCGCTTCCTCCTCGCGTGCCACCTCGCGACGTCGGGTACGGACAACGCCCCGGCGCCGGGCGAGCTGGAGACTCGCGTCACGCCCGACGGCGCGAGCGTGGTGTTCGGCCCGGCGACCCCGCTCGGGTCCGTGGCCCCCGGAGCGAGACTCACGCTGGTCGCCACGGAGAACCCTCAGGCTCCGAGCTCCTCTCGGGAAGCCTCGGACAACGTCTCGGGAACGGTAGGGGCGGGCGACGACGGCACGCTGTTCGACGACGGCGCCTCCCGCGGTCTCCCGGTCGTCACGTTCGCGAGCGGCCCGACGACGTCCCTGCGGCTCGACGCCCGCCTCCACACCTCGCGAGAGGTTCGTGACCCCTCCGCGAGAGGTTCGTGGCCCGACGAGGAGACGCTCGTGGCGGCGGAGCGAGGCGCAGAGGCAGGTTCCTCGAGCGCGGACGCCCCACCGGCCCCGGAACCCGAGCCCGCCGCCGTCGTCCTCCCCTCTCTCGCGCTGCCCTCCACGGCGGACGCCGCCGCCGCGGCGGACGTCGACGCCGTCGCGCTGGCCGTCCCGTGGCTCGTGCGCGACGCACTCGTGCACTACCTGGCCCCCCGCGGCCTCGAGCAGTACACCGGCGGCGCGTGGGGCACCCGTGACGTGTCCCAGGGACCGGTCGAGCTGCTGCTCGCGCTGGACCGCCCTGACGACGTCCGCGCGCTGCTGCGCCGTGTGTTCGCCGCGCAGAACGCCGACGGCTCGTGGCCTCAGGCGTTCGGCTTCCTCCCCGGCGACGAGGACTTCCGGCACGAGCCGCCCCACGGGGACGTCGTGTTCTGGCCGGTCCTCGCGCTCGGCCGCCACCTGGTGACGACCGGCGACGCCGGCGTGCTCGACGACGTCGTCGGCTACCACGCCGGCGCGCGGGCGGAGGAGTCGGTGCTCGAGCACGCGCTGCGCGCGCTCGACGCCGCACGGGCCGCGACGCTCCCCGGCACCCACCTCGCGGCGTACGGCCACGGCGACTGGAACGACTCGCTCCAGCCCGCCGAGCCCGGGATGACCTCGACGCTGACGAGCTCGTGGACGGTGACGCTGCACCACCACGCGCTGCAGATGCTCACCGAGGGGCTCGCGGGCGCGGGCGTCCACGAGGAGCTGGCCGACTCGCTCCGTGCGGAGGCGGCCGCCGTCGCCGCCGACGCCCGGCGCCACCTCCTCGTGGACGGAGAGCTGGCGGGGTACGCGCAGCTCGCCCCGCCGGAGCCCGCCGGTGACGACGGTGCGGCGGCCACGCCGGCGCACGTCACCCGCCTGCTCGTGCACCCGCGCGACGACGAGACCGGTCTGACGCACAGCGCCCTGCCGATGATCCACGCGATCGCCGAGGACTTCTTCACACCGGACGAGGCCTGCCACCACGTGCAGATCCTCCGCGAGCACCTGCTGGGCACCGACGGCATGCGCCTGTTCGACCGCCCGGCGCAGTACTCCGGCGGCCCGATGGTGCACTTCCAGCGGGCGGAGAGCGCGACGTTCGTCGGGCGCGAGATCGGCCTCATGTACGTGCACGCGCACCTGCGGTGGTGCGAGGCGCTCGCCCGGCTGGGCGACGCCGACGGCCTCTGGCTCGCGCTGCGGCAGGTGCTCGGCGGTGCGGTCGCCGGCGCCGTCCCGGGCGCCCGGCCCCGCCAGACGAACACCTACTTCTCCAGCTCGGACGCCGCCGTCGCCGACCGCCCCGAGTTCGCCGCGCGGTACGGCCAGGTCCGCTCCGGCGAGGTGGCCGTCGAGGGCGGGTGGCGGATCTACTCCTCCGGCCCGGGGATCACGGTGCGCATCCTGGCCGAGGTGCTGCTCGGGATCCGTCGGCGCGGGGCGTGGATCGAGGTCGACCCGGTCCTTCCGCCCGAGCTCGACGGCCTGGAGGCGCGCGTCCCGTTGCTGGGCGGCGAGCTGGCCGTGACCTACCGCGTCGGCACCCGCGGCGCCGGCCCTTCGGAGATCCGCCTCGGCGGCCGGACGATCGAGTTCGAGCGGCTCGCGAACCCGTACCGTGAGGGCGGCGCCCGGGTGGACCTCGAGCCGCTCCGGGACGCCGTGACCACCCACGAGACCCTGGAGATCGTGCTGCCGTGACCGAGACCGCCGCCTCCCGGCCCTGGCTCGACACCTCGCTGGACGTCCGCGAGCGCGCCGGCCTGCTGCTCGCCGCGATGACGCTCGAGGAGAAGGTCGGCCAGCTGCACCAGATCCCGAACGCCGACCCGGTGCGCGACGCCGAGGCGCTCGCCGCGGGCGCGATCGGCACCACGCTGGTGGCGAGCGGTGAGCACGCCGGCAACGTGCGCGACGCCGGGACGCGGGCGCGCGCCGTCACCGGGCTGCAGCGGGCGGCGGTGACCACGTCGCGGCTCGGCATCCCGCTGATCGTCGCCCGCGACGTCATCCACGGGCACCGCACCGTGTTCCCGATCCCGCTCGGCCAGGCGGCGTCGTTCGACGCCGGCCTGGTGCGCGACGCCGCCCGCGCCGCGGCCGTGGAGGCGAGCGCCGACGGCGTGCGATGGACGTTCGCGCCCATGGTCGACGTCACGATCGACCCCCGCTGGGGCCGCGTCGCCGAGGGCTACGGCGAGAGCGCGTGGCTCACCGCGCACCTCGGGGCGGCGGCGGTCCGCGGCTTCCAGGGCGACGACCTGGGCCGGCCGGACGCGCTCGTCGCCTGCGCGAAGCACTACGTCGGGTACGGCCTCGCGCAGGGCGGGCGCGACTACGCGGAGGTCGACGTCGGCCCCGTCACCCTGCACAACCGGCACCTGCGCCCGTTCGCGGCCGCGGTCGATGCCGGCGTCGGCACCGTGATGACGGCGTTCCACACGCTCGACGGGACGCCGATGACGGCGCACCGGCCGCTCGTCCGCGAGCACCTCAAGGGAACGCTCGGGTTCGACGGCGTGGTCGTCTCGGACTGGGACGCCGTCGGGGAGCTTCTCCGCCACGGCGTCGCCGCGGACCTCGGCAGCGCGACGCGGCTCGCCCTCGGGGCCGGGGTCGACGTCGACATGGTGACCGGCGGGTACGCGCGGCACCTCGCGGAGCTCGTGCGGTCGGGTCACGTGCCGGAGGCGTTGGTGGACGACGCCGCCCGGCGGGTCCTCGAGCTGAAGCTCCGGCTGGGCCTGTTCTCCTCCTGGGAGGTCGACGACGCCCGCGCCGCGACCGTCCAGCTCGCTCCGCCGCACCGCGAGCTGGCGAGGCGCGCCGCGGCGTCGTCGCTCGTGCTGCTCGAGAACTCCGGCGTCCTGCCGCTGGCGGCGCCGCGGCGGGTCCACGTGACGGGTGCGTTCGCGCAGGCGCGCGAGGAGCTGTTCGGTACGTGGACGCTCGACGGGCGCGGCGAGGACGTGACGACCGTCGAGGAGGCGCTGCGCGAGCGGTACCCCGACGCCGAGATCACCGCCGACGACGGCCGGTTCCCTGACCGCACGCTCGTCGCGGCGCGCGAGGCGGACGTCGTCGTCGCGTGCGTCGGCGAGCACCCGTCGCGCAGCGGCGAGGCGAACTCCGTGACGTCGCTCGACCTGCCGCCCGGGCAGACGGAGCTGCTCGTCGCGCTGGCCGGCCTCGGCACACCGGTGGTGGTCGTGGCCGTGACCGGTCGGCCGCTCGCGCTGGGGCGGGTCGCCTCGCTCGCCGACGCTCTGCTCATCGCGTTCCACCCGGGCGTCGAGGGTGGCCGCGGGATCGTCGACGTGCTGAGCGGCGACGTCCCGGCGTCGGGCCGGCTGCCCATGACGCTGCCGCGCAGCGTGGGCCAGGTCCCGATCCACGTGGGCCAGCTCCCGACCGGGCGACCGATCCCCGCGGCGAGCGACGTCGTCGTCGGCCGGTACCGCGACTCCTCCGACCTGCCCGCATACCCGTTCGGGTTCGGGCTGGGGTACGCGGACGTCGCCTACGGCGAGCTCGACGTCGTCCCGCTGGACGGCGCCGCCGACGGCGCTGTGCTCGAGGCGGGCGTCACGGTGCGGAACGTCGGGTCGCGAGACGCCGTCGAGACGGTGCAGCTGTACGTGCGCGACCACGTGGCGGCGGTGTCCCGGCCGCTCACGGAGCTGGCCGGCGTCGTCCGCGTGCCGCTCGCGGCCGGCGCCGCGGAACGCGTGACGTTCCGGCTGGACCGCGGGTCCCTCGGGTACCGGGACTCCTCGGGCGCGCTCGTCGTCGAGCCGGGCGAGTTCACCGTGCGGATCGGGCCGCACGCCGGGGCCGGGCCGAGCTCGACGCTCTCCCTCGAGCTCTGAGCCTGGGGCTCACCCACTGGCGCCGGAGCTCACCCACTGGCGCCGAAGCTCGCGCATCCCGTCGAACCTCGCACCCTGCGGTTCGAGGTTCGACGGGATGTGCGAGGGTCGCGGCGCGCAGCGAGGGTCGGACCGCCCGCTAGGCGGCCTGGGCGGCGAGCCGACCCGGGGTGTCGTCGGTGAAGTCCGCGAAGAAGCCCGCCACCCGGTCGGTGAGCTCGCTCATCCCGTCGCACGCGAACAGCGTCGGCTGGTAGTGCGTGATGTCGTACTCGACCGTGCCCATGGCGTGGAAGTCGATCGGCCGGATGATCGCGTCCCGGAACTCCTCGATCTCGCCGTACGACGAGAGCAGTCCGGCTCCGTAGCAGCGCAGCTCGCCGTCCTCGTGCATCACGCCGAACTCGATCGTGAACCAGAACACGTCGGCCACGAACTGCAGGCCCTCGGGCGTCTCGCACCGCCGCGCGGCCTCACCGGCGCGCCGCTTCACGTCCGCGATCGCGGGGTTCCCGAGCAGATTGCAGTGCCCCACGACCTCGTGGATGATGTCCGGCTCCGGCGTGTACAGCGGCGTCGAGCCGTGCCGCAGGTACTGCGTGGAGTGGAAGACGCCGTCGGCGAGCGAGCCGTAGAACTGGTCGAGCGGGACGAGCCCCGCCGCCGGGTAGAGCTGGAACCCGCTCAGCCGGCTCAGGCCCGCGGAGACCTCGTCCAGCTGGGGCACGCGGTCCGTGGGCAGGCCGAGAGCCTCCTTGCCCTCGAGGAACCCGCGGATCGCGAGCCGCTCGTGCTTCGGTGCGAGCTCGGCGCTCACGGTGCGCCAGATCTCGTTCTCGGCGTCGGTGTACTCGACCTGCGGCACGGGCTCACCCGGCTTCCACCGCAGCGCCGGTCCGGCGATGACCTCCCGGCGGCGCCGGTAGTCGGGATCGTTCGCACCGGGGTGGTCGGGCGCCAGGTGGACCTTGACGCCGTCGTCGTCCTCGGTGACAGGGGCGTAGAGCTGACCTTCCTCGAACATGGCCCGGTTCTACGCCGGAGTGTCGCGCGTCACAACGCCTGTGTGCCTATCGTGTCGTGACATGGGCACGACGGAGCGCCTGGACGACGCCGATCGGAAGATCCTTGCGCTCCTGCGCCGGGACGGGAGGCGCTCGTACGCCGACATCGGCCGCGAGATCGGCCTCTCCACGCCGACCGTGAAGCGCCGCGTCGACCACCTCGAGTCCACGGGGGTGATCCGGGGGTACGCCGCCGTCGTCGACACCGCCCGCCTCGGGCAGGGCATCGAGGCCATCACGGAGATCTACTGCGCGGACCGGACCACGCCGAGCGACGTCGTCGCGAACCTCGCCGGGATCGACGAGGTCGTCAGCGCCGTCACGGTCTCGGGCGAGCCGGACGCCGTGCTGCGGCTCCAGGTCGACGACGTGCGACACCTCGAGCGGGTCATCGAGGACCTGCGGCACCGGCCCGACGTCGTCCGCACCCGCACGATGATCGTGCTGTCCGTGCTCGTGGACCGGCCGACGGCGCTCGGCCGGTAGGCGCGCGCCACCGCAGCACCACGCGGCGCGCCGGCGGCCCCGCGGGGCCGGCTCCGGCCGCCGCCGCGGGTCAGGTCGCGCGGACCTCGACGAAGCCCGACCCCGGCTGGTAGTCGGGCGACTGGTGCCGGAAGTAGGTGTTGTACACGTCGCAGTACGCCCCGCCGGACGCGAGCAGCTCAGCGTGCGTGCCCTCCTCGACGATGGCCCCGGACCGCATGACGATGATGCGATCGGCGTGCTCGATGGTGGAGAGCCGGTGCGCGATCACGATCGACGTGCGACCCGCGAGCACGACGTCGAGGCCCTCCGAGATCTGCGCCTCCGTGAGCGGGTCGACGCTCGCCGTCGCCTCGTCGAGGATGACGATCGAGGGGTCCTGGAGCAGCAGACGCGCCAGCGCGACGAGCTGCCGCTGGCCCATCGACAACGCAGAGCCGTGCTCGCCGACCTCCGTGTCCAGGCCGTCCGGCAGGGCAGCGATCCAGTCGCCGCGCGCCACCTGCCCGGCGGCCGCGCGCACGTCGTCGTCGGAGGCGTCGGGCCGCGGGTAGCGGATGTTGTCGGCCACCGTCCCGGAGAACAGGAACGGCGTCTGCGGGACGACGCCGAGCTGGTGGCGGTAGCCGGCGAGGTCGACGGTGCGCAGGTCGATCCCGTCCACGAGGACCTGCCCGCCCTGGAACTCGTAGAAGCGCATGAGCAGCCGGCCGATCGTCGACTTCCCGGCGCCTGTGTGCCCGACGAGCGCGACGGTCTCCCCCGCCTCGATCGTCAGGTCGAAGTCGCGCAGCACGAGGTGGTCGGCCGTGTAGCCGAACGACACGTCGCGCAGCTCGATCCGGCCGTCCAGCCGCTCGACCGGCCGGGTGTCGTGCTGCCGGACCGCCGGCTCGGCGTCGATGAGCGCGAACACCCGCTCCGACGCCGAGAGGCCCTGCTGGAACTGCGACCAGAACGACGCGATCGACGTCAGCGGCATCCAGAACAGGGCGACGCTCTGCAGGAACAGGTACCAGTCTCCGGCGGAGATGTCGCCGTCGAGCGCCCGGCCGCCCCCGACCTGCACGAGCATGACCGTCGCGAGACCGGCGACGGCGAACAGCGCCGGGAAGATCGACGCGAACACGAACCCCTGCTTGAGCGTCACCCGGTAGTTCTGCGCGTTGATGGGCCGGAACTCGTCGTAGATCGTCTGCTCCTGGCGGAAGTTCTTCGCCACCGAGATCCCGCCCATGGTCTCCTGCAGCGTCGCGTTGACCCGGGCCAACGACCGCTGCTGGTGCCGCGTGGTGTCGCGGGCGATGCGCCGGAAGCCCAGCGCCAGGGCGACGACGACGGGCACGACCCCCATGACCATCAGCGCGAGGGTGACGTTGCGCGTGAACAGCAGGGCCGTCACGAGGCCGACCATGAGGACCTGGCTGACGACGTTGAGCGTCAGCGTGACGACTGTCGCGAAGTCCTCGGTGTCGGACGTCACCCGGCTCACGACCTTGCCGGACGGGTTCTCGTCGTAGAACGACATGTCCCGCTCGAGCACCGCCGCGAACGCGTCCTCGCGCAGGTCGAGGACGACGTCGCCGACCACCCTGGCGGTGTACCAGCGCTGGATGAAGTTGAAGACCCACCCCAGGACGCCCGTCACGGCCACCGCCGTCACCAGCGCCACCACGATCGCCGTCGAGCGATCGGTCACGATCCGGTCCAGCCCCGCGCTGATGATCACCGGCATCGCGGCCTGCATGAGCGCCTGCGCCGTGATCCCGAACGCGACGAGCGCCATGAGACCGCGCTTGGGTCGGAAGTAGGCGACGATGCGGCGCAGCAGGTCGCGGTCGTCGTACGTGCGGTCGTACTGCTCCGCGTCGAGGCCGTCCATGACGAACGCCATCAGCGCACCCCCTCCGCCACCGGCGCGAAGATGCGCCGGTACAGCTCGCACCGGGCGAGCAGCTCCTCGTGGCTGCCCTCGTCCACCAGGCGCCCACCCTGCAGGAGCAGCACCTTGTCGGCCCATCGGATCTGCGACAGCCGGTGGGTGATGAGCAACGTCGTCCGGCCCTCGAGCACACGCTGGATCGCGCGCTGGATCTGGTCCTCGGTGGCGCTGTCGATCGCGCTCGTGGAGTCGTCGAGCACGAGGATCGCCGGGTCCGTGAGCAACGCGCGCGCGATCGCCAGACGCTGCCGCTGCCCGCCCGACAGCGTGACGCCCCGCTCCCCGATGACCGTGTCGTAGCCGTCGTCGAGCTCGGTGATGAACGCGTGCGCCTGGGCGTCCTGCGCCGCGCGGATCACGTCGTCGCGGTGCACCTGCTGGCCCAGGCTGAACCCGATGTTCTCGGCCACCGGCCGGGAGAACAGCACGATGTCCTGCTCGATCGTGGAGATCTGCGAGCGCAGCGAGTCGAGGTTCCAGTCACGCACGTCGACGCCGTCGACCATGACGCGCCCGGAGGTGACGTCGTAGATCCGGTTGACGAGCTTCGTCAGGGTCGTCTTGCCGGCGCCGGTCTCCCCGACGACGGCGACGGTCTGGCCGGGTTCGATCTCGAACGACAGGTCCTCCAGCACCGGCTTGCCGCCGTAGGAGAACGTCACGTTCTCGAACCGGACGGCGCCCCGCATGCCCGACGCGTGACCGCCGGCGTTGTGGTCGAGCTCGGTCTCCTCCCGCATCAGCTCCAGGAGCCGGTCGGCGCTCGCGATGCCGTTCTGCACGAGCGAGAAGGAGAAGATCGAGATGAACGCCGGGAAGCCGAGCAGACCCAGCAGACCCATGTAGGTGATGAGCTGCCCGATCGTGAGCTCGCCGGCGTCGAGCAGCTGCAGCCCGTGCAGGAGGCCGCCGGCCATGGCGACGGCGAGCAGCAGCGTCGGCAGGTAGCGCGCCTGGATCAGGCCCTGCTCGACGAAGGCGTCGCGGTAGCGGCTGGCGTTGCGGTGGAAGCGGCGCTCCTCCTGCGCCTCCTGGCCCGTGGCCTTGACGACCTCGATGCCACGGATCGTCTCGTTCAGCCCCGCGTTGAGGTTCCCGTAGTCCTCGCGCAGCCGCGCGGAGACCGGCTCCAGCCGCCGCACGAACCACCGCACGGACACGATGAACGTGACGGCGAACGCAAGCGGCGCCACGAGCAGCCGCGGGTCGAGGATCGCGATGAAGACGAGCGGGACGATGCCCTGGCTGAGCGAGTCCACGAGCAGGTCGATGCCGGGCGAGAACATCGTGCCGAGCTGGCGGACGTCGCCGGCCCCGCGCGCCATGAGGTCGCCGACGCGCTGCCGGTTGTGGAACGTCTGGCTCTTCCCGAGCAGGCTGACGTACAGCTCCTCGCGGGCGCCCCGCTCCATCCGCTTGGCCAGCACCTCGGACGAGAACCGCGCGACGAAGTCGAGCACCGTGCGGGCCGCCACGATCGCCAGCAGGACGGCGGCGACACCGGTGAGCGCGACGCCCGCGTCGGGTCGCCCGCTGAGCACGATGTCGAACGCCTCGCCGATCTGCCCCGGCATCGCGGAGTTCAGCACGACCATGGTCACGGAGCCGACGAGGAAGCCGATCACGTGCCAGGGGTTGCGCAGCTGGTGGGACAGGATCCAGCGCACCGGGCCGCGGCGGTCGAACACAGGGCTGCCGGCGACGGTGAACTCGGTGCGTGCGGTTGTCACCGTGGGAGTGAACCACGGCACACCGACATCCCGTCAGGGCAATCTTCGGGGGCGAGCGCGTGCCTGCCGGTGCGGCGCTCCAGGGCGACGAGAACGGCTCCGGCCGGGCCACCGCGGGCCCGGCCGGAGCCGTGAGCGGGAGGTCAGCGCAGCCAGCGGTGCTTCCTGACGACGTCCCGCTTGGCCCACCAGCGGCCGAGCCCCCACGTGTCACCGGCGAGCGTGACGGCGGCGATGATGAGCAGCAACGCCTCGTGCCAGTGCGAGTCGACGAGGGGGTTCGTGGCGCCGCGGACGAGCTCGCCGTCCACCATCGTCGTCGCGCTCGGCAGCGCCGCGAGGAACATGAAGAGCATGAGCAGCGTGCCGCCGACGGCAGCGATCCGCAGGCCGGCGCCCGCGATCATCGCGACGCCGATGCCGAGCAGGCCGAGCATGAACAGCCAGTCGCCGAGGGGGTTCGCGAAGAGGCCGAAGAACCCGGCGAACGGCCCCTCGATGCCGTTGATGAACCCCTGGGCGGGCGTGCCGCCGGCCAGCCACGACGCCTCCGGCGGCGTCGAGAAGTTGAGGCCGAACAGCTTGTCGAGGAAGGCCCACAGGAACGTGAACCCGATGACGATGCGGGCGACGGCGAGAACCTTCCGCGCGCCCGGGCGCGTGACGACGGCCTCCTGGGTGGTGACCTCGCGCACGCCGCTCGCCGCGTGGCCGGTGGTCTCGCTCGCGAGCGATGCCCTGGGGCGGTCGATGGTGGTCATGTCGGTGATCCCTCCGGGAACGTGGTCCTCATCTGGTGGACCGCTGACACCATCGTCCAGCGCCGTGCGGGCGGATTCGCGGGGCGAAGGTCCCGCCTGGCAGCCGCGGGATTCCGCGGCTCCTGGGGCTTTGGTCCCGGTTCGTCTCGGCGGCGAGGACGACGACCGCGTCCCCCGGCGGGGGGAGGTCCCTCACCGTCGTCGCGCCTAGGCTCGGGCGGTGCTCACCGAGTTCACGCGCGACGCCCTGTTCACCGCCGGCTGGTTCGGCCTCATGGCGATGGTCTGGTTCGGCTGGGCGCAGGAGGCGCCCCCGAGGTCCTGGCGGGTCTGGCTCGGCGCGGGCTCCGTCGTCGGCACGCTCCTCGCCGTCGGGTGCGGCGTCGCCGTCCCGATGAACTGGGACAGCCCGAGCGCCCTCGAGGGCAGGTACGCCTGGTTCGGCGTGCTCGTGGCCGTCGATGTCCTCGCCGCGGGCGTCGGCTGCTGGGTGCTCGCGCGCCGCGGCGCCGCGCGGTGGATGGCGTGGTGGGTCGCGCTCGTCGTGGCGGTCCACTTCCTGCCGCTCGCGTGGCTGCTCGAGGACGCCGGCATGGCGCTCGTCGGCGCCGGGCTCACCGTCGCCCTGCTCGTGCTGCGCCCGCGGCTGCGCGACCGGCCCGGCCCCACGAGCGCCGTCGTCGGCGTCACGATGGGCGCGACGCTCCTGGCCGCCGGGCTCGTGGCCGCTGCGGTGGGCGTTCCGCAGATCCTGGGCTGACGGCGCTCAGCGCCCAGGCTCCGCCCTCCGCGATCGAGGTCCTAGAGGTACATGCCGGGAGCGCGGTCGTCCTGCAGCGGCGCGTACGCCGGGAGGTCCTGCGGGAGCAGTGTGCGGATGTCGTCCGACGTCGGAGCCGGCAGCTCGATGATGCGCTGGGCCTGCAGCGCCGTGGCCTCCTCGAACACGTTCCGCACGAACCGGCCGTTGCCGAACGCGTTGGGCCGCGGCCTCGGGAGCAGGGACCGCACGGCCTGCTCGACGCCGTACGCCAGCGTGAACCCGCTCTGCGCGGCGACGAGCCGGAAGATCGACCACAGCTCGTCGTCGGAGTAGTCGCCGAACGCGAGGGTCTTCGGGAACCGCGACGCGACGCCCGGGTTCGACTCGAGGAAGCGCTGCATCTCGGCCGGGTAGCCGGCCACGATGACGACGACCTCGTCGCGCCGGTCCTCCATGAGCTTGATGAGCGTGGCGACGGCCTCCTGGCCGAAGTCCCGGGCGGAGTCGCGCGGGACGAGGGCGTACGCCTCGTCGATGAACAGCACGCCGCCGCTCGCGCGCTCGAACACCTTCCGGACCTTCGGCGCGGTCTGACCGATGTACTCCCCCACGAGGTCCATGCGGCTCGCCTCGACCAGGTGGCCCCGCTCGAGCGTGCCGAGCTGCGCATAGATGCGGGCCAGGATGCGCGCGACAGTCGTCTTCGCCGTCCCCGGGTTCCCGACGAACACCAGGTGCCGGGAGCGTCCGGGGTCGGGCATGCCGGCCTCCCGGCGCAGGACGTCGGCCCGCGCCTCGGCGGCCAGCCGGCGGACCTGCTCCTTGATCGGGTCGAGGCCGATGAGCTCGGCGAGGTCAGCCTGCGGGTCGCCGATCACGACGTCCGGAACGTCGTCCGGCGAGCCCTCGTCGTCGTCCCCGCCGTCGGCGAGCGCCAGCGGCACCCCCGCCTCCGGACGCTGCTGCGGGCCGCGGGCTGCCACCCGCTCCGCGATGCCGTCGAGGTACGGGTTGCGCCCCCGGCGCGCCGTGTACGTCTCCTCGACGTCCTCGAGGAACAGGTTCGTGCCGAGCCCTCGACCGTGCCGGGGGACGCCGGGCAGGCCGGCGATCCCCACGCACATCTGGCTCGCGAGCTGCATCCACGTGCGGCACAGGTGGATCTCGCCGGCCATCAGGCCGCGGGCGATCCAGTCGCGGTGCCGGGTCTCGGCGGCGTCGACGTCGAACCCCCGGCGCTGCCGCTCGACGGACGCCGTCACGTCGGCGTAGACCTCGGGCCCGAGGCTCGTGCCGAGTGCCGCCGGCGGTGCGTCGTGGCCGTTCGCGAGCACGAACGCGGCGAGCACGTCGGCGAGCGGCAGCGGACGGGCGACGACGTCGTCGAGCGCCTTGTGCACCTCCGCGAGACCTTCGTAGGACCATGCGACGGCATCGACCCACCCGCTGAGCTCCGGGAGGACGTCGTAGACCTGCGTGTCGAGGTCGTTGCGCCAGAACGCGGTGATGCGCGTCCAGTCGCCCTCGAGATGGAGCTCCCGCATCGACGCGACGTCGAGGATCTGGGTGTACAGGTTCAGCAGCTGCTCGCGGGCCGGCGCGAACGGCGTCACCTCCGCGTACAGCTGGAGGCACTCGATCGAGGCGTGCAGGGCGTTCTCCCGCGCCTCGGGGTCGGTGCCGGCCCAGTCCAGCAGCCAGATCGGCCACGTCACGAGCTCGGCCCGGTACCGGTAGGAGAGGCTCGGCGCCAGCATCTTGCCGGGCTTGAGGAACGGCTCGACGACCTGCCAGGGGAACCTCGAGTGCTCACCGCTGAGGATGGTGCTCCACCCGCCGAGGCACTGCCCGGCCATGAACGCGAAGTGCACGGAACGACGCGTGCCCGGCACGTACGCGTCCCAGTCCTCGCGGGTGCCGGTGGTGTCGGAGGCGGCCAGCCGCGCGAGCGACTCGTGCGTGCGTGCCCACCAGTCGTCGGGGATCCGCCAGGGCGGCAGCGCGCCGACGACGTCGACGTACGGCTCCGCGGACTGGAGCAGGGCGAGGTCGTCGGGCAGGGACAGTCGGGGCACGCGTTCTCCTCGGCGTTCGACGGGGCCTGGCCACAGTCTGGCAGCCACCACCTCGAGTCAGACTCGAGCGGTCGAGTCGGACCTTCCCGCGGGTCTGACTCGACCGCTCGGGACTGACTCGGCGGGAAGGAGGGGGCGCCCGCTGCGGGGAACCAGATATCCGATACCATGAGTCCTAGTTATGCGGCCCGTCGGTCGCGGACGTCTCCGGCCCCCGAGACCCGGCTCAGAGAAGAGGCACCATGGCGCGCTCGACCTCCTCCCGCACCACCCGACCCACGACCGGCTCGGTGAACCCGGCGCCGGCGCGGGCCGCCGTCGTCGGCGGGAACCGCATCCCCTTCGGCAAGGCGGGCGGCGCCTACGCGAGCGCGAGCAACCTCGACATGCTCACCGCCGCGCTCGACGGCCTGATCGCCCGGTTCACGCTGCAGGGCGTGCGGATCGGGGACGTCAGCGCGGGCGCCGTGCTCAAGCACAGCCGCGACTTCAACCTGACGCGCGAGGCCGTGCTCGGCACCGCGCTCGACCCCCACACCCCCGCCTACGACGTCCAGCGCGCGTGCGCCACGAGCATGGAGGCGGTCTGGGGTCTCGCGAACAAGATCGCGCTCGGCCAGATCGACTCCGGCATCGCCGGCGGCGTCGACTCGACGTCGGACGCCCCGATCGTCGTCAGCGACCGCCTGCGCCGCACGCTCGTCAAGCTCAGCCGGGCGAAGACCCTCCAGCAGCGGGTCACGCTCCTCGCCGGGCTGCGTCCGAAGGACCTGGCGCCGGTCGCCCCGAGCGTGAACGAGCCGCGCACGGGGCTCTCGATGGGCGAGCACCAGGCGCTCACCGCCGCGCAGTTCGGCACCTCGCGCGAGGCGCAGGACGAGATCGCCCTGGCGTCGCACCACCAGCTGGCCGCAGCGTGGGAGTCCGGCTTCTTCGACGACCTGGTCACGCCGTTCCGCGGTCTGACCCGCGACGAGGCGCTCCGGCCGGACACGTCCGCCGAGAAGCTGGCCACCCTCCGGACGGTGTTCGGGAAGGGCGAGGGCGCCACGATGACGGCCGGCAACTCGACGCCGCTGTCCGACGGCGCCGCCACCGTGCTGCTGGCCTCCGACGCGTGGGCCGCCGAGCGTGGGCTCCCGGTGCTCGCGCACGTGGTCGACGCCGAGGCGGCTGCCGTCGACTTCGTCCGCGGCGGCGAGGGCCTCCTCATGGGCGGCGCCTACGCCGTCCCCCGTCTCCTCGCGCGCCAGGGCCTGACGCTGGACGACTTCGCGTTCGTCGAGATCCACGAGGCGTTCGCGGCGACCGTCCTCACAACGATCGCCGCGTGGGAGGACGACGCCGAGACCCGCGCCCGCGTCGGCGTGCCCGGGCCGGGCACGCTGGACCGGTCGCGCCTCAACGTGGTCGGCTCCTCGCTGGCGGCGGGGCACCCGTTCGCCGCGACCGGCGCCCGGATCGTCGCGACGCTCGCCACGCTGCTCGCCCGCCGCAAGGCCGAGCTCGGCACCGATGAACCCGTCCGCGGCCTCATCTCCGTCTGCGCCGCCGGCGGCCAGGCCGTCGCGATGATCCTGGAGGCCTGAGCGATGGCAGCGAGCACCCGGGAGAAGGGCGCGCCCCAGATCGCCGACGGCTACCTCGACCTCGTGAACGGCGGCGCCGGGAAGTCGCTCGCGAAGAAGCTCGGGCTGCCCCAGCCGGTGCGGCTCCGGCGCACCGACCCCGCGTCGGTCGACGTGCCGCTGACGCCCGGTCCGGTGCTTGTCGTCGGCGACGGCGATGACGCCGACACGCTCGCACGCACCCTGCTCGGCTGGGACGTCGACGTGCGCCGCGCGAGTGCCGGCGAACCGGTGCCCGACGCCGAGCGGTGGGGCGCCGTCGTCGTCGTGCTGACCGAGCTGGCCACGCCCGCCGACGCCGCGGGGCCGGTGCTGACGACGGCGTCCGTGCTGCGCTCCCTGGCGCGGTGCGCGCGCGTCGTCACCGTCTCCCGGCGAGCCGACGCGACGGACGAGCCCGCGCTCGCTGCGGCCCGCCAGGGCGTCGACGGGTTCCTGCGCTCGCTCGCCAAGGAGCTGCGAGCCGGCGCGACCGGCAACGGGATCGTCGTCGCCGACGGCGTCCCGCTCGCCGCGCCCTCGGTGGCCGGGGCGCTGCGGTTCCTGCTCTCGGCCCGGTCGGCGTTCGTCGACGGCCAGCTCGTGCAGGTCGACTCCGCCGCCGGCGCTGTCCCGGCGGACTGGACGCGCTCGCTCGAGGGGAAGGTCGCCGTCGTCACCGGCGCCGCCCGCGGGATCGGCGCGTCCATCGCGCACGTCCTCGCGCGAGACGGCGCCCGGGTGCTCGGCGTCGACGTGCCAGCGGCCGGCGAGTCCCTCGCGGCGGTGATGAACGAGGTGCGCGGCACGGCGCTCCAGCTCGACATCACGTCCGACGGCGCGGGCGCCGCCATCCTGGAACGCGCGCGGCGCGCCTACGGCGGGCTCGACGTCGTCGTGCACAACGCGGGCGTGCTGCGCGACAAGCTCCTCGCGAACATGAAGCCGGAGCAGTGGGACGCCGTCGTGGCCGTGAACCTCACCGCACAGCTCGCGATCAACGCGGACCTCATGGCGGCGGGGCTGCCCGGGCTCTCGATCGTGTCGCTGGCCTCGACGAGCGGCATCGCCGGCAACCGCGGGCAGACGAACTACGCGTTCTCCAAGGCCGGCGTCATCGGCGCGACCCGGTCCTTCGCGCCGCTGCTGGCGACCAGCGGCGGGCGCGCGAACGCCGTCGCCCCCGGGTTCATCGAGACCGACATGACGGCGTCGATCCCCTTCGTGCCGCGCCAGATGGCGCGCCGCGCCAGCTCGCTCGCGCAGGGCGGACTGCCGGTGGACGTCGCCGAGACGGTGGCGTTCCTCGCGTCGCCGCAGGCCGGCGGCATCACCGGGCAGGTGCTGCGGGTCTGCGGCCAGAACCTCGTGGGCCAGTGATGACGGCGCCCACCGCGGAACGGGTGCTGGACGCCATGCCGTCGCTCGGCGCCTCCTACGGCGCCGTGCTCGGGCGGACGGCGCGGGCGATGGTGACGCGCGAGCGCGTCCCGACCGCTCTCCCGGACGTGACGTTCCGGGTCGACGGCGTCCGTCCCGATCCCGAGCGCCTCACCGCGTACGCACGGCTCGTCGGGGAGAGCGCCGGCGACGCCCTGCCGGCGGGCTCCGTGCACGTCCTCGCGTTCCCGCTCGCGATGGCGGTCATGGTGCGGGAGGACTTCCCGCTCCGACCGCTGGGACTCGTGCACGTCGCGAACTCGATCGCCCAGCTCCGGCCGGTGACTCTCGCCGACTCGCTGCGCGTTCGGGCCTGGGCCGAGCGCCTCGAGCCGCACCGGTCTGGCACGCAGGTGGATCTGGTCGCCGAGGTGTCGACCCTCGACGACGGCGTGGCCTGGCGAGGGCGTTCGACCTACCTCGCGAAGGGCGTGCGCCTGGCGGGGCTCGGCGCTCCCCCCGAGGCGGAGGCGCCGGCGGAGCTCGTCGCGCCGGCACCGACCGGCGAGTGGCGGCTCCCGGCCGACACCGGGCGCCGCTACGCCGCCGTCTCCGGGGACCGGAACCCCATCCACACGTCGTCCCTGGCCGCGCGGGCGTTCGGGTTCCCCCGCGCGATCGCGCACGGGATGTACACGGCCGCGCGCGCGCTCGCGACGGTCGGTCCCGCACGCGGGGACGCGTTCGACTGGGACGTCGAGTTCGGCTCGCCCGTCCTGCTACCGGGGACCGTGAGCGTGCGGGTGGCGCCGCTGGCCGGGGATCAGGGATCGGGCTCCGTCGCGTCGGACGCCCGGGCCGGCTATGGCGTGGTCGGTTGGAACGCGAGGTCCGGCAAGCGACACCTCGACGTGCGGGTGACGCCGCGCCGCTGACGACCCGGGGCCCCCGAGCTGTCACGAATGGCGGTTCGGCCGCCTTCCGGGCCGCCATGTGCGCCCGCTCGCCGGGGGGCTCGGCGTGGGGCCGCTCCCGGCCGCACGCCGGTAGGGTCGCTGCCGTGAGCGACGCACCCGACTTCGGCAGCATCGTCCCGGACACCAAGGACTGGACCTGGGTGCTGCGCCGGCCGTGCCCGGAGTGCGGGTTCGACCCGGCCGAGGTGGACCCCGCGGCGATCGGCGCGCAGGTCCGCTCGTTCACGCCCCGCTGGCGGGCGGCGCTCGGTCGCGAGGGCGCCACCGTGCGGCCGGACCCGGCGACGTGGTCGCCGACCGAGTACGCGTGCCACGTCCGCGACGTCTACCTGCTGTTCGACACGCGCCTGACGGCGATGCTCACCGACGACGACCCGCTGTTCGCGAACTGGGACCAGGACGTGAGCGCCGTCGAGGAGGACTACGCCCACCAGGAGCCGGACCGCGTCGCTGACGAGCTCGCCGCAGCGGCGGAGGTGATCGCCGCCCGGTTCGACGTCGTCGCGTCCGACGACCTGGAGCGCACCGGGCGACGGTCCGACGGGAGCGTCTTCACCGTGCGGACCTTCGGCCAGTACTTCCTGCACGACGTCGTCCACCACCTCCACGACGTCGGCGCCTGATCCGAGCACCCCACCCGTGTCCACCATGTGGACGCTTTCGGGTGACTTATCCACGGATTTCGTCAACAGGGCTGGGGACAGCTCTAGCGATCCGCAGCGCTGGGCCGGGGCGAGTGTGGACGAACCTGTGCGCGATCTGTGCACGAAGAATTGGTCCCCGTGAGGGGTTGTGACGCCCGCCACGGCCGAGCAAGATCTCCACATCGGCCAAGCCGGAGAGCAGGACCGGGGAGACCCGGACCAGCACGAGGGCCCAGCCGATGCGGTCAAGGTGATCGACGTCGGACCGGGGCAACCCGGATCGACGCGTCGGACCGGGGCAACCCGGATCGACACACCGTGACGGGGAGACCCTGATCGGTGCACCGTACCGGGGCAACCCGGATCGGTGGTCGTGACTCTCGGCCGGAGCGAGATGGCAGGTCACCGAGCCACTCCCGTCGGGGAAACCCGGCAGGAAGACGATCGACGACGTCGGCACGGCAGGCACCGGATCGCAGATCGTGGTTCGCACCGCTCTCGGTGAACCGGGTTTCCCGGGACGTGGAGCGTCGGTGCGGAGCTGCTCCGTCGGGCAGTGTCCAGGTCGGGACGAGGTCACACTCGTCGCGACGAGGATCAGCGGTCACAGAAGGGCCCCTCGGACGCCTACTCCGAGGGGCCCTTCGCCTGTCCGTGACCGGGCGCGTGCGGCTCAGGAGACCCCAGCCCCGCGCCGGCGGTCCCTAGGCTCTCACGTGCCACCTTCGGTCCAGGCCACGGGGCGGCAAACACGTGGTTACAGTCTCCTCGTGCACACCTCGTCGGCCGGGCGACGGCGCCCGGCGGTCGCGCCGCTCCTTCTGGCAGCGGGGCTCGCCGTCGCCACGCTCGCGGCGTGCGGGGACGGGACCCCCGGCGGCCCGGTCGACCTCGACGGAGACTGGCGCCTCGTCTCCGCGACGATCGACGAGGCGGCGCTCGTCCTCCGGGACGACTACCCCGTGACCCTGCAGGTCGAGGGCACCGAGGCGTCCGGTACCTCCGCGTGCAACGGCTACTTCGCGACGGTCGAGCCGACGTCGGACTCGGTGCGCTTCACCGGGATCGGGGGCACCGAGATGGCGTGCGAGGACGACGTCATGTCGCTCGAGGCGACCTACCTCGAGGCGCTCGGCAGGGTGACCGAGGCGACGCGGGACGGCGGGCTCACGCTCGAGGGCGACGGCGTCACCCTGGCGTTCGAGGCTGTCCCGCCGCTCGACGCGACGCCGTTCGTCGGCCCGGAGTGGCTGCTGCTGACGCTCGTGGAGGGCGAGACGGCGTCGAGCCCGCTCGCCGGCGCGCAGCCGGCCACGCTGCGGCTCGCCGACGACGGCTCCCTCGCCGCCACCACGGGCTGCCGGTCGATGACGGGGACGTGGGAGGAGCGGGCCGGGGAGATCGTGCTCACCGATGCCGCTCTCGACGGCGACTGCCCGACGGCGCTCGCCCGCCAGGACGCCCTCGTCGTCGCCGTCCTCGGCGACGGGTTCACGGCAGAGGTGGACGACCTCGGCGAGCTGCACCTGCGCTCGTCCGGCGGGTTCGGGCTGGACTACACGACGGCGGTCCGGCTCCCCACGACGCCACCCGACGACGAGATCAGCACGCCGTCGCCGGCACCGACGAGCTGAGCCGCCGGGCGAGGCACAGCGACGTCGGGTCCCCGGCGTACGGGGGATACGTCTCGATCGGCGTGAAGCCGAGGCCGGTGTAGAGCGCGATCGCCTCCGGCTGCAGGCGTCCCGTCTCGAGCACGAGCGCCCCGACGCCCGCCCGCCGCGCGTGCCCCTCGGCGCTCGCCATCAGCGCCCGGGACAGACCACGACGGCGGGCGGCGGGCGACACGTACAGCCGCTTCACCTCGGCGGCCCGCACGTCGCCGAGCGTGTCCCGCACGCTGCCGGCGGCCGCGGCCGAGAGCTCGCACACCGCCACCGTGCCGACCGGTTCGTCGCCGATGCGGGCGAGCAGCGTCGTCACGGCCCGGGCTCCCACGCCGGCGTCGGCCTCGAGCGGGTCGCCGTTCACCGCGTCGCCGGTCGCTCCCTCGACGTGCAGCAGCGTGTAGCGCCGGCGCAGCTCGTCCTGCTGCGCCGCGCGCAGGCCGCGCACGCGCCCGTCCGCCCAGGTGACCACGTCGAGGACCGCCGCCCCGGCGGCCACGCCCCGGCCGCCGTCGTCACCGTCCAGGTGCAGCACGCGGGCCAGGAGCGCGTCCGTGCCCTTCGGCCCGGTCGAGCGCACCCGCACGTCGACGTAACCCTCGCGCTCGTACAGGGCGCGAGCCCGCACGTTCTCGACGTTCACGGCCAGCGCCGCCAACGGGATCCCGCGCGCCGCGATCCGCTCCTCCGCCACGCGCAGGAGCGCGCTCCCGATCCCCCGGCCGCGCGAGGACGGGCGCACGTAGAGCCCGGAGATCTCCGGGACACCCGGAAGCGCTGCGGCCTCCTCGGGGCGTCCGAAGCCCTGCCACTTCACGCCGACCGACCCGAGCGGCGTGCCGTCGTCGGACGCCGCCAGGAACGCGTCGAGCGTGTCGGTGGACTCCTGGAGCGCGATCCTCATGCGCGACGACCCGGTGCGTCAGGCAGCGATCAGCGAACCGAGCACCGAGGTGAAGAAGCGCAGGCCGTCGGTGCCGGCGCGCGGACCGTCCGCGCCCGCGGGGCCGAACCCCGGCTCCACGGCGTGCTCCGGGTGCGGCATGAGGCCGACGACGTTCCCGCGCTCGTTCGTGACGCCCGCGATGTCGCGCCGGGAGCCGTTCGGGTTGACGCCGCCGTAGCGGAACACGACGCGCCCCTCCGCCTCCAGCGCGTCGAGCGTGCGCTCGTCCGCCATGTACTGGCCGTCCTGGTTCTTCAGGGGGATCGTGATGCGCTCGCCCTCGGCGAAGTCCCGCGTCCAGGCCGTGCCCGCGTTCTCGACGACGAGCTCCTGCTCCCGGCAGACGAACGTCAGGGCCTCGTTCTTGATCATCGCGCCGGGCAGGAGATGCGCCTCACACAGGACCTGGAACCCGTTGCAGATGCCGAGCACGGGCAGCCCGCCTCTCGCGGCGTCGACGAGGGCCCCCATCACCGGCGCGAACCGGGCGATCGCCCCGGCGCGCAGATAGTCGCCGTAGGAGAATCCGCCCGGCAGGACGACGGCGTCGACGCCGGCCAGGCCGCCGTCCGCGTGCCAGAGGGCCACGGGCTCGGCGCCGGCGAGGCGGACGGCGCGGAGCGCGTCGCGGTCGTCGAGCGACCCGGGGAAGGTGACGACGCCGATCCGCGCGCCGGACGGCGTCGTCATGCCGGTCCCTCGGCCGCCGCCGGCAGCGGCGCCGCGCCCTCGTCCTCGATGGCGGCCACCCGGACGACGTCCTCGATGACCGGGTTCGAGAGCAGTGTCTCGGCTGCCCGCTGCACGAGGTCGAGCACCTCGGCGGTCACCTCGCCGTCGACCTCGAGCTCGAACCGGCGGCCCTGGCGGACCTCGGTGATCCCGGCGAACCCGAGCCGCGGCAGGGCGCCGAGCACGGCCTTCCCCTGCGGGTCGAGGATCTCGGGCTTCGGCATGACCTCGACGACGACGCGTCCCATCGGCGTAGCTCTCCGGGGTGGGGGATGACGGCGGCCCGAGTCTATCGCCCGGCCCACCGGCACCGGGACGCGGGGAGTTCTCCCCTGCCTGGAGCTCGCCGTCCTCGGCACCGGACGTCGCACGTGCCCGCGCGTACTGCGAAGATGACCGGCATGGACATCGAGCGTCAGCAGCAGCAGCAGATGGACGCCGCGCGCGCCCTGCACGCTGCCGTGCAGAGCCACGACTTCGCCGAGGCCACGATCGAGTGGTCGCAGGCCGGCGCCCAGCACAGCGGTCGCGCGCACGTGCACACCCGGGACGGCGGGGTCGTGCGGATCGACGTGCCCGACGGCGCCGTGACAGCGCTCGGGCAGCTCCGCCGCGAAATGGCCGAGCCGGAGAAGGGCACCTGGCTCTCGACGACGCTGACGCTCGCGCGCGACGGGCGGACGTCGATCACGTTCAACTACGACGAGCGCCCGTACTGGAACTCGCCCGGCCCGACGATGGCGCAGGCGCCGGCCGGCGAGCCGATCCCGACCGACGAGCAGTGGGACGCCGACCTGCGGTACTACCCGCGGGAGCCGTCGCTCGTCCCGCCGTGGCTGCGCGACTCGGTCGCGACGCCGGGCGCGGCGTCGCGGGCGCTGCGCACCCGGCTCGACGCGAGCGGGTACCCCCCGTCCGGCGTGATCCTGCTCGGCGAGAAGCCCGAGACCCCGCCCGTGGAAGGTGCGATGGAGGTCCGCCAGACCGGCCCGCACCGGTTCGCCGCCGGCACCCGCGACTACGGGGTGTTCGAGCAGTACTTCGAGGGCACCACCGAGAAGCAGGCGTGCGACTGGCTCTGGGACTACCTCGTGCGGCCCGTCGCCCCGGCGACGGTCGTGCCGGCGCACGACCTGCAGCAGAGGGCAGCCGGGTACCAGCACGCCTACGCCGGCGTCTACGCGCAGCTGCAGCAGATGGGCCAGGGCGCCACCGTCACCACGCTGCAGCCGGGTGTGGCCCTGGATCGGCTCGGGGCGATCGACGGCGTCTACCTGTTCCCGTGGGGCACCCCGTACGAGAACCGTTCGCTGCCGCCGTCGGCCGTCACCGGCGACGCGCGGCTCTACCAGTTCGTGACGGCCGTCCCGCTCCACGTCGAGGCCGAGATCGTGCCGCCGTGGTTCGGGCGACCCGGCGGCGCGCTGCGCTTCAGGATCGCTCAGAACGGGACGGGCGTGCGGCAGCTCGTCCAGAACGGCACGCTGCTCGAGGTCCGCGTCCAGGGCTGAGGTTCCGTGAGGGGGCTCCCCGAGCCTCCGCGAGCGGGTCCCGAGGCCCCGTCGCTAGAAGGCGCGCCCGGTCAGCCGCTCGTACGCCTCGACGTAGCGCGCGCGGGTCTTCTCGACAACGTCGGCGGGCAGCTCGGGCGGCAGCGCGCCGCCCGTGCGGTCCCAACCGGACGCCGGCGAGGCGAGCCAGTCGCGCACGTACTGCTTGTCGAAGCTGGGCTGCGGGCGACCGGGCTGCCAGGTCTCGGCGGGCCAGTAGCGCGAGGAGTCCGGCGTCAGCACCTCGTCGCCGAGGACGATCTCGTCAGTCCCGGGCCGCCGTCCGAACTCGAACTTCGTGTCGGCGAGGATGATCCCCCGGCCAGCGGCGATCTGAGAGGCGCGCGTGTAGAGCTCGAGCGTGAGGTCACGCAGCCGGGTCGCGACGTCCTCACCGACCTCCGCTGCCGCCTTCTCGAACGTGACGTTCTCGTCGTGCTCACCGAGGTCGGCCTTGGTGGCCGGCGTGAAGATCGGCCTCGGGAGCTTCGACCCCTCGACCAGGCCTGGCGGCAGCTCCACCCCGCACACCGCGCCGGTCTCGCGGTACTCCGCGAGCCCCGAACCGGCCAGGTAGCCGCGCGCCACGCACTCGACCGGGTACATGTCGAGGCGGCGGCAGATCATCGCGCGGCCGGCGACGGCGCCCGGCACGTCGAGGCTGACGAGGTGGTTCGGGACGACGTCGGCGAGCTGCTCGAACCACCACACGCTGAGCGCCGTGAGGATCGCGCCCTTGTCGGGGATCGGCGTCGGGAGCACGTAGTCGTACGCGCTGATGCGGTCGCTCGCGACGAGGAGGACGACGGCGTCGGCCGGTTCGACGGCGAGCGATCCGGCCGGCGGGGCGTCCGGCACGTACAGGTCGCGGACCTTGCCGGAGGCGACGTGCCGCCAGCCGGGGACCTGAGGGGCGGCGGGCGGCGGGGCGTCACTCACGCGGCTCAGTCTGGCAGGTGGTCCGTCCCGCCGCGGCGACGCGACGCGGATCGCCGCCGCCTGCCACGACGGAGCGCACTCTCCGCTCCTCGCCCGACGTCGCCGTCACCGGGGTTGCGCGGGGTCGGCTATGTCTATTAGCTTTTTCGCTATGCCCATGACCCCAGGGCGCGAGACGCCCTCCTCGTCCGCTCCGCTCAGCGCCACGACGCGGATCGGTGCCCTCGCCGCCGCCGTGTCGGGCGTCCTCTTCCTGGCCTTCCCGCTGCTGCGCCCGTGGCCGGACGAGGCGACGGCGACACCGGAGCTGGCGGCGGCGTTCGCCTCGGATCGCTGGATGCTCGCCCACGTGAGCGGCGCCGTCGCGCTCCTCCTCGTCCCCGGGGCGCTGCTCGCCGTGGCCGGGCTCACCCGCGTGACACCCGGGGCGACGGCGGCGCGCGCCGCGACGGTCGCCGCGTGGCTGAGTCTCGCCGGCATCCTGCTCTTCTTCGGCGCGGAGACGTTCGGCATCCACGTCATCGCGGCCGAGGCCGTCCAGACGTGGGACCCGTCGTTCCTCGACGCCGTGGAGGATCTGCGCAACCAGCCTCTGGCGGTGACCCTGTTCGGGGCCGGCCTGGTGCTGCTCGCCGCGGCCGGCGCGCTCCTCGCCGTCGCGGTCTGGCGGTCCGGGTCCCGGCGCTGGGCGGGCCTCGCGTTCGGGGCCGCACTCGTGGGTGTCCTGCCGCAGTTCTTCACCCCGCCGTCGGTCCGCATCGCGCACGGGGTGCTCTACGCCGTCGGCGCGCTGATCCTCGCCGCATGGTTGACTCGCGCCGCCGCTGCGCGATCCGGACGCCGACCGTCCGCATGACTGCCTACCGTGGCCGCATGACGACGACGCGCCCGTTCGAGCTCCATGTGCCCGACGCCGACCTCGCCGACCTCGCGCGCCGCCTCGACGTGTTCCGCCCGCTGCCGGACTCCCCCCGCCGCCCGGCGTCCGGGATGACGAGCGCCTACCTCACCGAGCTCGTCACGTCGTGGCGAGCGCTCGACTGGCGGAAGCGCGAGGCGTGGCTCAACGGACACCCGCAGTTCCTCGCGGACGTCGAGGACACCACGATCCACTTCGCCCATCTCCGCTCGGCGGACCCGGACGCACCCGCCGTCCTCGTGATGCACGGGTGGCCGCACACGTTCGCGCTGCAGCTGGACTTCGCGGACCTCCTGCCCGACGTCCACGTCGTCGTCCCGAGCCTGCCCGGCTTCGCGTTCTCGTCGGCGTACTCCGGCAACCCGATCACCGAGGCCCGCCTGGCGCACACCATGCACCGCCTCATGACCGACGTGCTCGGCTACGACCGGTTCGTCACGTACGGCGAGGACGTCTCCGCGAACGTCAACGACCTCATCGCCGCGAGCTACCCCGAGTCGGTGGCCGGCATCCTCGTGACGCACTCGCACTTCCCGAGCCGTGAGGAGCGAGCACGGCTCACGGCACCCGACGAGGTCGCGTTCTTCGACCGGATCGACGCGTGGGGCGGAGCGAACGGCGCCTACGGCCACGTGCAGGGCACGCGGCCGGACACGCTCGCCGCAGCGCTCAACGACTCGCCCGCCGGCCTGCTGGCCTGGATCGCGGAGAAGCTCGTGGAGTGGAGCCACACGCCGCCCGGCGACCCCGCCGCCGTCGAGCGGCGCATCTCGCGCGAGCGGATCCTCACGGAGGCGATGCTCTACTGGGTCACGCAGAGCATCTCCACGTCGTTCCGTCCCTACTACGAGGGAGCCGACCAGCCGGACGCGATGCCGCCCGTCACGGTGCCGGCCGCCGTCCACGTCCAGCGTCACGAGGGCGACTACCCGGAGTCGCTCGCGCGGGCGTACTACTCGGACCTGCGCACGTTCTCCCGGCTCGAGGAGGGCGGCCACTTCGCGGCGGCGGAGGTCCCGACGGTCATGGCCGAACGCCTGCGGACGTTCGTCGCGGGCCTGGAGCTCCGCTAGCCGGCTCCGCCGGCGGGGCCTCAGGGCAGGAGGACCACCTTGCCGCGGTGCGCGCGCGACGCGAGCGCCTCGTGCGCCCGGACGGCGTCGTCCAGCCCGAACGTCGTCACCGGCGGCAGCACGACGTCGCCGTCGATGACCATCGCGACGAGCCGCTCCAGCACGGCGGTGTTCTGCTGCGCCGCGCCACCGGACAGGAACGGGACGCCGACGTCGCCGGCCGCGCCGTCCGCCAGCGTCACCACCCGCTCGGTCCCGCCCCGCACGACGACGAGGTCAGGCAGCATGCCGGCGCCCGCCAGGTCGAGCGCGGCGTCGATCCCGTCCGGTGCCGCCGCGCGGACCCTGTCGACCATCCCGTCCCCGTACGCGACGGGGATGGCGCCGAGGTCGGCGACATCGTCGAACCAGTGCGGCGCCGTCGTCCCGACGGCCCGCGCCCCGCGCAGCAGCACCAGCTGGAGCGCGAAGGAGCCGACGACGCCGGACGCTCCGGTCACGAGCACCGTCTCGCCCGAGCGCGGGTCGAGGGCCGCGACCGCCCGGACGGCCGCCTCGCCGGCGATCGGGATCGTGACGGCGTCGGCCCAGTCCAGACCCGGCGGCTTCGCCGTCCACGCACGCAGGAGCGCGTGCTCGGCGTACGCGCCGCCTGCCGTGTAGCCGAGCACCTCGTCACCCACGCCGGTCCCTGACACGTCCGGACCGACGGCGTCAACGACGCCGGCCGCCTCCTCGCCGGGAACGAACGGGAGGTCGGGCGCGCGCATGATCCCGCTGCGCACCTTCGCGTCGTAGTTGTTGACCCCGGCCGCCCGGACCGTGATCCGGACCTGGCCGGCCCCCGGCCGGGGGACGTCGACGCGCTCCGCCCGCAGCACCTCGGGTCCGCCGAGCTCCGGGACGACGACCCCGAGCATCCGATCGCCGGCGTGATCCGCCGCACCAGGCTCCATGCCCCTCATCGTCGTCCCGGCGCGCGGGCCGCGCATCCGGGCCATGGACGGCCTGGGCGCCGGCCCGCGCGCGGCGGCACAATGGCCGCCATGAGCAACGACACGACCGCCGTCGCCGACATCGGCGTGACCGGACTCGCCGTCATGGGCCGGAACCTCGCGAGGAACCTCGCGCGGCACTCCTACACCGTCGCCCTCCACAACCGCACGCACGCGCGCACCGTCTCGCTCGTCGAGGAGCACGGCGACGACGGCACCTTCGTGCCCAGCGAGCGCCTGGAGGACTTCGTCGCGTCGCTGAAGCGCCCCCGCACGGTGATCATCATGGTCAAGGCCGGCGCCGCGACGGACGCCGTCATCGACGAGCTGGTGCCGCTGCTTGAGGAGGGCGACATCGTCGTCGACGCCGGCAACGCGCACTTCCCGGACACGATCCGGCGCGAGGAGGCGCTGCGCGCGCAGGGGCTGCACTTCGTCGGTACCGGCGTGTCCGGCGGCGAGGAGGGTGCGCTCAACGGGCCGAGCATCATGCCCGGCGGCACGCGCGAGTCGTACGCCACGCTCGGCCCGATGCTCGAGGACATCTCGGCGAAGGTCGACGGCGTCCCGTGCTGCACGTACGTCGGCCCGGGCGGCGCCGGGCACTTCGTCAAGATGGTGCACAACGGCATCGAGTACGCGGACATGCAGCTCATCGCCGAGGCGTACGACCTGCTCCGGCAAGGCCTGGGGGCCTCCGCCGCGGAGATCGGCGACATCTTCGCGGAGTGGAACACGGGGGACCTCGAGTCGTTCCTCATCGAGATCACCGCGGACGTGCTGCACCACGTCGACGCCGCCACCGGGTCGGCGTTCGTGGACGTCGTCCTGGACCAGGCGGAGCAGAAGGGCACCGGTCGCTGGACCGTGCAGAACGGCCTCGACCTCGGTGTCCCGATCACGGGCATCGCGGAGGCGACGTTCGCCCGCGCCCTGTCCGGCTCCGTGCCGCAGCGCGAGGCCGCCCGCGGCACGCTCCCCGCGCACACCGCCGCGTGGGAGGTGAAGGATCGCGACGTGTTCGTCGAGGACGTGCGCCGCGCGCTGTACGCGTCGAAGGTCGTCGCCTACAGCCAGGGCTTCGACCAGATCGCCGCCGCGAGCGCCGAGTACGGCTGGGACATCGACCGCGGCGCGATGGCCCGGATCTGGCGGGGCGGCTGCATCATCCGGGCACGGTTCCTCAACCGGATCACCGAGGCGTACGAGCGCGACGCCGGGCTGCCGCTGCTGCTCGCGGACCCGTACTTCACCGATGCCGTGGCCGACGGGCTGCAGTCGTGGCGGCGCATCGTGGCCGGGGCGGCGCAGAACGGTGTGCCGACGCCGGCGTTCAGCTCGTCGCTCGCGTACTACGACGGCGTCCGCGCCGAGCGCCTGCCGGCCGCGCTGATCCAGGCGCAGCGCGACTTCTTCGGGGCGCACACCTACCGGCGTGTCGACTCAGGCGGCGTCTTCCACACGGAGTGGTCCGGGGACCGCTCCGAGACCCAGGAGTCCTGACCCCGTCCGCGAGAGGATCTCTGCGCCACCGCGAGAGGATCTCTGCGCCACCGCGAGAGGAAGTCTGCGCCACCGCGAGAGGAAATCTGCGAGATGAGCACGAAGGTCTGCGTCACGGGGTCGTCCGGGCGGCTCGGCCCGCACGTCGTGGCCGAGCTGGCCGCGCACGGCTACGACGTGCTCGCCGTCGACGTCGCACCGGCGCCGCCCGCGGTGACCGATCTCGACGTCGCCACGGTGCGCGCCGACCTGACCGACGCCGCGCAGGCGGTCGACGTCCTCGCCGGCTGCGACGCCGTCGTCCACCTCGCGAACATCCCGGCTCCGGGGCTGCGGCCCGACGGCGTCACGTTCACCACGAACGTCACGATGAACCACGCGGTGTTCGCGGCTGCCCGCACGCACGGTCTCCGCCGGGTCGTGTGGGCGTCGAGCGAGACCACGCTCGGTCTGCCGTTCGTGGACCCGCCCTGGTACGCGCCGGTCGACGAGGCCCACTTCCCGCGGGCGGAGAGCACGTACGCACTCTCCAAGGTCGTCACGGAGCAGGTCGCCGCGACGTACGCCCGGTGGACCGGCGTCGCCCACGTCGGGCTGCGGTTCTCCAACGTGCTCGGGCGGGACGACTACCGCAGGCTCTTCCCGGCCGCGTGGGCGGACCCGCACGCGCGGAAGTGGAACCTGTGGAGCTACATCGACGCCCGTGACGCGGCGTCGGCCTGCCGGCTCGCGCTCGAGGCACGCGACGAACAGCTGGGCGCGGGCGCCTCGGCCGGTGCGCCGAACCTCGTCATCGCGGCCGCCGACACGTGCATGACCCGCCCGTCCGCCGAGCTGCTCGCGGAGGTGTTCCCGGGCGTGGAGCTGCGCCGCCCGGTGGAGGGCACCACGTCGCTGTTCGCCGTCGACGCCGCCCGCGACCTCCTCGGCTGGGAACCCGCGCACACCTGGCGGGACACGCTCGAGGCCTGAGCGGGCGTCAGTCGCCTTCGTCCGCTGCGGCGGGGAGGACGACGGCGCCCGCCGCGGCCGCTGCGGCGATGTCGCCCCGGTGCTGCGCTCCGTCGAGCGAGATCCGCGCGAGGGCGTCGTACGCCACGGCCCGGGCGGCGTCGAGATCCTCGCCCGTGCCCACCACCGACAGCACGCGGCCGCCGGCGCTGACCAGGGCGCCGTCGTCGCGACGCCCCGTCCCGGCGTGCAGCACCCACGCGCCCGGCACCTGCTCCGCCTCGTCGATCCCCGTGATCTCGCCCCCGGTCTCCGGCGCCGCCGGATAGCCGGGTGACGCGACGACGACCGTGACGGCCGCGTCGTCCCGCCAGCGGAGCGGCGCGAGCGACTCGAGCTCGCCCGTCGCCGCGGCGTACAGCGCCTCCCCCAGCGGCGACGCGAGCCGCGCCAGCACGACCTGCGTCTCCGGGTCGCCGAAGCGCGCGTTGTACTCGATGACGCGCAGACCCCGGCTGGTCAGGGCGAGCCCGCAGTACAGCAGGCCCACGAACGGCGTCTCCCGCTTGAGCAGCTCGTGGACGGCGGGCCGGGCCACGCGTTCGACGACGTCCTCCACCAGCTGCGGCGGCACCCAGTCGAGCGGCGTGTACGCGCCCATGCCCCCGGTGTTCGGCCCGGCGTCGTCGTCGCCGAGCCGCTTGAAGTCCTGCGCCGGTGCGAGCGGGACGACGTTCTCGCCGTCCGACAGGCAGAAGAGCGACACCTCGGGGCCGTCGAGGAACTCCTCGATGACGACGGCGGACCGCCGGCTGCGGCGCACGCACGCGAGAGCGTGCTCGACCGCCGCCTCACGGTCCGACGTGACGACGACGCCCTTGCCGGCGGCGAGCCCGTCGTCCTTGACGACGTACGGCGGGCCGAACGCGTCCAGGGCCGCGGCCACCTCGTCCGGCGTCGTGCACACGTGCGCCATCGCCGTCGGCACCCCGGCGGCCGCCATGATCTCCTTCGCGAACGCCTTCGACCCCTCGAGCCGCGCGGCCGCGGCGTCGGGACCGAACACGGGGATGCCGACCGCCCGGACGGCGTCGGCCACCCCGGCCACGAGCGGCGCCTCCGGGCCGACGACGACGAGGTCCGCCTCGATCTCCGACGCCAGCGCCGCGACGGCAGCGCCGTCCTCCGCCTCGACGTCGACGTTGGTCGCGAGCTCTGCCGTGCCCGGGTTGCCGGGCGCGGCGAACAGCTCCGCCGGGTCCGGGTCGAGGCTCAGGGTACGGACGAGCGCGTGCTCTCGGGCGCCGGAACCGATGACGAGGATCCTCACGGCGGACGAGCCTATCCGCCCGCGTCACCTGCCCCGTCGGCGAGGCGGGCGCGCAGCGCGGCGAGCTCTCCCCGCAGCGGTGCCGGCACCGGGTAGCCGCCCCCGGTCTCGGCCGCCGCGTCGAACGAGTCGAAGTAGGCAGCGATGCTGTCCGCCTCAGCCGCCCACTCCTCGGGCGTGACGGCGAGCAGCTCCTCGAGCGCGTCCTCGGAGACGTCGATGCCGTCGAGCCGCAGGCCGCCGCGTTCCGGCACCCACCCCACGGGCGTCTCGCGCGCCGGCGCCTCGCCGGCCACCCGGTCCAGGACCCACTCGAGCACGCGCGAGTTCTCGCCGAAGCCCGGCCACAGGAACGCGCCGGCTGCGTCCCGGCGGAACCAGTTGACGCCGAAGATCGCCGGCGCGCCGTCCCCCAGGGCGTCGCCGACCGCCAGCCAGTGCGCCCAGTGGTCGGTCATCGCGTACCCGCAGAACGGCAGCATCGCGAACGGGTCCCGGCGCAGCTCCCCCACCGTGCCCTCGGCCGCCGCCGTGCGCTCCGACGAGATCGTCGCGCCGGTGAACACGCCGTGCGCCCAGGACCGCGCCTGCCACACGAGCGGGACCCGCGACCGGCGTCGACCACCGAACAGGATCGCGTCGAGCGGGACGCCGCCCGGGTCGTCCCAGTCGGCGGCGAGCGTCGGGCAGCGGGTCGCGGCCACGGTGAAGCGGGAGTTCGGGTGCGCCGCGGGGCCGCGATCGTCGGCCGCGTCGTCGGCTGTGCCGCCGGTACCGGACGACGCCGCCAGGTCCTGTCTCGCGCGGCCGTGCCAGTCGATGAGCCCCGGCGGTTCGGTCGCCGTCATCCCCTCCCACCACACGTCGCCGTCGGCAGTCCGCGCGACGTTCGTGAAGACGACGTCGGAGGCGAGCATCTGCATCGCCACCGGGTTCGAGGCGACGCTCGTGCCCGGGGCGACGCCGAAGAACCCCGCCTCGGGGTTGATCGCGTACAGGCGGGTGCGCCCGTCCGGCGCACGGCGCGGGACGAGCCACGCGATGTCGTCGCCGAGCGTCTCGACCTGCCACCCCGGGATCGTCGGTCGCAGCATCGCGAGGTTCGTCTTGCCGCACGCGGACGGGAACGCCGCCGCCACGTGGAACACCCGCCCTGCCGGCGACGTCACCCGCAGCAGCAGCATGTGCTCAGCGAGCCACCCCTCGTCGCGCGCCATGACCGAGGCGATCCGCAGCGCGTAGCACTTCTTCCCGAGCAGGGCGTTCCCGCCGTACCCGGACCCGTACGACCAGATCTCGCGGCTCTCGGGGAAGTGCACGACGTACTTCGTCTCGTCGCACGGCCACGGCACGTCCGCGCGCCGCACCTCGGCGCCGTCGTCGGGCAGCACGAGCGGGTACCCGACCGAGTGCACGGCCGGCACCCAGTCGGCGCCGTCGTCGATCGCCCGCAGCGTCGCCGCGCCGGCGCGGGTCATCACACCCATGCTGACGACGACGTACGGCGAGTCGGTGATCTCGATCCCGTACCGGGTCATCGGGCTCCCGATCGGGCCCATCGCGAACGGGACGACGTACATCGTGCGGCCGCGCATGGCGCCGTCGAACACGCCGCGGAGCTCGGCGCGCATGAGCTCCGGATCGCGCCAGTTGTTCGTGGGGCCGGCGTCGGCCTCGCGCTCGGAGCAGATGAACGTGCGCGCCTCGACGCGGGCGACGTCGGACGGCGCCGAGCGCGCCAGGTAGCTGCGCGGCCGGAGGACGGGGTCGAGCGGTTCGATCGTGCCGGCGTCGACCATGCCGTCGAGCAGCTCGGCGGTCTCGACGTCGGAGCCGTCGCACCACCGCACGGCGTCGGGTCGGGCGAGCCGCGCGATGCGGTCGACCCAGGCGCGCACGTCGGGCCTGCTGCTCTCGGCCCCGGACGTCGTCCGGCGCGGTTCGACGGCGACCATCGTGATCTCCTCCCGGCCCACCATCAGCCTGCTACCTCGGGTCGAGATAGCGCGGGTACGCGGGCGGACGCTCTCCCCGAGTCTTGGACGGATCGCCGCACTCTTCAACCGCCGTCGGCCGTGAAGAATCGATGTTCTTTCGCTAGCGTCAAGACATGGCGCCCGCTGCGGAGACCTCCCCGCTCACCGTCGGACGGCGGATCCGGCACTTCCGGACCGAGCGTCGCCTGACGCTGGACGACCTCGCCCGCCTCACCGGCTCCGCCGCGAGCCAGCTGTCGCTCGTCGAGAACGGCCGGCGCGAGGTGCGGGTGTCCCTCCTGCAGCAGATCGCCAGGGCTCTCGACGTGTCGCCCGCGGACCTCCTCGAGGCGGAGCCGCCCACCCGCCGCGCCGCGCTCGAGATCGCGCTGGAGGAGGCACAGCGCGGGTCGCTCTACGCCACGCTCGGGCTGCCCGCGGTCCGCGCGAGCAAACGGCTGCCCACCGAGGCGCTCGAGGCGCTGGTCGGGCTCCACTCGGAGCTCGCGCGCCGCGAGTCAGAGGCGAGCGCCACCCCGGAGGAGGCGCGGCGCGCGAACACCGAGCTGCGCCTGGCCATGCAGGCGCGCGACAACTACCTGCCGGAGATCGAGGACCTCGCCCAGGACGTGCTGCGGGCCGGCGGCCACACATCGGGGGCGCTCACGCACCGCACCGTCCAACGGATCGCGGCGAACCTCGGCTTCCAGCTCGTCCACGTGCGCGACCTGCCGTCGTCGACCAGGTCCGTGACCGACGTCGAGCACGGCCGCATCTACCTCCCGCCGCAGTCGATCCCGGGCGGCCACGGCCTGCGTTCGCTCGCGCTGCAGGCGGTGGCGCATCGCGTACTGGGGCACGGCAAGCCCGCCACCTACGCGGACTTCCTGCGCCAGCGGCTCGAGATCACCTACTTCGCGGCGTGCTGCCTCATGCCCCGCGACGCCGCTGTCGCGTTCCTGTCCTCCGCCAAGAAGGAACGCGACCTCGCGATCGAGGACTTCCGCGACGCGTTCGGCGTCACGCACTCCCATGCCGCCCAGCGGTTCACGAACCTCGCGACGTCACAGCTGGGCATCCGCTGTCACTTCGTGCGCGCCACGCGCGACGGCACCCTCGTGCGGGGGTACGAGAACGACGGCGTCACGTTCCGGACCGACGTGACGGGCGCCGTCGAGGGTCAGGCCGCCTGCCGCCACTGGGCGGCGCGCACCGTGTTCGACCACGGCGAGCGGGCCGGCGAGTTCCACCAGTACACCGACACACCGTCCGGCACCTACTGGTGCAGCGCCCAGGCGGGCGAGGGCACGGACGGCGAGTTCTCGATCACGATCGGTGTGCCGTTCGACGCCGCGCGGTGGTTCCGCGGGCGGGAGACGGCGTCACGCTCGACGTCGACGTGCCCGGACGAGCGCTGCTGCCGACTGCCGTCCGCCGACCTCGCGAGCCGCTGGGCGGACGCGTCGTGGCCGAGCGCGAAGATGCACGCGCACATCCTGTCGCCGCTGCCTCGCGGCACGTTCCCCGGCGTCGACGACGTCGAGGTGTACGAGTTCCTCGACGCCCATGCGCGGGGTGAGGGCCGCGCTACACGCCCCTAGACGGTCACCTGCACGAGGTTGCGCCCGGTGATCGTGTACAGCCGACCGTCCTCCTCGTCGTACGCCACCATCGGGAAGCTCGTCGGGTCCGCGGCCAGGGAGTCGACGACGACGTCGACCTCCAGCGTGCCGGGCGTGATCCGCATGAGCCGCTGATGGCTCACCGCGTACAACGCGTCGCCGGCGCTCACGAGGTCGACGCGGCCCTTGGCCACCTCCGCGGTCGCCGTCACCTCACCCGTGCGGGGGTCGGCAGCGAACAGGACGCCGGCGTTCGTGGTGCCGTACAGGACGCCGTCGTGCACGAGCAGGTGAGGGATCGACGCGGCGCCCGGGACCGGGACGAGCTCGCCGACCTTCTCGCGGGTGGCCAGGTCGAGGACCGCCACCGTGGCTGACTGGGCAGTCGTCGGCCGCTCGCTTCCGGCGAAGGCCAGGCCGTGGCCGACGTGCACGGCCGTCGAGACGATGGCGTGCCCGACGACGATGTCGCGATGCACGTCAAGGTCGCTCGACTCGAGGTCGTAGATCGCCAGCGTGCCTCCGACCCTGCCGTAGTCAGGGCTGGTGGCGGCGAGGAGCAGCCGGCGCCGGGGGTCCAGCGTCAGGTCGTTGGGCCGGTTCTGCTCGTGGCCGATGACCGCGAGCGTCCGGGTCCGCTCGTCGCGGGTGTCGAGGCGGACCAAGGAGCCCGACGGGTACATGGCCAGGTACAGGTACGGGCCGTGCGCCGCGATGGACTTGGCCTCGCCGCTGAGCTCGATCCGATGCGTGACGCCGGGCTCGTCGAGGGTGTGCACCTCGACGCCGCCGTGCCCGCCGACGTAGACGCGCTCCGCGTCGTGAGCGCGCACCGACTGCGGCAGCTCGGGCGCGGGCGGCATCCCCGCGGCCTCGAGGTCGGACCGGGTCAGCGACTGCGTCGCGATGTCGTACGTCCACATCTCGGCGGTGTTGGTGAACGCCACGACAGTGCCCCCGCGCACGTGCAGCGCCGCGACGAAGTCCCCGGGCGACGTCCCGGCCACCTGCGTCGTCTCGCCCGTCGCCACGGAGAGGTGCCAGACGGCGTCGGCAGCGGCGAAGTACACCTCGTCCGCGCTCGCCGCCGCCATCTTCCCGATCGTGATGACGCCGTCCGGGTGGGCGATGCGGTAGTCGGCGGGGTCGTCCTTCGCGACGATCGCGATCTGGCCGGTGCCGTGGGTCCCGGCGATCACGTGGGTGGCGGTCTGCGTGAGCTGGTAGACGAAAGACTCGCCGACCAGCTCCGCGGGCGTGATGTCCTGCTTCTCGCCGGTGGCCCGGTCGATCGCGACGAGACGTGCGTGCGCGCCCACGCCTGCGTACACGGTGGTCTCGTCGGCGACGACGCTCCGCACGTACTTCTCGCCGGCGACGGCCACGCCGAGGTCGCGCAGGGCACCCGTCGCGGGGTCGTACTCCCAGACCTTCCCGTCCGGGTAGGTGCCGAGGTAGAGCATGCCGTCCGGCGCCCGGCTCATGTCCCACACGTACGTGGCGCCGGGGATCGAGCCGAGGTGGGTGAGCGCCGACGCGGCGGTGTCCAGCCGGTACAGGTCCGCCACGGTGTGCGTCCCGATGTAGACGGCGTCGCCGTCGACGACGCTCGCCCACGCGCCACCGCCGGTCGGCAGGTCCGTCAGACTGACGAGCTCCGTGGCACCGGCGTCGAACACACCGACGCGCGCGGGCTGCAGGAGGTGCGACACGATGTACGGCCGGTCCCCGACGAACCCGCCGGTCAGGGTGTTGCAGGTCGAGGCGGCCGGTCCGAGGTCGACCGTCGTCGCCGTGGGCGCCACACCGAGGCCCGCGGCCGACGGCGCCACCATGCTCACGCCGCCCAGGACCGGCGCCACTGCCGCCGCCGTGCGAAGGAACGTCCGACGATTCATGCCGACCCCCTTGATTGTGGCCGCAATCTGATTTACGACCTGCCCGAAAACCTAGAGTGGTCGGACCCGATCGTCAACGGTCGGATCGGCGTCGACGACGTGCGCCAGGATGTCCACGTGACGATGGTGCGCGTGAGGTACACGAAGTACGACGGCGGTGCCCACTGGGCGCTCGACGCGCGGCTCCTCGGCGAGGACGATGCCGGTACCTGGGTCTTCATGCCCCGTGGCACCGTGCAGGTACGCCCGGGGGTGTCCTTCGAGGCTGCCGCGGACGCCGTCGGCCTGTTCCCCCACGACCAGCCGTGGGTCGCGTGGTTCTCCACCCCGGTCGATGCGCTGCGGCCGATCTCGCACCAGACCTACGTCGACGTGTCCACCGTCCCGGTGTGGACGGCGGACGGACGCGAGGTCACCATGGTCGACCTCGACCTGGACGTCATCGCGCCGTTCGACGGCGAGCCCTTCGTCGACGACGAGGACGAGTTCGCGGAGCACCGCGTCCGGTACGGGTATCCGGACGACGTCGTTGCCCTCGCGGAGCGTTCCGCCGAGGACGTGCTGGCCGCAGTCCGGACCGGCGCCGAGCCGTTCGGCTCGGCCTGGCGACCCTGGCTCGACGGCGCACTCGCACGCTGAGACTCGCGGACCCTCCCGAGGAGCCTCGGCACACCTCTCGGGACGGGTTCAGAGGAACGCGACGGGCACGACCATCGCCGCGCACGCGAGCAGCGCGAGCGTCGGCGGCACGGCGAGGCACCAGGGGGTGCGGCGCAGCAGGACGAGTCCGACGATCCCGCCCACCAGGTAGCTCAGCGCGCCCGCGAGGGGCATCGCCGTGAAGAAGCCGTTCGCCAGCGGGTACTCGCAGTACTCCGGGGCGTCGCGACGTCCGCAGGCCTCGAACGCGCCGGCGGTCAGGTCCGCCGTGGCGATCGCGACGGCGACGACGAGCGCACCGCCCGCGACGAACAGCACCCACGCGAGTGCGACCCACCAGGCACGTGCGCGCCGTCGTGCCCGTGGCTCCTGCGCCGCCGTTGGCGAGGCCATACCTCCGAACGTACCCGCACCGTTCCCGGGCCGCCGGACCTCAGAGCAGGAGAAGCTGCGCGATGAGCACGACGGCGGCCAGCACGGCGAGGACGAGCGGCACGACGACCGACGCCGTCGAGCGGCGCAGGACGACCACGCTCACCGCGCCCGCCACGACGTAGCCGAGGAAGGCGAGGATCGGCACCAACGGCAGCAGGGCCGTCGCGACGTCGCTCCCGCAGTACCACGTCGCCGGCGCCAGCTCCGGCGGGCGCGAGCACGCGATCACCGACCGGAGGGACTGGACGAACGTCGCGACGGCGAGCACCCCCAGCGCGACGAGCCCGACCGCGTACCCGAGCCACGCCGCCGCGCCGCGTCCGGGTTGCCCCGCTTCCCTGCCCGCCGGCGGGACGGGCGACGGACCGGGCGGCGTCGGCGTCGTCACGTCTCGAACCTACGAGCCTCCGCCGCCGCGAGAGGGAGCACTCGCCGTCAGCTGACGAACACGAGCGCGCCGACGAGCGCGGCGAGCGCCAGCAGGAGGAGCCCCACCGGCACGGCGACGACCCAGGCGCTGCGGCGCAGCAGCACGATCCCGATCGGGGCGCCCACGAGGAAGGCGCCGATCGCACCGAGGGGCACGAGCCAGACGGCGGCGCTCACCACGGGTGACCCGCAGAAGTCGGGACGCGCCCGCGGATCGGCCAGGTCGCACCCGCTGCTCGCGTGCGCCACCCCGAACAGCGCGATGATCGCGACCAGCAGGACGAGGAGCGCTCCGGCAACGAAGACCACCCAGGCGCCGATCACTCTCGCGGTGGCCGCGCGATCGGGGACGACGGCGTCCGCCGGCGCCTCGTACGGCCCGACCTGGGCGGGCAGCGGCTCGTACGACCCGGGGTGCCCGGAACCGGGAGGCGTCGCTGACATGCGGAGACGGTACCCCCGCCACCGTGACGCAGGGGCGTCGATGGTACGTTTCACGCACGTCGGCAGGAGGAGACGAGATGGCGGCGCGGACGGTCAGTGTCAAGGACGTCGCGCAGCGTGCCGGCGTCGCGCTCGGCACGGTGTCGAACGTCCTCAACCGGCCGGAGGCGGTGTCCGAGTCGACCCGGGCCCGCGTGCTCGCGGCCATCGACGAGCTCGGGTACGTCCGCAACGAGTCCGCCCGCCAGCTGCGCGCCGGCCGGAGCACGACGATCGGGTTCGTGGCCCTCGACCTGTCGAACCCGTTCTTCACCGACGTCGCCCGCGGGGCGGAGGCGGTGATCCGGGAGGCGGGCAGCGTCCTGCTGCTCGCGAACAGCGACGGAGGCGCGCTCGAGGCCCGCTATCTCGACGTGTTCGAGGAGCAGCGCTTCCAGGGCGTGCTGCTGTCGCCGTCGGGCGACGTCGCGGCGCAGCTGACCCGTCTGCGGCAGCGCGGCATCCCGGTGGTGCTCGTGGACGCGCAGGCGCCGTCGGCGGAGATCTCGTCCGTCGGGGCGGACGACGTCGCCGGCGGCCGACTCGCGGCGTCGCACCTGTTGGCCGCGGGCCGTGAACGGCTCGCGTTCGTCGGCGGACCCGGCACGCTGCACCAGATCCGCGACCGCATCACCGGGGCCCGCGAGGCGCTCGCGGAGGCCGGCCGCGATCCCTCCTCGCTCGAGGTGCTCGGCACGGACGCGCCGACCGTCGTCGCCGGCCGCGAGGTCGGCTACCGGATCGCGGCGATGGAGCCGGCCCGGCGGCCCGACGCGATCTTCGCCGCGAACGACCTCCTCGCGCTCGGGCTGCTGCAGGCGATCCTGCTCGAGGAGAGGCTCCGCGTGCCCGACGACGTCGCGATCGTCGGGTACGACGACATCGGGTGGGCGGGCTCCGCCGTCGTCCCCCTCACGTCGGTGCGGCAGCCGGCGGAGCTGATCGGGCGTCGCGGGGCCGAGCTGCTGCTCCGCGAGGCCGGCCGCGACCCCAGGTACGCGCCGGAGCACGTGCTCTTCACGCCGGAACTCGTGGCGCGGGCGTCCTCGGCTCCGTGAGCGGGGCGACGAGCGGGGTCATGAACGTCCAGAGCTCGCCCTCCGGGCCGCGCGCGCCGTACTCGCGGACGCCGTACGGCTGGTCCGTCGGCGGATAGTCGATCGGCGCGCCCGAGGCCGCCGTGCGCGCGTGGTGTGCGTCGACGTCGCCGACAGTCACGGCCAGGATCCCCGTCGCCGCGCCGAGGGTCGCCGGCGACGCGAGACCCCACTCCGGGGCGACCCGGTGCAGCCACACCACCCCGTCACCGGTACGGACCTCGCCGTGGTTCGCGACGCCGTCGTCGTCGCGGGTGACGCCTCCCGGCGCCAGGCCGAAGACGTCGACGAGGTAGCGGTAGGCGGCGTCGATGTCGGCGTAGACGAGGACGGCCGTCCGGCGCACCGGCTCGGTCTCGCCGATCCCCATGTCCGCCAGGACCGCGAGCAGCCGCTCGCACGTCTCGACGTCGGCCGCGCCGGCGGAGTCACCCGATCCGCTGCCCCGAGCGACGGCGTCCCGCGCGTCACCGAGGCCCTGGCGCAGGCGTTCCATGCGGACCATCCGGCGCTCGAGCTCCTCGCCGTGCCGACGCAGGGTGTCGTCCAGGCTCCAGGCCGGGTCGTCGAGCATCGCCGAGATGCGTGCCAGCGGCAGGCCCAGCTGCCGCAGCACGTTGATCCGGTACAGACGCTCCAGGTGCCGCCGCCCGTAGGTGCGGTAGCCCGACGGCGTCCGGTCAGCGGTCAGCAGGCCGATCTCGTCGTAGTGGTGCAGGGTGCGCACCGTGAGGCCGGTCGCGTCGGCCAGCTCGCCGACGCGCCACGGAGGCGGCGACCCGGACACGTCAGGACGGGGCGGGGGACTCGATCGCCCAGTGGTGGCCGAACGGGTCGAGGATCCAGCCTCGGCGGTACCCGTCCGGCCCGGGGTCGCGCGGCTCACGGTCGATCGTCGCGCCCGCGGCCACGGCGCGGGCGAAGGACGCGTCGACGTCGTCCACGTCGAGCACCACGGAGCACGTCGTGCGCCCACCGAGCGTCTTCGGCGCCCACGCGTGGTACTCGTGGGCCTCGTCCGAGAGGAAGATCGTCGCGCCGTCGATGGTCAGGGTCACGTGGCCGATCGAGCCGTCCTCGTTCTCGTAGCGCTCCACCTCGACGGCGCCGAACGCCTGTGCGTAGAACGCGATCGCGGCCTTGCCGTCGTGCACGGCCAGATACGGGGTCGCCGTCGCCATGACGTTCCTCCTCGTCGTCGGGGGTCGTGACCGCGACGCTAGACCCTCACGTCGCGTCAGGGTCAAGGCGCACGTGCAGATCGGCCCGTACCCGCGAACGCTCGACCAGGACGGCGTTCCGGCCGTCGACCTCCTGCGCCCAGCTCCGCGCCTCCTGGGGTGAGCGCCCGAAGGCTTCGTGCCGGCCGAGGAGGCGCGCGAGGCGGAGCGACTCCGGGACGTCGAGGTACCAGCACTCGTCGAGCAGACCGCGCAGCCCCGCCCACGGTCCCTCGTCGAGCAGCAGGTAGTTCCCCTCCGTGATGACGAGTCGGGCGCCGCCCACGCGGATGGCACCGGCGACCGGTTCCTCGATCGCACGCTCGAACGTCGGCGCGTACACGTGGTCACCACGGCGGATCCGCTGGAGCATCGCGACGTAGCCCGCGGCGTCGAACGTGTCCGGAGCACCCTTGCGATCCCCGAGCCCCTGCTCCGCGAGCTGACGGTTCGCGAGGTGGAAGCCGTCCATCGGCACGACCACGGCGGTCGGCCCGAGTCGGGCGGCGAGCCACGCGGCGAGCGTCGACTTGCCGGCACCCGGGGCACCGACGATGCCGAGGACGGCTCGCGGCGCCGCACGGGCCGCGAGCGCTCGAGCGCGTTCGAGAAGGGCGTCGAGGCTCGCCGTCACGAAGACCCGAGCGCGGCGAGCTGGTCCTCGAGGTGGAACACCTCCGTGAGGGCCACCGCCGACGTGTCCGCCGCACCGCTGTCGAGCGAGACGAAGTACTGCGCCATGTCCGCCTGCCAGCGCGCGTTCACCTCGGTGGCCGCCATCGCGGCGAGCACCGCGTCGAAGTCGTGGACGACGGCGTACCCGACGAGGAGCCCGTCGTCCCGCAGGAAGAGAGAGTAGTCGCGCCATCCCGAGGCCGACAGCGCGCGGAGCATCTCCGGCCACACGTGGGCGTGGCGCTCGGTGTACTCCGCGAGACGGTCCGGGCGGACCTGGAGCGTGAAGCAGATCCTGGGCATCGCTGAGCGACCTCTCGTCGGGTGGGCGGCGTACCACCGCACGCTCCCACCGTGCGGCACGCGCCGTCCACACGCCTCGCGTCGGCCCACCGGGACGATCCGGCCCACTCGGTGGACATTCCGCTCACGCGGGCAGGCGCGGCGTTGACCGTGCCGCGCCCGCGTCGGTCGGATGAGCACGACACACGCTCCCACGGCAGGTCGCCGCCCACGCAGGGACGGGAGTCGAGAGACGGGGAGCACACCCATGCGACGAGCCACCACACGCTGCGCGGCGCTCGGCCTGGCCGCCGCCGTCGCGCTCGCAGCCGGCGCCTGCAGCCAGATCGGCGGCGGGGGCGAGGACGAGAGCGTCACGATCACGCTCGGCGTCGGGACTGTCGACACGGTGGCGGAGGCCATCGTCGAGGCGTTCGAGGAGGCGCACCCGGACATCGACGTCGAGATCGAGACGATGGCGGACGAGGCGCAGACCCGGACCCGCCTGGCGAGCGGCGACCTCCCCGACCTGTTCGCCGCGAACTCCGGCTCGTACTTCCACTCCCTCGACCCGGCCGAGCACTTCGTCCCGCTCACGGACGAGGCCTTCATGGAGCGGGTCGACCCCGCGTTCCAGGAGGTCGTCACGAGCGGGGACGACGTGTACGGCGTCCCGTGGAAGGGCATCGTCGGCGGCGGGTTCATGTACAGCCGGGCCATCTACGACGCGCTCGGGCTCGAGATCCCCCGGACGTGGGACGAGTTCATGGCGAACAACGCCGCCATCTCCGAGGCGGGGATCACGCCCGTGATCCAGACGTACGGCGAGCCGTGGACGGCGCAGATGCCGCTCCTCGCCAACTACTTCAACGTGCAGTCGCAGGTCCCCGACTTCGCCGAGAGCTACACCGCGAACGAGGTGCACTTCTCCGACACCCCCGAGGCGCTCGAGGGCTTCGAGAACATCCAGGCGATCCACGACGCCGGCTACCAGAACGAGAACTTCGCGTCGGCCGCCTACGAGGACGGGCTGGTCATGCTCGCCGAGGGCGAGGGCGCCCACTACCCGATCCTCAGCTACGCGATCGCCACGATCGCGCAGACGCACCCTGACGCCGTCGGCGACCTCGGGATGTTCCCGGTTCCCGGCCGTTCGGCCGACGTCCACGGCATGACCATGTGGATGCCCGCCGGCCTCTACATCCCGACGTCGAGCGACCACGTGGAGGAGGCCAAGACCTTCCTGGAGTTCCTCGTCGGCGCCGAGGGATGCGACGTCGTCAACGCGCAGGGCGACGGCGGCCTCGGCCCGCAGCCGATCGCCGACTGCCCGCTCCCGGAGGACGCCCCGCAGGTGTCGCTCGACGTCGAGTCGTACCTCCAGGACCCCGAGACGTACAGCCTCGCGCTCGAGTACCTCTCGCCCGTCAAGGGCCCCGCCCTGGCCCAGATCTGCGTGGAGGTCGGCTCCGGCACGCGCACCGCCGTCAGCGGCGCGGAGCTGTACGACGAGGACGTCGAGAAGCAGGCCCAGCAGCTCGGGCTCGAGGGATGGTGAGGATCCGACACCAGTACAGCTACTGGTTCGCGGCCCCCGGGATCGCGCTCTACCTGTTCTTCTTCGTCGTCCCGTCCCTCACGTCGTTCTTCTTCTCGCTGACGCGGTGGAGCCTGACGGAGTGGACCTTCATCGGGCTGGACAACTTTCGCGCCTTCCTCGACGAACCGTTCCTCAGCAAGGCGATCGCCAACACGTTCGTCTACGCGCTCGCCACCATGGTCCCGAAGGTGCTGATCGGGCTGCCGTTGGCCGCGTTCCTCGTGTCCGGCTTCCGCGCCGCCGGGTTCGTCCGCTCGGTGATCTTCTTCCCGACCCTCGTGTCGACGGTGGGGATCGGCATCACGTTCCGGGTGCTGATGAACCCCACGTACGGCCTCATCGACCAGGCGCTCGGCGCCGTCGGCATCCGGGGTCCCGAGTGGCTGAGCGATCCCGACCTCGCCCTGCTGTCCGTGGCGGCGGTCGACGTCTGGTCCGGGATCGGGATCGCGACGCTGATCTTCGTGTCCGGCGTGGTGTCGATCCCCCAGCAGTACTTCGAGGCCGCGACCGTCGACGGCGCCGGGGCGCTCCGGCGGTTCTTCGCGATCACCGTGCCGCTCACCCGCCCGGCCACGGCGACTGTCGTGATCCTCGCGCTCATCGGGGGGCTGCGGGCGTTCGACCTCATCTGGGTGATGACCGGAGGAGGGCCCGGGTTCGCGTCCGACGTCCTCGGCTCGGTGATCTTCAAGCAGTACACGGCGGGGTTCTACGGGCTGTCGACCGCCGGCAACGTGATCATGTTCGTGATCGTGGCGGCGATCGCCTACCCGGTCTCCCGGCTCCTGACCCGGCGGGAGGTCGACCTGTGAGCCGGCGCGCACGGCCGGCGGGGCGGGGGCGCGACGTCGTCAAGAGCATCGTGTCCCTGGCGGTCGTCCTCGTGCTGTTCGTCGTGCCGTTCGCGTTCATCGTCGTCACGGCGCTCAAGAGCCGCTCCGAGTCGGCCGAGCTGCGCTTCACGTGGCCGTCCGAGCTCCACCTGATCGACAACCTCGTCACGGTGCTCGAGACGCGGCAGTACATGCTGGTCCGGGCGTTCATCAACTCGACCGTCCTCACGGTGGCGACGGTCGTCGTCGTCGTCGTGCTGGCCGCGATGCTCGGCTACGTGCTGGCCCGGCGCCACCCGAGCCGCGTCCGGTCGGCGATCAGTGCCATCATCCTCGCCGGCCTCATCGTGCCCGCGGCGATCGTTCCCACGGTCTGGCTGCTCCAGGCGATCGGCCTCTACCGCACCATCCCCGGTCTCACGCTGGTGCTCGTCGCGTACGGCCTGCCGTTCTGCACCGTGCTCTACCGCGCGTTCGTCTCGACGATCCCCCGCGAGCTGGACGAGGCGGCGATGATCGACGGCGCGGGCCCTGCCCGGCTGTTCTTCTCCGTGATCTTCCCGCTCCTGCGCTCCATCACGATCACCGTGGTGATCATCCAATCGGTGAGCGTGTTCAACGACTTCCTCCATCCCCTGTACTACCTTCCCGGGAACGAGAACGTCACGGTCCAGCTCACGCTCTACAACTTCCAGAGCCAGTTCAACACGCAGTGGAACCTGCTGTTCATGAACATCCTGCTCATCACCGTCCCGCCGCTGGTCATGTTCATCCTGTTCTCGCGTCGCATCGTGAGCGGGATGACGTCCGGCGCCCTCAAGTAGGAGCCCGCGATGTCCTCATCGTCCTCAGCCGCGGCGACGCCGAGCGCCCGCGTCGCCGTCGTCAGCGGCGGCCTCGGCGCGTACTGGCCGCAGTTCGCCGAGCTCCGCCCGGCGCTCGAGACGGCCGCCGGCAGGCTGCGGGCACGGCTCGCGGCGCTGGGCGCCGAGGTCACGGACGTCGGGTTCGTCTCGGCAGCCGAGGACGCCGACGGCGTCGTGCGCCGGGTGCGGGAGCTCGACCCGGACCTCCTGGTGGTCAACGTCGCGACGTACCTGACGTCGTCGATGATCCTGCCCATCGCGCAGCGCGCGGGCTGCCCGGTGCTCGTGGTCGATCTCCAGCCCACGGCGCACATGGACCACGAGCGGGTCGACACCGGCGGGTGGCTCGCGTACTGCGGCCAGTGCGCGGTGCCGGAGCTCGGGAACACGTTCCGCCGCGCCGGCATCGGGTTCCGGTCCGTGACCGGGCACCTCGAGCACGAGCCCGCGTGGGAGCGCATCGGGAGGTGGGTGCGCGCCGCCGGGGCGCACGGCACCCTCCGCTCGGCCCGGCACGGGCTGATGGGCCACCTCTACCCCGGGATGCTCGACGTCTCGACGGACCTCACGCGGATCTCGACGACGTTCGGCTCGCACGTCGAGGTGCTCGAGCTCGACGACCTGCGCGAACGCGTGCCCGCGGAGGGCGACGGCGAGGTCGTCGCTCGCGTCGACGAGGTCCGGCGGACGTTCGAGCTGGACGCGACGGTCGACGAGCAGGACCTCGACTGGGCGGCCCGCGTGTCGATCGGTCTGGACCGGCTCGCGTCCGACTTCCGGCTCGGCTCCCTCGCGTACTACCACCGGGGACTGGGCGGCGAGCTGCACGAGCGGCTCGGCGCCGGGATGATCCTCGGCGCGACGCTGCTGACGGCTCGCGGGGTCCCGGCGGCCGGCGAGTACGAGCTGCGCACGAGCGTCGCGATGCTGGTCGCGTCGCACCTGGCCGGCGGCGGGTCGTTCACCGAGATCCAGGCCCTGGACTTCTCCGCCGGCGTGGTCGAGATGGGGCACGACGGACCGGCGGACCTCCGGGTCGCCGCGGAGCGCCCGATCCTGCGCGGGCTGCCGGTCTTCCACGGCAAGCGTGGGTGGGGCGTCTCGGTCGAGCTCACCGTGGCGCACGGCCCCGCGACGTGCCTCGGCCTGGGCCAGGAGCAGGACGGGTCGCTCACGCTGCTGACGTCCGAGGGGACGGTCGTCGACGGCCCGCGCATGCGCATCGGCAACACGACGTCGCGGGTGGACTTCGGCGTCGACCCGGGTGTGTGGGTGGACGCGTGGAGCGCGTCCGGCGTCGGACACCACTGGGCGCTGGTGCCGGGTCATGTGGCCGACGACGTCGCCGCCCTCGCCCAGCTGGCCGGCGTCGAGCACCGCGCCTGCCGGCCCGTGTGACGCCCGCGCTCCCCCACCCGCCGCCCGTTCGCCGCCCGTCCGACCAGGGATCCTCGTGACCGACCCGCAACTGCGCGCGCTGCTGACCGACCCTCCGACCCGCTTCGGCCCCACCCCGCTGTGGTGGTGGTCCGGCGAACGCGTCACGCGCGAGCGCCTCACGTGGCAGCTGGACCGCCTGCGGGAGGGCGGCGTGCACGACGTCGTCGTCATCAACCTCGCGCCCGCCGGACCGGTGTTCGGCGCGACACCGGACGCCCCCGCCTGGTTCAGCGACGCGTGGTGGGAGCTGTTCCAGCATGTGTGCGACGAGGCCGGCACGCACGACATGCGCGTCTGGTTCTACGACCAGATCGGGTTCTCCGGAGCGAACGTCCAGGGGCGCGTCACGCTCGACCACCCGTGGGCGGCGGGGCGGCAGCTGCACGCCGCGACGCGGCGGCTGACCGACGGCGTCGTCCCGCTGCTGCCGGGCGAGGAGCTGCTCGCCGTGTTCGACGAGACGTGGCGTGAGCGGATCCGGGCCGACGACGGCGCGGTGGGCGGGCGCCGGGCCCGGGACGGCGAGACCGTGCGGGCGGTGGTCACGGCGCCGACGGCGTTCGACTACCTCTCGCCCGACGCCGTCGCCGTGCTCCTCGACCAGGTGCACGGCGAGTTCGACCGCCGCGTCCCCGAGCACCTCGGCAGCGTCATCGTGGGGAGCTTCCAGGACGAGCTGTCGGCGATGGGCACGTGGACGCCCCGGTTCGCCGAGGAGTTCCGAGCGCTCGCGGGCTACGACCTGCTCGACCACCTGCCCGCGCTGTTCACGGGCACGGACCGGAGGGCGCGCGGGGTGCGGGCCGACTACCAGCGTGTGCGCGCCCGGCTCGCGGAGGACGCGTTCTTCCGGCCGCTCGCGGCCTGGCACACGGAGCGGGGCATGGTGGTCGGGGCGGACCAGAGCCATCCGGCTCGCGCCGGGTACCCGGCGCAGTCGGTGCAGATCTACGGCGACTACGCCCGCACCCACCGCTGGTTCGGCGCCATCGGCAGCGACCACGAGGGCGACGCCAAGGTGCACAGCTCGCTGGCGCACCTGTACGGGCACGAGCGGGTGTGGATCGAGGCGTTCCACTCCAGCGGCTGGGGCGCGACGCTCGAGGAGACGTACGACTGGCTGCTGCCGTACCTGCGCGCCGGGGCCAACCTCTACAACCCGCACGCCACGTACTACTCCACGGTCGGCGGCTGGTTCGAGTGGGCGGCGCCGGCCACGGACTGGCGGCAGCCGTACTGGCCGCACTACGCGGCGTTCGCGCGGGCGGTCGCCCGGATCGCGGCCGCGATGTCCTGGGGCACGTTCAGCGCGCACGTCGCCCTGCTCGACCCGACCGCCACCGCCCAGGCCGTGCTGCCGGTCGACCTCTCGATCGACCATGCCGGGCGCCGTCCGTTCACCGGCGCCGAGGCCGACGCGCAGGAGGCGCAGCGCCTCTACCTGGAGCTGCGGGGCGTCACGGACTGGTGGGCGCCACGCACCGGCACCCTCGACGACGCCGGCGTGGCGTTCGACGTGATCGACGACGACTCCCTCCAGCGCGCGTCCTCCTCCTCGCCCGGCGTCCTCGCGATCCGCGAGCAGCGCTACGACACGGTGCTCCTGCCGGGGACCCGGACCCTCGAGACGGGCACGGCCGAGGCCCTCGTCCGCCTGCTCGACGACGGCGGCCGCGTCGTCGTCGTCGGCCCGGCGCCGCAGGAGGCGGCCGGGCTGCGCGGGGCGGACGACGTCGTCGCGCGCCTGGCTGCACACCCGCGTCTCGAGAGGGCGCCCGACGCCGGGACGGCGGCGCGCCTCGTGTCCGGTCAGGGCGACTACGCGACGGCGGACGTGCCGGTGCTCGTGCGCCGGAGCGGGGTCAGCGCCGCCGCGCTCGTGACCACGGCCAGCCCGCGGGCGTCGGACGTGCTCGGGCGGGGGGCCGACGCGTACCGCGCCGCGGACGTGACGTTCGACCGCGCGCGCTACGCCGCCGAGGTCGAGCTGCGCGTGGCCGCCGCCGTCGCGGACGTGGAGGTGTGGGATCCGGCAACCGGGGAGTCCTGGCCGGCCGACGCCGTCACGAGGGCCGGCGGCGCCACGATCCGCGTGCGCACGGGCGGGGCCCCGGCTCTCGTCGTGACGTGGAGCGAGGCGGGCGCCGCTGCTCCCGTCGGCGCGCGGGCCGACGACGCCGCGGGCAGACCGCCGCTCGCGACACGGGACGGCGCCGCCGTCGTCGATGTGAGTTACGGCTGGACCGGCACCCTCGAGCCGATGCCGGACGACCGGTGGGGAGACCTCGGCCGCCCCACCGGAGCCCGCCGGGACGAGGTCGAGGTGTGGGACCTGGAGGTGGACGAGGGCGGGACCTGGGCCCCGTTCCGTGCGACGTTCGGCGAGACCGTCCGCGTCCGGACCCTCCCGGCGGACGCCGCTGACGACGTCGCACTCGACGCCGCGGCGTGCTCCGCCGTCGTCGGCGGCGTGCGCCCGCTGGCGGACGAGTCGTGGGCCCGCGTCACGTACTCCGCGAGCCGCGGGCGCTCCCGCGACACGACGAGCCCTCTCGGCGGCAAGGGCCGGGTGCTGAGCGAGTTCCTCGCCGTCACCCCGCCGGACGACGGCGAGCGCGTCGCCGTCCGCGTCGTGGTGCGGACCGACCACCGGGGACCGGCCGACCTCGTGCTCCTCAGCAGCGCCCCGAAGCGCGTCTGGTGGAACGGCGTCGAGCAGGCCGTCGACGACGCGTACGCGGCGGTCGCGCGCGTCGAGACGACGCACGAGGTCAACGTGCTCGAGTACCACCTCGGGCGCTCGCGCACCCGGCGCTCGAGCCTCGGGGAGCCGGTGCTCGGCTCCGGCTTCGGGCTCGGGGCACCCGGCACGTGGGACGGTCGACCGGAGTACCTGTCGCCCGCGCTCGTCGCAGGTGCTCCGAGCGGCGGGGCCGTCCGCTTCCGAGGGCGGCTGCACCTGGCGTCGGATGCGGAGTCGGCGCGCCTGGTCGTCGGGGCGACGACGGCGGCCCGCATCCGGCTCGACGGCCGCACCGTCGCCCGGCAGGAACGCGTCGAGTACTACGCGGACCACGACGAGAAGGTCCCGATGTTCTTCGGGCACGACCTGCCGGGCCTCGCCGCCGGCGACCACGTGCTCGAGCTGCTCCTGGAGCACGGCACGTGCGACGACGTCGTGTACGCCGACCTGGTGGCGTTCGGCCCGGGCGGGGCGTCGGTGCTCGCGAGCGACGGCACCTGGAGCGTCACGATCGACGACGTCGAGGTCGGAGCCCGCGTCCGAGGCGACCAGTGGACGGACGTCGACGCGGCGCACGCCGCCCGCCGCGCGCACCCCCTGCCGCGCACGGACTGGCTGCTCGGACCGCCCGAGATCGGCGCCCCGGCGCTCGCCGTCTCGGTCTCCGACGCCGCGACGCCGCTCGGCCGCCGATTCCGCGTGCGGCTCCCGGCGGGGACCGTGCGTGTCGCGCTGCCCGTCGACGGCGTGCGTCGCGCCACCGTGGACGGTCACGAGCTGGAGGTCGTCGACGGCGTCGTCCGCCTCGACCCCCTGCCCGAGCCGACGTCGATGCTGCTCGAGACCGGACCCTCGCCCGTCGGGGCGGGCTCCCTCTGGCGGGGACCGGCTCGCATCCGGACCACGACCGCGCCGCTCCCGCTCGGGGACTGGCGGGACCTGGGGCTCGCCTCCTGGAGCGGCGGCGTCACCTACCGCAGGAGCGTGGCGCCGCCGCCGGGCACTCCCTGGGTGCTCGATCTCGGGCACGTGCGCGGCGCCGTGCGGGTGAGCGTCGAGGGGGAGGTCGTGGCCGAGGCGTTCTGCGCTCCGTTCCGCTTCCCGATGGCCCCGGTCGCCGGGTCCGTGGAGGTGGCCGTCCGCGTGGTGAACACGCTCGGGCCGCATCTCCACGCGTCGACGGCGTCGGCGTGGACCTTCCCCAGCCAGCTGTCCTCCGGCCTGTTCGGCCCCGTGACGATCGCGGCGGCGGGCGACGACGTCCGAACGGCACGATCCGCCCACCTCGTGGACGCATCACCCACCCGTCCCGCCTCACGCGTCGGGCAACCTTGACCGGGTCCGCGACCCCCAGGATCGTCCCGGGCATGAGCAGCCACGAGAGCAAACCGACGTCGTCGCACGGCGGACTCACCCGCCGCACCGCCCTCACGCTCGGCGCCGTCACGGCGCTCGCGGGCGTCACGGCCACGGCCGCCCAGGCCGCACCGGCGCCGTCCCGCCGTCCCCTCTTCGACGTCCGCGACTTCGGCGCCGTGGGCGACGGCGTCGTCGACGACACCGACGCCTTCAACCGCGCTCTCGACGCCGTCGAGGCGAACGGCGGCGGCACCGTGTACTTCCCGCCCGGCACTTACCCCGTCTCCGGGAACGAGCCGGCCATCATGCGCGACAACCTGGACATCGTGGGCGAGGACGCCACGATCCTCAAGGCGGTGCGCAACGGCTCGACGTTCATCTCGCTCTCCCGCGGCCGCACGGGGTACGGCTCCGGGGTCCGCAACCTGCGGGTCCGGGGGCTGCGCTTCCTCGGTTCCTACGCCGGGGTGCGGCTGCAGTGCCCGTTCGCGCTGCACCACGCGTCGAACGTCGTCATCGAGGACTGCGTGTTCGAGCAGGTGCAGGGCTCCCGGCACTGCGTGGACCTCGGCGGCTGCGAGGACGTCGTGATCCGGCGCTGCACGTGGCTGGGGTTCTACAACAACGAGGGGCCCGCCTACGCGGGTGCCGAGTGCATCCAGGTGGACTACAGCTACTCCGGCGCCCTCTCCTACACGGACTCGCCGGGATCCCACGACGGGCTGCTGTCGCGCCGGATCACGGTGGAGGACTGTGAGTTCCTCCCGCTGGTGGCCGACGGCGTGACGTACCCGTGCCCGAACCCGCTCGGTATCCACGGGGTGAAGGAGGACGCGCAGTACTCCGACATCGTGTTCCGCCGGAACCTCGTGCTCGATCCGGGCGAGGGGCCGGCGGCGGCGTGGCCGGACGACCCGACGAAGGAAGCCACCGCCTACGCGCGCGGCGTCGTGCACCTGCCCACCACCCGCCGGGTCCGCATCGAGGGCAACACGTTCCGGCAGACCACGGGCCGCGTGACCCGGGCGCTCTCGTTCGGGGCGGCGTCGTACGTGATCACGACCGGTTCCGACCCCAACACGTTCCCACCCACGAAGACGGTGCTGGCGTCGCCCGTCGGGTGCGACGACATCCGGATCACCAACAACGTGTTCGAGGGCTTCGCCCCTGGGCACGCTGACGCACCGGCACAGGAGGCCGTGTGGTTCCACGGCCTGCCGAACGGCGGCGAGATCCGCGACGTCGTCGTGTCGGGCAACACGTTCCGCGACCTCGACGCCGGCGGGATCCCCACGGCACCCGCGATCTCGGCGACGCACGCCACGGGGCTGCGTGTCGAGAACAACGCGTTCTCCTCCGCCAGCCGCGCGATCTGGACCGCGGAGACGACGTCGGACGTGCGGATCCGCGGCAACAGGGTCGTCGGCGCGACGGGCGCCACCGGTGCGGACCCGGCCGTCGCCGTGCACTCCACGGGCTACTCGGTCATGCACAACGACCTCGACGGCGGCTCGCCGCGCCCCGGCGTCGCCATCGAGATCGGCGCCGGCACGCACGGCCGCGTGATGCACAACGCGGTCAGCGACTACGACGTCGTCGTAGTCGCTCCCGACCCGCTCCCCCACGACGTGGTCGTCCGGCACAACGGCTGAGCGCAGGGCGGCGCCTCAGGTCTTGCCCTGCAGGCGCCGCCACTCGCTGGGCGCCATGTGGTGCCGTTTGCTGAACCACCGCGCGAAGTAGTGCGGGTCGGCGAAGCCGACCTGGCGCGAGACCTGCCGGATCGTGAACATCGACTCCACGAGGAGCTCCTCCGCCCGCGCCATCTTCAGGTCGTGGACCCACGACAGCGGGGAGGCGCCGAGGTGCTGCCGGAACAGTCGTCCCAGCGTCGACGGGCTGACGTCGGCGGCGCTGCAGAGGTCCTCGATCGTGACCGACAGGTACAGGTGTCCACGCGCCCACGCCATGGCGCGGCGTAGCCGTGGCGGGAGGCTCGGGTCCTCGTGCGGCTGGCGCGAGGAGGCTCCGCGGTTCAGCTCGGACACGAGCAGCGCGCCGAGGTGGAGCGCGATCGTGGGGGTCGCGTGGCCACCGGTCCACGTGTGGGCGATGTAGTCCAGCAGCATCGCGAGGCCGGGACGTTCCTCCGCGTCCGTGAGGAACGGTTCGTCCGGCACCCCGAGCGGGGCGTCGGACCGCCACTCCACGCCGGCGAGCGGCTCGTCCGGACGGTGCGGGACGCACAGCTCCAGGTCGTGGTCGAGCCGGTGGCGGACGATGAGGTGGGCGCTGTTGATGACGAGCGGGTCGCGCCGGCTCGGCAGGTACGCGACGCGGTGGCCCCACGGCATGCCGACGATCACCTTCGGGTGCAGCTCGAGCTCCGTGCCGTTCACCCGCACGGCGCCGCTGCCGGCGACGACGCAGAAGAACATCCGGGACTCCACGCGCGGGAACCAGAGCTGCTCGGAGTACGTGAGCCTGGTCCGGGCCGCGTACACCACGACCGGGGCCGTGGCGTGCTGCGCCCGGGGCGCTTCCGCGCGGGACGGCCGGGGCAGCACGATGCTCGCTCGCGCATGCGTGATGTCCGGGGGCGGCGTCCGGAGCCGGAGCCCGGTCGTGGACATCTGCGCACCCTTCTCCCCGGGCCGGACCGACGGTGGCCAGACCCCCAGCGCGCTCATCGTAGGAGCGTGCCCTCCTTCGGGGTCCGGGCGGCGTCGCGCCCGAGGACGGGGACGAACCGGACGTCGAACTCGTGGTGTCCCGGCCCGACCTGCTCGGCAGGGCCGTCGCTCGGCAGGGCGACCGTCGCCGTCGTCCCGGCCGGGACGGTGACGTCGCACACGAACCGGTCGCCGTCGATCCGCCACGCGACGCCCGCCTCGCCGTACGGCGTCTGCACCCGCGCCGACGCGTGGGTGAGCTGCCCGGTCGCGAGCGGACGCACCTCGATCTCCCGGTATCCCGGCGCCGCGGGGGCGAGGCCGGCGACGGACCGGTACAGCCAGTCGGCGACCGCCCCGTACGCGTAGTGGTTGAACGACGTCATCTCGCCCGGGTTGATCGAGCCGTCCGGCAGCATCGAGTCCCACCGTTCCCAGATGGTCGTCGCGCCCATCGACACGGAGTACAGCCACGACGGGTTCGTCCGCGTGAGCAGCATCGAGTGCGCGAGGTCCGGGTATCCGGCCAGGCACAGGGCGTCGAGGATCACCGGGGTTCCGAGGAAGCCCGTGCTCACGTGGAACGCCGCCTCGCGCACCAGCTCCGCCAGCCGGTCACCGGCGCCCGAGCGCTGCTCGTCGGTGGCGAACAGGTCCCACGTGATCGCCAGCGCGTAGACGGTCTGGCAGTCGCTGTGCACGCGGCCGTCGTCGCTCACGTAGGCCGCTCTGAAGGCGGCAGCCACGTCGGCGGCGAGCGTCTCGTACGTCGCGGCGTCGTCGTCCCGGCCCAGCACCCGTGCGGTGCGCGCGAGCAGGTCGGCCGAGCGGTGGAAGTACGCCGTGGCGACGACGGCGGGGTCCGCCTGCGCGTCCGCCGGCCGGTCCGGCGGAGCGGTCGGGTCGAGCCAGTCGCCGAACTGGAAGCCGGTGTCCCACAGCAGCGAGGGTCCGGCGAGCGCACGCTGCTTCTCGACCCAGGCGCGCATCGAGTCGTACTGGCGCTCCAGCACACCCGTGTCGCCGTAGCGCTCGTACAGCGTCCACGGCACGACAGTGGCGGCGTCGGCCCAGCCGCAGGCGGCGTCGGGCCGTTGCCTCGGCAGCTCCGTCTCGCCCTCCGAAGGCTCCTGCTCCGTCTCGTGGAGCACGTCGGGGATGACGAAGGGCACACCGCCGTCCGGGCGCTGGTCGGCGGCGAGGTCGGCGAGCCAGGAGCCGAGGAAGCCCTGCACGTCGAACAGCGTGCTCGCGGCCGGCGTGAACACCTCGATGTCGCCGGTCCAGCCGAGCCGCTCGTCGCGCTGCGGGCAGTCGGTCGGCACGTCGACGAAGTTGCCGCGCATGCCCCACACGACGTTCTCGTGGAGCCGGTTCACGTCGGCGTCGGAGCAGGTGAACTCGCCCGTGCGGCGCAGGTCCGAGGAGACGACGACGGCGGTCAGGTCGCCGAGATCGGGTCGGGCTCCGGTGATCTCCGCGTACCGGAAGCCGTGGAACGTGTACGCCGGCTCGAGCACCTCGTCGCCCCCGGCGAGCACGTACGTGTCGATGGCGCGCGCCTTGCGCAGCGGCCGGACGCCGAGCTCACCGTTCTCCAGCACCTCCGCGTGCCGCACCGTCACCTCGCTGCCGGCAGCGCCGTCGCGCACGCGCAGCCGCACCCAGCCCACGAGGTTCTGCCCGAAGTCCACCAGGAGCTCACCGCTGGGCGAGGTGAGGATCTCCCGCGCGGGCAGCGTCACCACCTCCCGGACCGGCGGACCGAGCGGCGCGACGAGACGGCCGATCAGGGCGTCGTCGTCCAGGACGTCGACGGCGCCGCTCGCCCCGGCGGCGGCAGCGGCGCCGCGCGGCTCCCGCAGGTCGGTGCGCTGCCCCTGGTACAGGTCGTCGGCGAGCACCCCGGTGGGTCCCGCGCGCCACGTGTCGTCGGTGCCGACGACGTCGACGCGGCCGTCCGTGTACGTGATCTCCAGCTGGGCGAGCAGGGCGAGCCGGTCGCCGTAGCGGTCCCGCCGGAGGTCCCACGTGAGCTCGCCGCGGTACCACCCGTTGCCGAGGACGACGGCGATCGGCACGTCCCCGTGCTGGCCCCGCAGGAGGTCAGTGACGTCGTGGGTCTGGTACCGCAGCCGCTCCTGGTACGCGGTCCAGCCCGGGGCGAGGACGTCGTCGCCGACGCGCGTGCCACCGATCCAGGCCGTGTACGTGCCGAGCGCTGTGACGTACAGGCGGGCGCTCGCGACCTCGCCGCTCGGGGCGACGTCTGTCGTGAGGACCGGGGCGCCGTCGTCGAGACCGCCCAGATCGCGCGGACTGATGAAACGCGCCGACCAGTCGGCGTCGTCGAGCAGCCCCGCCTCGACGACGAGCGGCGCGCTCCACGGCGACCACGCGCCGCCGACCTCCGCCCGGACGCGCAGCTCGAGCCGCTCGCGCGAGGCCAGCGGCTCGAACGGCCACGGCACGAGCACGCTCTCCGGCGACGACGCCGCGTGCGTCACGCTCGCCCCGCTCGGCCGGCGCGCCTCGAGCTCGTAGGCGGTCTGCGTGCCCTCGCCGGCGCCCGTCAGGGTCCAGGACAGGCGCGGGGCCGCGACACCGGTCCCCAGCTCGGGGTGGCCGTACTCCGCGACGAAACGGTCGATCTGCATGCTGTGAGCACTCCTCGGGTTCAGCCTTTGACGGAGCCGGACGTCATGCCGGCGACGATCTGACGGTTGAAGAACAGGAACATGACGAGCGGCGGGATCGTGATGAGCAGGATGTTCATCGCGAGCAGGTTCCACTGCGTCTCGAACTGGCTCTGGAAGTTGTAGAGGGTGAGCTGGACGGTGGCGTTCTCGTCGCCCGGCAGGAAGTACAGCGGGTGGACGAAGTCGTTGAACACCGCCACGGACTGCACGACGATCACCGTGACCGTGACCGGCTTCAGCAGAGGCAGGATCACCTGGAAGAACACCCGGAGGCCGGATGCGCCGTCGATGATCGCCGCCTCGTCCAGCTCTCGCGGCACCGTCGAGATGAACGCCCGGAACAGCAGCACGGAGAACGCCAGCCCGAACGCGATCTCCACGAAGATCAGCCCCGGCAGCGTCTTGAAGAGACCGACGGTCTGCAGCACCCAGATCGTCGGCACGACGGCGGGAGGGACGATGAGGCCGAGCAGCACGAGGAAGCTGACGAGCGGGTTGATCCGGGAGGCGCGGCGCTGCAGGACGAAGCCGACCATCGCGGCCATGACGACCATGGCGGTGACGCTGGCGACGGTGAGGATGGTGCTGTTCACGAACGCCGTGATGAGCATGTAGTCGCGCGCCTCGACGACGTCCTGCAGGTTCTCGATCAGGTGGATCGACGACGGCCACGTGAACTGCAGCTGGGACGCCTCCTGCCGGTCCTTGAGCGACGTGACGACGATGAACGCGAACGGGACCAGGAACAGCACGGCCGCCACGATCAGCGAGGCCACGCCGCCGACCCACCGCCCGGTGCGGGTCATCGGTCCACCTCCTTCCGGTTGAGGAGGATCGACAGCGGCAGCACGATCGCCGTCACGATGAGGAACAGGACGACGTTCCCCGCGGTCGAGAGCCCGTAGAAGCCGGCCTGGTACTGCTTGTAGATCACCGAGGCGATGACGTCGGACGTGAAGCCCGGACCGCCACGCGTCATCGTCCAGATGAGGTCGAACGTGCGCAGCCCGCCGATGAGCGAGAGCACGATGACCGTCGTCGTCGCCGGCCTGGCGAGCGGCAGCGTGAGGTGCCAGAAGCTCTTCCACGCGTTCGCGCCGTCGACGCGGGCAGCCTCGAAGTACTCCTGCGGGATCGACACGATGCCGGCGATGTAGATGACTGTCGCGAGGCCGACCCCCTTCCAGACGTCGACGAGCGCCACGGACAGGAGCGCCCAGCTCGGGTCGGTCAGCCACGCCGGCCCGGTGATCCCGATCGTCGCGAGCGCCTCGTTGATGAGACCGTCCCGGGGGTCCATGAGCACCTGGAACGTGATGCCGACGCCGACGGTGCTGACGAGAACCGGGAAGAAGAGCACCGAGCGCAGGAACCCGCGGGCGATGATCTGCGTGGTCAGCAGCACGCCGAGCAGGAGCCCGATCACCACCTTGAGCCCCGACGTCACGACGGCGTAGATCGCCGTGTTCACGAGGCTCTGGCGCAGGAACGGCTCGGCGAAGAACGTCGCGAAGTTCTCGAACCCGATGAACTCCCAGTCGAAGAGGGTCCACCGGGTGAGGCTGAAGAAGAACGACGCGATGGTCGGCACGACGAAGAAGACCAGGAACAGCACCGCCGCCGGCACGTAGAACCACAGCGGGTAGGAGTTCCGGATCTTGCTCGACCTACCGGAGCGGGCGTCCGAGGACGATCCCGCGGCGGACACGCGAGGCGCGGCTGTCACGGTCATGCGATCTCCGTCTCTGCAGATCGTGCGTGTCGGGGTGCGAGTAGCGGGCGGGGGTGGCGGCGGGCTGGGCGCCGGCGGGTGGGCGCCGGCGGGTCGGCGGGGGCGGGTCGGCGAGGGCGGGACGACCGCCCCCGCCGCCGACCGTCACCAGCCTTCGAGCCCCAGCTGTTGGGCCTGCTTCTCCACGTCCTCGTCGTACAGGGCGGCCCCGTCGGCCGCGCTGCGGATCCCCGACCCGATCTCGACGGTGATCTGCTCGAGCGACGGGCCCTTGATCGGGGAGAGGAACTCGAGGGCCGGGGTCATGGCGCCCTCGTCCACGTACACCTGGAGGTCCTGCACCATCCGCGGGACGTCGTCCGGGAGCGTGTAGTCGTTGAGCAGGTACGGCCCGTTCGCTCCGACCGCCTCGACCTCCGCCGTCGCGCCGGCCGCGCTCGCGATGAAGTTGACCCACTCCTTCGCGGCCTCGAGCTGGGCGCCCTCCGTCGTCGTCGGGATGTACCAGCCCGCCGGGAGCCAGACGGTCGCCCCGTTGGTCTCGGCGTCCTCGCCGGGGATGGCGAAGAAGCCGACGTCGTCCACGTTCTCGGGGTGGTTGGCCTTGATGTTCGCCAGGGCTCCGGTGAGCATCGGGTAGTGCGCCCCCTCGCCGGTGGCGAGCATCGCGAGACCGTCGTTGAACGTCGCGGAGGCGAAGTCCTCGTTCAGGTAGCCGGCGTCGTGGACCTCCTGGAGCTTCTCGAAGCTGCGCAGTCCCGCCGGGTTCGTGCCGTACGACGTCTCGTTGGCCGTGTACTCCTCGGCGAAGTCCGGGTACTCGGCGGCCACGTTGTGGAAGTCGCCGAGCATGAGCACCTGCGACGTCCACGTCTCCTGATAGCTCTGGATGACGGGCGTGTAGCCGGCCTCGGCGATCGCGTCGTTGTTCTCCATGAACGCGTCCCACGTGGTCGGGACCTCGAGTCCCAGCTCCTCGTAGATCGGGATGCTGTACATGATCCCGCCCGACGAGAGCACGCCCGCCGGCGCACCGTAGATGGTGTCGTCGACGGAGACGACCGGCCAGAACGACTCGTCGACGTTGTCCACGAACGGCTCGTCGCTCAGGTCGACGAGGTTCTGGACGGGGTTGATCGCCTGGAACAACGAGCCCGAGTTGTAGACGAACGCGTCCGGCATGTCGCCGGTCGAGAGGCGCGTCTTGACGATGTTGTCGCCCTCCGTGCCGCCCGGGCGGGTCTCGAGCTCGACCTCGATGTTCGGATGCTCCGCGGTGAACGCCTCGACGAGCGCCTCGTTGACGAGGAGGTCCGTCTCCGTGTTGCCCACGAGGACGGTGATCGAGACGGCCTCGTCCTCGCCCTCGCCACCGCCGCCCCCGCCGCCCCCGCTGCTGCAGCCGGCGAGCACGAGGGCTCCGCCGGCTACCGCCACGAGCGCTCCGAGTGCCCCACGTCGTGTTCGCCTCATCTGTCGGCCTCCTCACCCCGCGGGACGACGTCGTCCGGCGGCTCAGCGGGCCTCGTTGCCCGGATCGGTTGAAACGAATCAACGCGTTCACCGTACGACTCGGTCGGGTCGCGTGTCAACGGTGTTCCACATCGATGTTCCAGGACCGTCCGTCGCCCACGGGCGGCCCCCCGGGGCCACGAAATCGTGCGGGTTGCGCGGGGAAGCAGGCGGAAGCAGGCACGGGTAAGCGCCATCCCATCAGGCGGCGTGCCGAACCGCGCGCGAACCCGGACCGGGTGCGCCGCGGTGCGCTGCCGAGCTCGGCCTTGCCGCGCCGCTCGCTCGCGGCACAGGCGAGGGCCGGCCGGCGAGGCCACCCGACCTGCGCACCCTTTGCTCCCCGGAAGCACCGGCACCCACCCCGCCCACCTGCGCAGACCCGGCCCACCACACGCCGGCACCCACCCCGCCCACCTGCGCAGACCCGGCCCACCACACGCCGGCACCCACCCCGCCCACCTGCGCAGACCCGGCCCACCACACGCCGGCACCCACCCCGCCCTACCCCTGGGTTGACAGCCCACGCCCGTGCTGGGCTACAGTGCTATGAATCGATTCAACCTCGGATGAGTCTCGTCGCCGAGACCAGCCCGGAAGGACCCCATCGTGAGCCTCGCCCCCGCCGTCGCCGAACGGCTCGCCGTCCAGGAGATCGAGCTGCCGTCCTGGGCGTTCGCCAACTCCGGCACACGCTTCCGCGTGTTCGGGCAGCCGGGCGTCCCCCGCACACCGCAGGAGAAGATCGCCGACGCCGCGCAGGTGCACGCACTGACCGGCCTCGCTCCGCGGGTCGCGCTGCACATCCCGTGGGACCTCGTCGACGACTTCGGCGCGCTGGCCACCTTCGCCGCCGACCACGGCGTCGGCATCGGGACGATCAACTCCAACACGTTCCAGGACGACGCCTACAAGCTTGGCAGCCTGTGTCACAGCGATCCCGGCGTGCGGCGGAAGGCGATCGACCACCACCTCGCCTGCGTCGACGTCATGGACGCCACGGGTTCCACGGACCTCAAGATCTGGCTGGCGGACGGCACGAACTACCCCGGCCAGGACGACATGCGCGCCCGGCAGGACCGCCTCGCAGAGGGGCTCGCCGAGATCTACGCCCGGCTGGGCGAGCACCAGCGGATCGTGCTCGAGTACAAGTTCTTCGAGCCGGCGTTCTATCACACGGACGTGCCCGACTGGGGCACCTCGCTCGTCCAGTGCCTGGCCCTCGGCGACCGCGCCGTCGTCTGCCTCGACACCGGGCACCACGCGCCCGGCACCAACATCGAGTTCATCGTCATGCAGCTGCTGCGCCTGCGAAAGCTCGGCGCGTTCGACTTCAACTCACGGTTCTACGCCGACGACGACCTCATCGTCGGCGCGGCCGACCCGTTCCAGCTGTTCCGCATCCTCCTCGAGGTGGTCCGCGGGGGCGGGTACGGCCCGGACAGCGGCGTCACGTTCATGCTCGACCAGTGCCACAACATCGAGCAGAAGATCCCCGGCCAGATCCGGTCGGTGCTCAACGTGCAGGAGGCGACGGCGAAGGCTCTGCTGGTCGACCGGGCCGCGCTCGACCGAGCGCAGCGCGACGGCGACGTCCTCGCCGCGAACGGCATCCTCATGGACGCGTTCGCGACCGACGTCCGGGCCGACCTCGCCGACTGGCGGGAGAGTCGCGGCCTGCCGGCCGACCCGATGGCCGCCTATGCGGCGAGCGGCTACCAGGCCAGGATCGAGGCAGAGCGCGTCGGCGGCGAGCAGGCCGGCTGGGGCGCCTGAACCGGCCCCACGCGCCGGTGATCCGGCGCGCCGACCCGATGCCGCGCCGTCGGCCATCCCATCCGGCCGCGGAAGCGGCCACCACCCGGAAGGACCTCAGATGACGACGGCGCAGCCCGCCGACACCGTGCCCGCGCCCGTCGCGGAGCTCGTGGCCCGCAGCAACCGGCTCGGCGCGGACCCGACGACCACGAACTACGGGGGTGGGAACACGTCCGCCAAGGGGACGGCGTCGGACCCCGTGACGGGCGAGGACGTCGAGCTCCTCTGGGTGAAGGGCTCGGGCGGCGACCTGGGCACGCTCACCGCCGGCGGGCTCGCGGTGCTGCGGCTGGATCGCGTCCGCGCGCTGACCGGGGTGTACCCGGGCGTCGAGCGCGAGGACGAGATGGTCGCAGCGTTCGACTACTGCCTGCACGGCAAGGGCGGCGCGGCGCCGAGCATCGACACGGCGATGCACGCTCTGGTCGACGCGCCGCACGTCGACCACCTCCACCCGGACGCGGGCATCGCGATCGCGACGGCTGCCGACGGCGAGCGCCTCACCGCGGAGATCTTCGGCTCCCGCGTGGTGTGGGTGCCGTGGCGCCGACCCGGGTTCCAGCTGGGGCTCGACATCGCCGCGATCCAGCGCGAGAACCCGGACGCCGTGGGGTGCGTCCTCGGCGGCCACGGGATCACCGCGTGGGGCACCACGAGCGATGAGGCGGAGCAGCGTTCGCTCGAGATCATCCGCACCGCTCAGGCGTACCTCGACTCGCACGGCGCCGCTGAGCCGTTCGGCCCCGTGCGCGAGGGGTACCAGGCGCTGCCGGCGCCGGAGCGCCGGGCGAAGGCTGCGGCCCTGGCCCCGCTGCTGCGCGGGCTGGCGTCCACCGATGCCCCGCAGGTGGGCCACTTCACCGACTCCGACGACGTCCTGGACTTCCTCGCCCGCGCCGAGATGCCGCGGCTCGCCGCGCTCGGCACGAGCTGCCCCGACCACTTCTTGCGCACGAAGGTCCGCCCCCTGGTGCTCGACCTGCCCGCCGACGCGAGCATCGACGACGCCGTCGTCGTGCGCCTGCGCGAGCTGCACGCCGCCTACCGCGATGACTATCGCGACTACTACGAGCGGTACGCGGAGCCGGACTCCCCGGCGATGCGCGGCGCCGACCCGGCGATCGTCCTCGTGCCGGGCGTCGGGATGTTCTCCTACGGCCGCGACAAGCAGACCGCGCGGGTGGCCGGCGAGTACTACGTCAACGCGATCCACGTGATGCACGGCGCCGAGGCCGTGTCCGCCTATGCCCCGATCGACGAGTCCGAGAAGTTCCGCATCGAGTACTGGGCGCTGGAGGAGGCGAAGCTCGCGCGCCGTCCGAAGCCCAAGCCGCTGGCGACGCGCATCGCTCTCGTCACGGGTGCGGCGTCGGGCATCGGCAAGGCGATCGCGACACGCCTCGCCGCGGAAGGGGCGTGCGTCGTCGTCGCCGATCTCGACGCCGAGAAGGCGCGCGAGGCGGCGGCTGAGATCGGCGGGGCGGACGTCGCGATCGGCGTCGCCGCCGACGTGTCCGACTCCGCTGCGGTGCGGGCCGCCGTGGACGAAGCGGTCCTCGCGTTCGGCGGGCTCGACCTCGTGGTCAACAACGCCGGCCTCTCGATCTCCAAGCCGCTGCTCGAGACGACCGAGCGCGACTGGGATCTGCAGCACGACGTCATGGCCAAGGGCTCGTTCCTCGTCTCCCAGGCGGCCGCGCGCGTGATGATCGAGGCGGGCCTGGGCGGCGACATCGTGTACATCGCCTCGAAGAACGCCGTGTTCGCCGGTCCGAACAACGTGGCGTACTCCGCGACGAAGGCCGACCAGGCGCACCAGGTCAGGCTCCTCGCCGCCGAGCTCGGTACGCACGGCATCCGCGTCAACGGCATCAACCCCGACGGCGTCGTGCGCGGGTCCGGCATCTTCGCCGGCGGGTGGGGGGCGCAGCGGGCCGCGACCTACGGGATCCCGGAGTCCGAGCTGGGCGCGTTCTACGCCAAACGCACGTTGCTCGGGCACGAGGTGCTGCCCGAGCACGTCGCGGCCGCCGTCGTCGCCCTGTGCGGTGGGGACCTCACGCAGACCACCGGGCTGCACGTCCCGGTCGACTCCGGCGTCGCCGCCGCGTTCCTGCGCTGAGGACGACGGCGATGGGTGGGCTCCCGGGCGACGCCGTCAGTGTGGTCGCCGTCGACCTCGGGGCGAGCAGCGGACGGGTCATGCTCGCCCGGGTCGGGGCCGACGAGCTCGCGCTCGAGGAGGTCTCCCGCTTCGACAACCGCCCGGTCGCACTGCCGAGCGGACTCCACTGGGACACGCTGGGGCTGTACCGGAACGTGCTCGACGGCGTCGCGTCGGCGCTCCGAAGCGAGCCGGCGGTGCGGTCCGTCGGGATCGACGGCTGGGCGGTGGACTACGCGCTGCTGCGCGCGGGTCGCCTGATCGGGGCGCCGTTCCACTACCGCGACCAGCGGACCGCCGACGCCGTCGACGCCGCCCACGAGCTGGTGCCGTTCGCCGAGCTGTTCGCCGCGAACGGGCTGCAGCACCTGCCGTTCACGACGGCGTACCAGCTGACCGCCGATCGCCTCGAGGGGGCGCTCGCGGGTGCCGACGGGCTGCTGCTGCTGCCCGACCTGTTCGCGTGGTGGCTGACCGGGGTCCGGGCAGCGGAACGGACGAACGCCTCGACCACGGGTCTGCTGGGTGCGCGCTCACGGGAGTGGGACACCGACCTCGCGGCCCGGCTCGACGTTCCGGCCGGTCTTCTGCCCCCGCCCGTCGACCCAGGGACCGTCCTGGGACCGCTGCGGCCGGAGGTCGCCGCGGAGCTCGGCGCGGGCAATGGCGTCACGGTGGTGGCCGTCGGCTCGCACGACACGGCATCCGCCGTCGTCGCCGTGCCGATGCGGGACCCGGCGCGCGCTGCCTACATCTCCTCGGGCACGTGGTCGCTCGTCGGCGTCGAGCTGGAGGCGCCGGTGCTCACGGACGAGGCGCGCGAAGCAGGCTTCACGAACGAGCTGGGCGTGGACGGCCGGGTCCGGTTCCTGCACAACGTCATGGGTCTGTGGCTGCTCAGCGAGTCGGTGCGTACGTGGCGGGCGGCCGACGGCGACGACGACTCGGCATCCGACCTTCCGCGCCTGCTCGCGGAGGCGGAGCTGATCGACGGCGACGGCGTCCCTGCCTTCGACGCCGACGATCCCCGATTCCTCCCCGGCGGCGACGTGCCCGCGCTCATCGACGCCGTCTGCCGCGAGACGGGGCAGGAGACGCCGCGGTCGCGAGCGGAGTACGTGCGGGCGATCTGCGAGGCGCTGGCGACGGCGTACGCGCGGGTGATCGCCGACGCCGCCCGGGTCACGGGTCGGGCGGTCGAGGTGGTGCACGTCGTCGGGGGCGGGGTCCGCAACGCGCTCCTGTGCCGGCTCACGGCCGAGCGGACCGGGCTGCCCGTGCTCGCCGGCCCGGTGGAGGCGACGGCGCTCGGGAACGCACTCGTGCAGGCGCGGGCGCTCGGTGCGCTCGAGGCGCTGCGGCCCGGTGCGCTCGAGGCGCTGCGGCCCGGGTCCCACGACGCGAGCTCCGGGACGACCCGCGTCTCCTTGGAGGACCTTCGTGCCCTCGTGGCGCGCACCCATCCACCCCGGACCTACCTGCCGACCTGAACCGACCCGCCCAGCCCGCAGGACATCCGGCCCAGCCACGCACCCACCCGCCCCGGACCTACCTGCCGAGCTGAACGATCCGCGCGGCCCCACAAGCCACCCCCGCGCATCCGGCCCCGCCGCGCACGCATCCACCCCGGACCTACCTGCCGACCTGAACCGACCCGCCCGGGTCTCGGTCTCAGTCTCCCGGCTCGGTCGGTACGTCACGCAGCCTCGCTTGCCCCGAGCCTCCTGTCTGTGTCCCAGACCCTCCGCGGCTGAGCCCGGGCGTCGAGCCGAGACTCCCACGACCCGTCGACGGCACGACGGCGGACCTGGCCCAGGGCCGTGATCCACGTCGTCGATCCGTCGGGCTCGACGGTGAGCTCGTGGCCCGCATGGGTCTTGAGCAGATGGTGCCGCCGGCACAGGGGGCGCAGGTTCCAGGCATCCGTCGGCCCCAGCGGGAACTCGATCACATGATCGAGGTCGCACGACGCGGACGACACCGAGCATCCCGGGGCGACGCACGTCGGGTCCCGGAGCCGCACGTATCGAGCGAGTGCCGCCGGCGGATCGTGCTGCACTCGACCCGCATCCCACGGAGTCGGGGAGAGCGGCATCGCACTGGTGCGTCGACGTGCCTCCTCCTCGGGATCCCGGACCACGACCCGGATACCCGGCTGGACGGCGAGCATCCGCGCCGTCGCCGGATCGACCGCCCCGTAGCCCACGATCTCCGCAGCGTCCGCGAGCGGGCAGGCGGACGCGGCCCCCGGATCGCCGGACGGGGCCAACTCGCGGGGCTCGCCCGGTTCAGGTCGGTCGGCGCCGTGTGATGTCCCCGGCGCGGCACGCTCCTCGACCTGCCCGACCGGGGCACCTCGCCCGTCGGCGAGGAGCTCCTCGAGCTCGTCGGCGATGTCCACCGCCGGGCCACGCTGCGGCTCGTGCCGCAGCACGGCCACCGGGAGATCGCGCGTGAGGACCGCAGCCGGACCCGAGAACGTGAACCTCTCCGCGGCCACGAAGCCGCGCTGTGCACCGGTCCGAGGCGCAGGCACAGGCGACGGCGCTGGCGCGGGCGGTGGCGGTGGCGCGGGCGAGGTCGCTGCCTCCGCTGTCAGCGCGGGCGGGTCCCCGGCCGCCGGAGCGGGCGCGGCGGACGACTCACCCTCCGCAGAGGCGGACGCCCCTGCCGGCTCGACCTCCGCAGAGGCGGACGCCGCCGTCACCTCAGCCACCGCAGATACCGGCGCCGGCGCCGGCGCGACCTCTGCCGATCCCGACTCCGCCACCGGCGCAACTCCCGCCGATCCCGACTCCGCCACCGGCGCGACCCCCGCCGATCCCGACTCCGCCACCGCCGCGACCCCCGCAGATCCCGGCGTCGCCGCCGGGAGCTCGCCCTGTGCAACCCCTGACGCGGCTGCCGGCTCAACCTCCGTCGCCGCGGGAGGGACAACTGGCCCCGGGTCGGCCGGCCCGATGCGGCCCTGGGCCAGCGCACTCGCTCCCATCGCGGAGAGTGCATCGGCTCGCAGCTGCTCGAGCGTGCGCGCGTCTCCAGCAGCACGTGCCGCCCGGGCCGCTCCCTCGCATGCTGCATAGACGCTCGCGGCCTGGGCCGCGGTCAGGACCGCGGAGAGTCGCGCCATGCCGTCGGGCAGGAGGCGCGGCCGGTGGAGCCGACGACGAGTAGCGGCTCGCTCGTGACGTTCCGACGCGCGCTCCGGATCGACCCGGACGACCGCCCGCTGGATCGCCGCCGCGAGCTGGCGCAGCGCCAGCACGGGAGCTTGAGGCAGGACCTCGTCGATCACCGCGAGCGTGACGGGCAGATCCTGATCCTGAAGTGCGTCGACGAACTCACGCGCTTTGCCCGCATCGATGAGGCCGTCGCGCAGCGCCTCCCCGACCGCCGCGAACTCGCGGCAGAAGAGGCTGCCCTCCCCGACCAGCCGGGCGGCACTCGGCCGCGAGATCCCGAGTCGCACGGCGATCTCGTCACCGGCCACGCTCGGCACGTTGATCGGCCGGCCCAGCGCACGCCAGTCCGGGATCATCGACGCACGCCGACCGAGAGCTCCGGCCCACGCCCGCTTGGCAGCAGCGGCGCGTGCTTCGAACGCCGACCAGGCCGCGATCACGTCGAGCACCTCGGCGTCGGACAGCGGCACGCCATCCTCGAACTCCGCCAGACCGTCCATCGACAGCAACGCGTCAAGCTCGGAGACGAGCATCCTGCGAGCCGCCTCGCCCATCCCGGGCACGGACGTCGACGCCGGCTCGGAACCTAGGTCTGCACGCGGCTGCTCCGCGCGCAGCTGACCAGCCTCACGCGCCTGCTCCTCGCGCAGCTCACCTGGCTCTCGCACCTCGGCGAGCGGGTTGACGCCAGCCTCGAGCACGCGCGGCGCGACCGCCTCTCCACCCTGGCCTGGCGACTCGTACATGTGATCGATTATCGCAGGAGGCTCCGACATCGCGGAGGTCTATCCACAGGTCCCACATGAGTTCGGAACTCCGTGAACGATCCTGACGACGGGCGGACGCGGTCCCGCATCGCCCAAACGGCGGGACAGACCGCCGCCGCCCCGAACCGGACAGCACCAGACCGACGACGACCGAGCACCACCTGACCCCCGACCCCGCCATCCGGTCGCCACCACACACCTGCCCACCGACGCAAGTCGCATGCCACCGACTCCGCAGCGATCCGTAGACCACCTGAGCCACCGACTCAGCCATCCGACCACGGCATCGCCGTCGCGATCCGTACCGCCCGACGGACACCATCCGATGACCACGCGGCCCGCCGCCGTCGCGCATCAGACCACCCGAAGCCCCGCCGTCGCCGAGAGGCACCCCGCCCCGAACCGGCCCACGACCACAGTCCTGCCAGACTGGCGCCGTGGCCCACGTCTACGAAGAGATCACCGACCGCCTCACCGCGTTCGTCGAGGCCCAGCCCGTCTTCTTCGTCGCGACGGCACCGCTCGACGGCGACGGCCACGTCAACCTCTCGCCGAAGGGCATGGCGGGGACGTTCGCCGTCCTCGGACCGCATCGCGCCGCCTACCTCGACTACACGGCGTCCGGCGCCGAGACAGCCGCCCACCTGCGGGAGAACGGGCGCATCGTGCTCATGTTCTGCGCGTTCTCCGGCCCGCCGAAGATCGTGCGGCTGCACGGTCGGGGCCGGTACGTCGAGGCCGGCACGACCGAGTTCGCCGAGCTCAGGACCGCGTTCCCGAAGGAACGTGAGCTGGGGCAGCGCGGGATCGTCGTCGTCGACGTCACCCGCGTGTCGGACTCCTGCGGCTTCGCCGTGCCGGTCCTGGACTTCGTGGCGGACCGCGACATCCTGGACCGCTCCCACGAACGCCGGACACCGGAGTACTTCGAGGCCTACCGGCGCGAGCGCAACGCGACGAGCATCGACGGGCTGCCGGCCGTGGGCGCGGACGTCGGGACCTCCGCCGAGAGCTGACCGCGACCCCGCCCGCGGCGAGCGAGCGGCGCGCGATCCGCCCCAGCCCGAGCCGCGTCACACCCGACTCAGCGTCCGCCGTCGATCCGCCGCGAGCGCTGGTTCTCCCCGGCCGGGCCGTACGGGTAGTCGTCGAAGCCGGGGTCGCTGGCGTCGTCGAGCGCCCGAACCTGCTCGTCCGAGAGCACGACGTCGACGACGGCCAGGCTCCCTCGGAGCTGCTCCAGCGTGCGAGCGCCCAGGATCACCGACGTGACGGCGGGCCGTCCGAGCAGCCACGCGAGCGCCACCTGCGCGGGAGTGGCACCCACCGAGTCGGCGACGGAGCGGACGGCGTCGATGACCCGCCACGTCCGCTCCTGGGCGCTGCGCTTCGCGTACGCCTCCATGCCCCGCTCGGGGTCCTCACCGAGGCGCGACGCCCCGGCGGGCGGCTCGTCGCGCGAGTACTTGCCGGTGAGCCAGCCCCCGGCCAGCGGCGACCACGGCAGCAGACCCATCCCGGCGTCCTGCACCGCGGCGACGATCTCGGCCTCGATCCCGCGGACGAGCAGGTTGTACTGCGGCTGCAGCGTCACGGGCGCCAGCCAGCCCCGCGTCGTCGCCAGGTCGTGCGCCTTCGTGAGCTGCCAGGCCGTGTAGTTCGACAGGCCCCAGTACCGGATCTTCCCGGCGCGGGCGGCATCGTCGAGCGTGCGCACCGTCTCCTCGAGCGGAGTCAGCGCGTCCCAGGCGTGCACCTGGTACAGGTCGATCGTCTCCGTCTGCAGGCGGCGCAACGAGGCGTCGAGCGCCTGCGTGAGGTGCTTGCGCGAGAGACCGAGAGCGTTCGGGTCGCCGTGCGTGGGGAAGCGGCCCTTGGTCGCGATCACGAGGTCGTCGCGCGCGGCCGCCCCGCGTGCCGCGAGCCAGCGCCCGATGATCGACTCGGACTCGGTGCCCGAGTAGACGTCGGCCGTGTCGACGAGGTTGCCCCCGGCGGACACGTACTCGTCGAGCTGCGCGTGCGACCCGGCCTCGTCGGTCTCCCGTCCGAACGTCATCGTGCCGAGGGCGAGCGACGACACGGCGGCGCCGCTCCGACCGAGCAGGCGGTACTCCATGGTTCTCCTTCCGGTGCCCGACGCCGGGCGCACCCCAGCCCATCACCGCGGAGCCCGTGACGTCTACTCTGAACGGCATGTCGAGCAGCGCCCGCCCCGAGCCGGCGGACGCCCCGGCGAAGCGCACGGGACGCCGGCCGGGCACCCCGGACACGCGCGGCGAGATTCTCGACGCCGCACGTCAGCTTCTCGCGGAACGCTCGCCCTCCGGCGTGACCGTCCGGGCCGTAGCAGCTCGGGCCGGCGTCGACCCGGCCCTCGTGCACCACTACTTCGGCACGAAGCGTTCGCTGTTCACGGCCGCGCTCGAGCTGCCCTTCGACCCTCGGATGATCGTCCGCTCGATTCTCGACGGACCGGTCGCGGAGCGCGGCGAGCGCATGACCCGCACGTTCTTCGGCGTGTGGGAGGACCCGTCGGGGCGCGAGCCGTTCCTGGCCCTCCTGCGCTCCGCGCTGAGCGCAGGGTCTGGCGCGGGACTGCTCGCCGGGTTCATCCAGCAGGTGATGCTGCCGCTGGCGGAGCACGAGGCGGGACTCGACGGGCGGCGTGTCGAGCTCGCCGTCTCCCACCTCGTCGGGATCGCCGTCCTGCGCTACCTGATCGCCGTGGAGCCGCTCGCCTCGACACCGGTCGAGGAGCTCGTCGCCGCCGTCGCGCCTTCCGTGCAGCGCTACCTCGCACCCTGACAGCGCGCCCGACGGCGGAAATCACCTCGCCTGGACGGCGCCCCGCTCCGTACGCTCGTCGATCCACCGCGTCCGGCGCCGCCGTCCGGTCGCGCAACCCCAAACACCCAGCCCCGCCCGGGGCTGGCCGAACCGTGTCCGGAAGGAGGACACCCATGACTACGACCATGAAGCGACAGATGCTCGTCGTCACCCTGCCCCAGCACCTCGTCTCGCCCATCGCAGGGCGGCTCGCCGTCGCGACGGCGATGCGGCGGTCGCCGGTGCGCCGACCGGACACCGTGGTGCTCACCGGGCGGGACGACCTGCTCGTCAACCACCTCGGCCTCGAAGCACTGCTGGAGGCTGCCGCGCGCGTGGGCGCGACGCGCGTCGTTGCCGTCAACCTGCCCGACGAGGCGTGGCACGAGCTGGACCGGCACGCGGACCGCGCCGGCCTCGCCGTCGAGCGGCGCTCCGTCGCGGAGGAGGCGCTCCTTCGCACGTGAGCGGCGTGCACCCCGGGACGCCTGACCCGCACTCCAGGGCGCCCGAACGGGAGACCGCTTGACGCCGTCGTCGCCCCCTCTCATAATTCATCACATGGTGAATTCGAGCGGGGCGACGACGGCGGTGGCGCTCGAGGGCGTCGACGTCACCAGGAGCGGGACTCACGTGCTGCACGGAGTGGACCTCGCGATCCCCGCGGGTTCCATCACCGGACTGCTCGGGCCGTCCGGGGCCGGCAAGACGACGATCATGCGCACGATCATGGGCGTGCAGGCGCACGTCACGGGTTCCGTGACGGTGCTCGGGCGGGCCGCCGGGCACCCCGAGCTGCGCCGCCTCATCGGCTATCGGACGCAGGACCCGAGCGTCTACGCCGACCTCACCGTCGGCGAGAACCTGCGCTACTTCGCGTCGGTGCTCCGGCTGACGGACGTCGCGGGCGAGGTGGACCGGGCGCTCGCCCGCGTCGACCTCGTGAGCATGCGGGACCGACTCACGTCGCGCCTCTCCGGCGGGCAGCACTCGCGGGTCACGCTCGCCGCGGCGCTGCTCGGTTCACCCCCGCTGCTCGTGCTCGACGAGCCGACCGTCGGCCTGGACCCCGTGCTCCGGGACTCCCTGTGGACGCTCTTCGCGGAGCTCGCGGCCGAGGGTCACACGTTGCTCGTGTCCAGCCACGTCATGGATGAGGCGCAGCGCTGCGACCGCCTCGTCCTCGTCCGCGACGGCCGGATCCTCGCCGACGACAGTCCGGAGGGGCTGCGCGCCGCGACCGGGACGCCGTCGGTCGAGGACGCGTTCCTCGCGCTGGTCCAGGGCGGGAGGCACGCCGCATGATCGCGACATCTACCAGGGTGCTGCGTCAGCTGCGGCACGACCCCCGCACGATCGGCATGGTGCTCGTCGTCCCGTGCCTGCTCATGACGCTGCTCTGGTGGATGTTCCAGGACTCCCCCGGCGGTGAGCAGATCTTCACGGCGGCCGCCCCGGCGCTGCTCGCGATGTTCCCGCTGCTCATCATGTTCCTCATCACCTCGGTCGCGACGCTCCGGGAGCGGACGACCGGCACGCTCGAGCGCCTCCTCACGCTCCCCCTCTCGCGGGGCGGCCTCATCGGCGGGTACGCGCTGGCGTTCGGGCTCGTCGCGGTGGTGCAGGCGGCAGCCGTGTCGGCGCTGCTCATCGGCGCCCTCGACTTCGACCCGGCCGGGCCGTTCTTCCTGCTTCTCGGCGTGGCGGCCCTCGACGCTGTGCTGGGGGTCGCGCTCGGCCTGTTCGTCAGCGCGTTCGCGCGCACCGAGTTCCAGGCCGTGCAGTTCATGCCGGCGATCCTCGTGCCGCAGCTGCTGCTGTGCGGGCTCTTCGTGCCGCGCGGCGACCTGCCCCCCGTCCTCGAGGTCATCTCGAACGCGCTCCCGCTGTCCTACGCCGTCGACGCGATCACCGAGGTGTCCACGCAGGCGGAGCCGGACATCCTGGCGCAGGTCGGGATCCTCGCGGCGTTCACCGTCGGGGTGCTCGTGCTCGGGTCGCTCACGCTCCGGCGGCGCTCCGACTGACGGCGGCGGAGTCGCCTCGACCCCGGAGCCGGGTGCGGGTAGCGGTCGATCCCGCCGCCAGCTGCACCGAGGCGCCGGCGACCCGGACCCGGACCCAGGACCCCGGCGTCAGCCGATCGGCTGACGCGTGTCGCAGTCGATCTTCGTGTACGGGCGACCCTGCTCGTCGACGGCGTTCGGGACGTAGCCTCCGCCGTAGGCGCGGCAACCCGTGTATCCGTCGTAGCCGCCGCCTGACCCCGGGTCTGGCGCGGGCGCGGGGTCTGGTGCGGGCGCCGGGGCGGGTGCGGGCGCCGGAGCGGGTGCGGAGCCGCCGGAACCGCTCTCCGCCTCACGCTCCGCATCGGCGGCCGCGTCGCGATGGGCCTGCTCTTCGGCAGCCTGGCGGGCCGCCTCTTCCTCCGCCGCCTGACGCGCTGCCTCCTCCGCGGCGACGCGCTCCGCCTCGAGTCGGTCCCGCTCCGCGGTGATCGCAGCGTCGTTCGCCACGGCATCGGCGTCGAGCTGGTCGACCTGGCTGGACACCTCCTCGCGCATGGCGTCGAGGCGACCCGAAAACGGCAGGAGCGGGAAGCCGCTGCGGTCGCCGTCGAGAACCTCGCCCAGGCCGACGCCGATCGCGAGAGCCGCCGCGAGCGCGGCACCGTGTTGCTCGAGGGCCGCGACGTCGGTCCCCGCCGGGGTGGCCGGCACCGACTCGGCGGCCGAGGTGAACGCCGCCATCTGCGCCGGAACGGTGCACTCGATCGCGGGGTCGAACAGCCCGACCTGCGCGGCCGCCGCCTCTTCCTGCGCAGCGAGGACGTCGTCGTAGAAGCGGTCGTTCGGCTCGTACAGCACGGCTGCACCGAATCCTGCGCGAGCGATCTCTGCATTGACCAGCGTCCCGTCCAGGAACACCCCGGCGAGATCCCGGCCGTAGGAGTCCTGTCGTTCACGGTCGTACTCGAGCGTCACCTCGGCGCCGATCGGCAGCAGGTCGGCGAGGTACGTCGTCGCCTCCGCTCCTAGGCACTCGGGTGGGGTGTTCGGGTCCACGCTCTCCGGCGTGTCCACGTTGAGCAGCCGGACACGGCGCTCCTCGCCGTCCACGGCGACGTCGACCGTGTCGCCGTCGACGATTCGGGTGACAACGGCGGTCGCCGCATCCGGAGCGGACGAGGCCGTCGCGACGACGGCCACAGCCGCCACGACCGCGCCACTCGCGAGGACAGCAAGGAACTTCTGGGCAGCACTCAGCCCGGCGAGGAAGGACAAGGGAACTCCGACGATCAAGGGGGACGCGCGAGATGCGCGGCGTCACCGTACGCGCCCCGTGACGATCCACACGGACGCCCACCGCCGTCGGCGCAACACCTGCACGACCTCTCCCGCGGTTCTGCACGTCGCAGGTCGACCCCGGAGCCGGGTGCGGGTAGCGGTCGATCTCGCCACCAGCTGCACCCAGCCGCCGCACGAGTCAGCCGGAGAGCAGGTCGTACCGCGGGATCGTGGCCTCGCGATCCGGTCCGACGCCGATCGCCGAGATCCGCGTGCCGGACACCGACTCGAGGTGCTCCACGTACCGCTGCGCGTTGACCGGCAGGTCGTCGAACGTCCGCGCGTGCGTGATGTCCTCCCACCAGCCGTCCAGGTACTCGTAGATCGGCGTGGCGTGGTGGAACGCGCTCTGGTCGGGCGGCATCTCGTCGAACCGCTCGCCGTCGACGTCATACGCCACGGCCACCGGCACCTTCTCGAGACCCGTCAGCACGTCGAGCTTCGTGAGGACGAAGTCCGTCAGCCCGTTGACGCGCGACGCGTAGCGCGCGATCACCGCGTCGTACCACCCGGTGCGGCGGGCACGTCCCGTGGTGACGCCGTACTCGCCGCCGGTCTTGCGCAGGTACTCGCCGTCGTCGCCGTCGAGCTCGGTCGGGAACGGCCCTTCCCCCACCCGGGTCGTGTACGCCTTGATGACGCCGATCACCCGGTCGATGCGCGTCGGTCCGATCCCGGACCCCGTGCACGCGCCGGCGGCCGTGGCCGACGACGACGTCACGAACGGGTACGTGCCGTGGTCGACGTCGAGCATGGTCGCCTGGCCGGCCTCGAACAGCACCGTCTCGCCCCGGTCGAGCGCCTGGTTGAGCACCAGCGACGTGTCCACGACCATCGGCCGGACCCGATCGGCGTACTCGAGCAGCGCGTCCACCGTCTCGTCGATCGTGACGGCGCGGCGGTTGTAGACCTTGACGAGGATCTGGTTCTTCAGCGTGAGGGCGCCTTCGACCTTCTCGCGGAGGATCTTCTCGTCGAAGAGGTCCTGCACCCGGATCCCGACGCGGCTCATCTTGTCGGCGTACGTCGGCCCGATCCCGCGCCCCGTGGTGCCGATCTGACGCTTGCCGAGGAAGCGTTCTGTCACCTTGTCGAGCGTGCGGTTGTACGGCGGGATGAGGTGCGCTCCCGCGGAGATCTGCAGCCGCGACGTGTCCACGCCGCGCGTGTTCAGGTCGCGCAGCTCCTCGAAGAGCACCTCGAGGTCGACGACGACGCCGTTGCCGATCACCGGCGTCACGTCCGGCGTGAGGATCCCCGAGGGCAGGAGGTGGAGCGCGTACTTCTCGTCGCCGATCACGACGGTGTGGCCGGCGTTGTTCCCGCCGTTGAACTTCACGACGTAGTCGACCCGCGAGCCGAGCTGGTCGGTCGCCTTGCCCTTCCCCTCGTCGCCCCACTGGGCGCCGACGACGACGACTGCTGGCATGGGTGTCCCTTCTCGGACGTCGCGGCCGGGCGGTGCCCGGGCCGGGGTGGACGACGGTGACGCTACCGGAGCATGTCGGCGGCGGTCGGGTCGGAGTCGGCGAGGAACTCCACGATCCGCTCCGCCTCCTCCGTCTCGCCGATGGCCGCGGCGGCGTCGCCGAGGGCCAGCAGCGCGAGCAGGAAGCCCTGGTTCGGCACGTGAGAGACCGGGACGGGGCCGCGCCCGCGCCATCCGGCCTTGCGCAGCGCGTCGAGGCCGCGGTGGTACCCGACCCGGGCGTACGCGTAGGCGGCGACGGCGTCACCCGGCGCGGCGTCGTCGTCGAGACCGGCGAGCTCCGCCCGGGCGAGCAGCGCCCACGCGAGGCTCGACGCCGGGAAGCGGGCCGCGAGCTCGCGGACCACCCGCGGGTCTGCCGCGCCGTCGCCCAGCTCGGCACGCACGCTCATGTCCGGGTGGTCCGCCGGGAGCAGCGTCTGCTCCGGACCCACCGACAACCGTTCACCCAGCGACTCGCTCATCCCCCCATCCTTCCATCGCGCCGCGCCGCGCCGTGCACAGCTCTGTGCACGGAGCGCGCCGACTCGTTAGCCTCAGGGCTCGACAGGCTCGCCCCCCAGCCGGAGCCAGGCGATGATCGAGATCTCCACGTCCGCGACGTCGACAACTGTGACGATCGAAGGCGATCTCGACCTCTCCACGCGCCCACAGTTCCATGCGGCGACGGCGAAGCTCGGCGCCGTCCGCCGTCCGCTGCTCGTCATCGACGCGAGCCGGATCACGTTCCTCGACTCCACCGGCGCCGCGTTCCTCATCTCGCTCGCTGACGCCACGCGCAAGCGCGGAGGCGCAGCGGTCCTGCGCGGGGCCGACGAACGGGTCCTGTTCGTGCTCGAGACCTGCGGCGCGCTGGACTTCTTCCGCCTCGACCCCGAACCGGGCCTGCAGGAGGGCGACGGCGGGACGCGGCTTCGCGGCTGAGCTCACCCGCGAAGTCCCGCCAGCGGGTCCTCCTCGCCCGAGCGCGGGCGCACGAGCGCCCACACGACCTTGCCGTGGCCGGACGGGCGCCAGCCCCAGTCCGCCAGCCGCTCCACGATCTGCATGCCGAACCCGCCGAGACCGCTGGCGTGACCGCCGAGGAGCGTCGGTGGCGTGGGGTTGCCGTCCTCGACCTCGACGCGCAGCCCTGACGACGTCGCGCGCAGCCGGAGCGCCACCCTGCCCCACCCGTGCATCACGGCGTTCGCGACCAGCTCGGACGTGACGAGCTCGGCCGCCGGGGCGTCCCGGACTCCCCACTCGTCGCACACGCGCACGACCGCCTCGCGAGCCCGTGCGGTGGACCGCACGTCCGGCTCCAGCTCGATCCGCCACGAGCGCACGCCCGGGTCGATCTCTCGCTGGTCGCACCGCGGGATGCGCACGACGACGATCGCGACGTCGTCCTCCGGCTCCTCGGCGAACGCCGCGAGCAGCGCCTCCCCCACGCCCGCGGCGTCGTCGGCGCCGTTCGCCCCGAGTGTCCGGCAGGTCTCGACGAGCTCGGCGATGCCGGCCCGCAGTGCCCGGGCGCGCCGCTCGACGAGCCCGTCCGTGTAGAACACCAGGACGTCGCCGGCGACGAGGTCGACCCCCGCCGTCGCGCGGCGCACGGAACCGAACCCGACGAGCACCCCGGCGGCGCCGTCGAGCTGCGTCACCTCACCGTCCCGGACGAGGAGCGGCGGCATGTGGCCCGCTCGTGAGTAGTCGAAGCGCCAGCGGCCCGACTCCTGATCGACCGGGGTGAGCGCCCCGTACACGAGCGACGCCGACCGGGCCAGGCGCATGCTGGCCACGAGGTCGTCGACCCGCGACAGCACCGTCCCGGGGTCCACCAGCTCGCAGGCGTAGGAGCGGACGACGGAACGCAGCTGGCCCATCGCCGCAGCCGCCTCCATGTCGTGCCCGACGACGTCCCCCACCACCACGCCGACGGTGTCCGGGTTCACGTAGAGCACGTCGTACCAGTCGCCGCCGACCTGGGCGTGCTCCGCGTTCGGGGAGTAGTAGGTCCACACGTCGAGGCCCGTGACCTCGGCCTGCTCCGGCAGCATCGCCCGCTGCAGCGTCTCGGCCATGAGGTGCTCGCGCTGCAGGAGGCGGGCGTTCTCGATCGCCATCCCCACCCGCCGCGCGACCAGACGCGCGACGGTGTGCCGGCCGTCGGCGTCCTCGAGCGGGACGAGCACCATGACGCCGAGACTCTCCACCCGCCCGAGGACGGGCAGGACGACGACGCTCGTGACGTCGTCGGGCAGGTCAGCGTGCCTGCGCAGGGCCGTGACGAGGTCGCCGGTGGCCGTGAACGGCGCCGGTTCCTCCTCGAGGGAGAGCTCGATCTCCTCCACCCTGGAGCCCTCGAGGAGCCGCAGCACCGGATCGGGCGACCCGTGCCAGATCGACCGTCCGCGCCGGTCCGACGACGACGGCTCGAGCCCGTCGATCGGGTGCATCCCGCCGTCGGCGGCGAAGAAGGCGCTCCACCGCACGACGACGCCGGAGAGCAGGTGGGTGACGGCGCGCAGCGTGCCGGCGTCCTCGACGTCGATGAGCAGGTCGGACACGCGCGAGACCGCGTCCAGGCCGAGACGGACCCGCCGCTCCGTCACGAAGAGCATCGCGTCGTCGTCGAGTGCCCGCATGTCGTCGGTGATGTCGCGCAGCGCGATGATCGCTCGGCCGGGCCGCACCGGGCTGATGACGAACCGGCCCCAGAACGGGGCGCCGTCGCGCGTGTAGCACAGGGCTCGGATCATCAGCCCGTCGCCGTCGAGGACCGAGCGCTTGAAGCTGTCCCGCGCCGACTTCTCCGGCATCCCGTTGAAGATCGCGCGCGCGTCGTGGCGCAGCGCGTCGAGGTCGTGGCCGGTCAGCTCGGTGAAGCCGCGGTTCACCCACGGGATCCTCGGCTCGCCGTCGACGACGTCGAGCACGAAGAACGCGACGTCGCTCGCGGCGAAGGTCGTGAAGAACTCCTCGGGCGTGAACTCGTCGCCCGACGCGGGTGTGGTGGTCGTCACAGGTGCCCAGCATCCTCTAGCGTGGGCCGGAGCCGGCCCCGCCCGCGCCGGACGACCCCTGCAGGAGGCCGTACGTGGACACCACACCCCCGGGACCCGTGTCGGGGTCGCAACCCGGATCGGTGCGCGTGCGCACGACCGACGACCGCACCCGCATCGTGCTCGCCGGCGAGATCGACGTCAGTCTCGCGGGCGACCTCGCGGACGCCGTCGGGCGCGCGGAGCTCGCGGGCAACCCGACCGAGATCGACGCCGCCCAGGTCGCCTTCATGGACTCCTCGGGGATCGCGCTCCTCGCGCGCGTCGCGACGCGGACCCCTGGTCGCCTGGCGATCATCTCGCCGCCCGACGTCGTGCGGTTCCTGCTGGAGGTCACACGGATCGGCGACATGGTCGACGTGCTCGACATCGACCCGGGCTTCCCCGACTCCGACGGCGACGCCGGACCGTCCGTCGCCTGAGCCTGGGCTGCGGCGTCCGTCGACGGGGCAGTTGCACCCGGGCAGCACGACGAGCCGCCCGCGGGTCCTCCCGCGGGCGGCCGCCCGATGGCTCAGCGGATCTTCTGACCCGCGCTGCGCAGCTGCTCGCACGCCTCGACGATCCGAGCGGCCATCCCGGCCTCGGCGAGCTTGCCCCAGGCGCGGGGGTCGTACGCCTTCTTGTTGCCGACCTCGCCGTCGATCTTGAGGACGCCGTCGTAGCTGGTGAACATGTGGCCGACGACGGGCCGCGTGAACGCGTACTGCGTGTCCGTGTCGATGTTCATCTTGATGACGCCGTTGTCGACGGCCTCCGCGATCTCCTCGGCGGTGGAGCCCGAGCCGCCGTGGAACACGAGGTCGAACGGCTTGGCCGTGCCGGTCTCCGCGCCGACGGCGTCCTGGATCTCCTTGAGGATCTCCGGGCGGAGCTTGACTGCTCCCGGCTTGTAGACGCCGTGGACGTTCCCGAACGTGAGCGCCGTGAGGTAGCGCCCCTTCTCACCGGCGCCGAGGGCGCGGACGGTCGCGAGCCCGTCGTCCACGGTGGTGTAGAGCTTGTCGTTGATCTCGGCGGTGTGGCCGTCCTCCTCGCCACCGACGACGCCGACCTCGATCTCGAGGATCGTGCGGGCCGCGGCGGAGAGCTCGAGGAGCTCGGCGGCGATGACCAGGTTCTCTTCCAGCGGGATGTTCGAGCCGTCGAACATGTGCGACTGGAAGGTGGGGTTCTTGCCGGCCTTGACCTCGTCGGCCTCGATCGCCAGCAGGGGACGCACCCAGGAGTCGAGGTTCTGCTTCGTGCAGTGGTCGGTGTGCAGGGCGATGGTCACGGGGTAGCTCTTCGCGACCTCGCGCGCGTAGGCGGCGAGCGCCAGCGAACCGGCGACCCGGTCCTTGATCGTCGAGCCCGAGGCGTACTCCCCGCCGCCGACCGAGACCTGGATGATGCCGTCGCTCTCGGCCTCGGCGAAACCCTGGAGCGCCGCCGTCACGGTCTGCGACGACGTGACGTTGACCGCGGGATAGGCGAAGACGCCCGCCTTCGCGCGGTCGATCATCTCGGCGTAGACCTCGGGGGTGGCGATGGCCATGGGTGCTCCTCGTGTTCCGGCGTGTCCGTGACGGACCTGTATCGGCCCAAGTCTGGCACGACGACGGCGATGGGCGTGGGGGCCGTTCGTCCCTCAGGCCCAGGCGCTCGGGTCCGCGTGCTCCTGGACCCAGGCGTGCATCGCGACGGCGGCTGCGGCGCCGGCGTTCACCGAGCGCGTCGAGCCGAACTGGGTGATGTGCCGCACCTCGGCGGCCGCCTCGAGGGCGTCGGCGGTCAGGCCGGCACCCTCCTGACCGAAGAGCAGGACGCAGGCCCGGGGCAGGCCGCCCCGTTCGAGCGGCGTCGAGCCGGGGACGTTGTCGATCGCGACGATCGGCAGGCCAGCCAGCTCGGCCCAGACGGCGAGCGCGCCGGCGTCGGCGTGGTGGTCGACGTGCTGGTACCGGTCGGTGACCATCGCGCCGCGACGGTTCCACCGCCGTCGGCCCACCACGTGCACCCGCGCGGCGCCGAACGCGTTGGCGCTGCGCACGATGGAGCCGATGTTGAGGTCGTGCCGCAGGTTCTCGATCGCGACGTGGAACGGGTGCCGGCGGGTGTCGAGGTCGGCGACGATCGCCTGCAGGCGCCAGTACCGGTAGGCGTCGACGACGTTGCGCCGGTCGCCGTGCGCGAGCAGCTCCGGGTCGTACCGGGGATCGTCGGGCCAGGTGCCGCGCCCGCCCGGCCACGGCCCGACGCCGACCTCGCGCTCCTGGTCCTGCGGCCGCTCGTGCCCCGACTCGTCGTCACGCTCCATGTCGTCATTCTCAGGCAGCCTCGTCGCGGGGCCTCTCCTGCACCGTCCCCAGGAACGGCAGCGGCCTCTCGAACTCTGGTGGCATTCGGTCTCTGACGCGCCGCAGAGCGCGGTCGGCGAGCTCGCCGACCGTCGGGTGGTCGGGCGGCGTGGCCGCAGCGGTCCTCAGGAAGTTGCGGGCGGCGCGGCGGTGGTACCAACCGCGGGGCGGCTTGCGGTCGTACCTCGGGGAGGCGATCGCCTCGTACGGAAGGACGTCGGGAGGCTGGACGTCGAGGTGCGCCGGAAACCGTCGGCCGGCATTGTCCCGCACCGCGTCCGACGGGAACGGGGCCACCTCGCGCCCGTCCTCGTCGAGGACCGCCAACCGCAGCCGCGCGACGTCGAGGATGCGCACCAGGGTCGCCACAGCGACCGGTCCATCATTCTCGATGCGTGTCACGACCGGCTGCGACAGTCCCGCGGCGGCCGCGAGCTCGCGTTGACTCACGTCGGCGAGCCGCCTCACGCGCACCACGTACTCGGCAGCCCTGAACGGTGAGACCTTCCACGACGGCGTGGTCATCGGTGCTCCTTCCCTGTCACATTGCCGGGATCGTGAACCCTTCCACGGGGGTCCGACACGGGCGCTGGCGTCGATCCAGAGAGGGGGCCCGAGGTGCTTCCGGCCGGCTACGTCACTGATCCACCCAGCGAATCAGCGACGTAGCCCACCGCACGCACGCTCTACGTCACTGATCCACCCAGCGAATCAGCGACGTAGCCCGCCGCACCGCACGCCCTACGTCACTGATCCACTCAGCGGATCAGTGACGTACGGCGCCGACACTTCCCTCCCGCCGGGTCTCCGGGTCGGACTTCGGCGGCGTCCGGCCCGGCGCGGCGTACGCCGTCCGCGTCCCTACGCTGGGCACATGGAGTCCCACCCGATCGCCGCCTGGCTCACGGACATGGACGGCGTGCTCGTGCACGAGGACCACGCGCTCCCGGGCGCCGCCGACTTCATCGGTGCCCTGCGCGAGACCGGCACGCCGTTCCAGGTGCTCACGAACAACTCGATCTTCACGCCGCGCGACCTGCGAGCACGCCTGGCGGCCACCGGGATCGACGTGCCAGAGGACGCGATCTGGACGTCGGCCCTCGCGACGGCGCGGTTCCTCGCCACCCAGGCGCCGGGCGGGAGCGCCTACGCGATCGGGGAGGCGGGACTGACGACGGCGCTGTACGAGGTCGGCTACGTCCTCACTGCCGCGCACCCGGACTTCGTGGTCCTCGGCGAGACGCGCACCTACTCGTTCGAGGCGATCACGACGGCGATCCGGCTCATCGCGGCCGGCTCGCGCTTCATCGCGACGAACCCGGACACCACCGGCCCGTCACCGCACGGACCGCTGCCGGCGACCGGCGCCGTCGCCGCCCTCATCACGAAGGCGACCGGCCGCGAGCCGTACTTCGTCGGCAAGCCGAACCCGGTGATGATCCGGACGGCGCTCAACCGGATCGACGCCCACTCGGAGACGACGGCGATGATCGGCGACCGGATGGACACCGACGTCGTCGCCGGCATGGAGGCGGGCCTGCGCACGTACCTGGTGCTGAGCGGATCCACGAACGTGACGCAGATCGAGCGCTACCCCTTCCGTCCCACGCAGGTCTTCGACGGGATCGGCGACCTCGTCAGCCTCGTGCGACGGGACTGAGCCGGACCCGCCTCCTCGGGAGCCGTCAGATGACGAACGAGGCCACCACGAGCAGAGTCGCCCCGACCACGACGGCGCCGACCACGATCCACGCCGTCCACCACGGGTGCTTCTCATGGAACCGCATGGCGCCCGGGTGGCGGGCCTCCACGTCGAGCGGCCGCATCGGAGCGGCGTAGACGGCGGGCTGCGGCGTCAGCGCGTACGCGAGCGCCAGCAGGTCCGCCGGCGACCACAGCGGCGAGCTCATGGCGAGCATCCGCCGCCCGGCGCGGTCACGCACGACGAGGAACGGTGGCGCCACGGCCTGCCCCGACTGCGCCCGTTGGAACAGGACCACCTCACCCACGTCCGCCAGCTGGTGGATCCGGCCGCCGCTGCCGAACGCGGAACGCTGGACGGTCGAGTACGTCACCACCGTCCGAGCCCGCCAGGCGACCCAGACCGCGAACCCGAGCGCGATCACGATCGTCGCCACCGTGATGATGCCGCCGACCGTGTCGAACCGCCCGAGCCCGAGAACGGCGGCGAGGACGAGCACAACCGGGCCGACGACCATGAGCCTGCGGCGATTCTCGGGCGATGCCACGATCACCGCGACGCCGTCGGGACCGCGGACGAGCGCGGGAGGCGTCCACGCCGGCGCCGCTCCCGGCGGAGGAGCGGCCGGCGGCTGGAGCCCCGAAGGCGGAGGGAGGTACGGGTTCGGCGGGGGGTGCGTCACGACCGACTGCTTACCACGAGAGCTGCCCGCCGGCGGTCAGGACGACGGCGATGACGCCGCCGACGCATCCGCTCACCCCTGGGGCGGCCGCTCACCCCTGGGGCGGCCGCTCACCCCTGGGGCGGCTGCGAGCGCGGGTAGCCGGGCTGGCCACCGCCCTGGCCGGGCTGGAACGACCCAGGCTCCCCACCATGGCTCGGTCCACCCGTGCTGTAGCCGGGCGCACCCGGGCCGGCGGGCGGGGGCGGGGTCGGCGCATAGGAACCGACGTTCCCTGCCGTGTCCTGGAACGAGACGCTGGGCCGCGCACGAACGGTCGGGTCGTTCGCCTCGAAGTACTCGGCGCGGCGGAACCCGAACATGCCGGCGATGACCGACGGCGGGAACGACTCCACCTTGGTGTTGAGCTCGCGCACGTTCGCGTTGTAGAACCGCCGGCCCGCCGCGATGCGGTCCTCCGTGTTGGTCAGCTCGGCCTGGAGCTGCGCGAAGTTCTCGGCCGCGCGCAGCTGCGGGTACGCCTCGGCGACGGCGAACAGCCGCCCGAGCGCCTGCTCGAGGACGTTCTCCTGCTGCGCCTGCTGCCCGGGCGTCGCGCCGGGCGTGGCGGCCAGCGCGCGGGCGCGGGTGACCTCGTCGAAGACGGCGCGCTCGTGCGCCGCGTAGCCCTTGACCGTCTCGACCAGGTTCGGGATGAGGTCGTACCGGCGGTGCAGCTCGACGTCGATCTGCCGCCACGCCTCCTGCACGAGGTTGCGCAGCCGCACGAACGAGTTGTACGTGGCGATGCCCCAGATGAGCAGGATGAGGACCAGGATCGCGAGGACGATGCCGATGATCCCGAGAGCGGTCAGGTCCATGCTGAGGTCCCCTTGGTCGCGGTCTGCGGAGCGTGCATCGTACCGTGCGGCCCTCGGGCCGACCGGAGCCGGCGCCCGCGGCCGCGAGCCGGCCGCGCGGTCAGGCGAGCCCGAGGTCGGCGGCGTCGAGCACCCAGTGGTAGGGCAGGCCGGCCTCGGAGAGACGTTCGCGCGCGCCGGTGTCCCGGTCGACGACGACGGCGACGCCCAGCACGTCAGCACCCGCCTCCCGCAGCGCCTCGACCGCCGTCATGACGCTGCGGCCGGTCGTCGAGGTGTCGTCGACGACGACGACGCGGCGACCGTTGACGTCCGGACCCTCGACGCGGCGCCCCATGCCGTGCTGCTTGGCGCTCTTGCGGACGACGAACGCGTCGAGCGCCAGTCCGCGCGACGCCGCCGCGTGCAGCAGCGCGGCCGCCACCGGGTCGGCGCCCATCGTCATGCCCCCGACGGCGTCGATCTCGCCCGGTCCGAGGCCGGCCTCCTCGAGCACGTCGAGCAGCAGGTGCCCGATGAGCGGGGCCGCCTCGTGGTGCAGGGTCGCGAGGCGCATGTCGACGTAGTAGTCGGCCTCGAGACCACTGGTGAGCGTGACCTTCCCGGACACGACGGACAGGTCGGCGACGAGCGCGGCGAGCCGCGCTCGCGGGGTGTCATCAGTCACCCGGAAAGCGTAACCGCCGCACCCGGGATTCCCGATCCCGCGCCATGGGGAAACGCCTCAGGCGCCGCGGGGCGGGCGGCGGTGATCGATGCGGCGCACGAGCGACCGGGGCAGCACCCGCAGCGCCGCCGAGGCCGCCTTGTAGCGGAGCGACGGCGTCGAGATGACGACGCCGCGGCTCACGTCCCGCAACCCCGCTGCCACCACCCTCTCGGCGTCGAGGAACCCCACCTCGGGCAGCCACGACATGCGCAGCCCGGCCCGCTCGTGGAACTCCGTGTGGGTGTAGCCCGGGCACAGGGCGGTGGCGGTGACCCCGGAGCCGGCGAGCTGGGCGGCGAGCGTCTCGGTGAACGTCCGCACCCACGCCTTGTGCGCCGCGTACGTGCCCGACGCCGTCAGTGCCGCCACCGAGGCGACGTTGCAGATCGCGCCGCGTCCGCGGTCCGCCATCGCGCCGGCCGCCGCGTGGCTGAGCACCAGCACAGCCCGGACCATGACGTCGAGCGCGCGCTCCTCCGCCGCCAGGTCACCCCCGACGAACCGCTGCCGCAGGCCGAACCCCGCATTGTTGACGAGCAGGCCGACGGGAGCGACGTCGTCGCGCAGGCGCTCGGCGACGCGCTCGACCTGGGCACGGTCCGCGAGGTCCGCCGGCAGCACCTCGACGTCGACGCCCCCGGCCGCGCGCAGCTGCGCGGCGTGATGCTCGAGCCGTTCGGCGTCCCGGGCGACGAGGACCAGGTCGTGACCGCCCGCAGCGAGCTGCCAGGCGAACTCCAGACCGAGCCCGGCGCTCGCGCCGGTGATGAGGGCGCGTCCCATGTGCCCAGCCTGGCACGCTGCGCCGGTACGTTGGGCACCGTGCGGATCGCCACCTGGAACGTCAACTCGATCCGGGCGCGCGCGGAACGCGTGGCGGCCTGGCTCGAGCGCTCCGACGTCGACGTCCTCGCCCTGCAGGAGACCAAGGTCCCCGACGAGCAGTTCCCGGTCATGTCGTTCGCGGCGGTGGGCTACGACGTCGTGCACCACGGGCACTCGCAGTGGAACGGCGTCGCGATCGTGTCGCGGGTGGGCATCGACGACGTCGAGCTCGGCTTCCCCGGCCAGCCCACGTGGGGCGACCCCGCCGTCGCGGAGGCGCGCGCGCTCGGCGCGACGTGCGGCGGCGTGCGGCTCTGGAGCCTGTACGTGCCGAACGGCCGCACGCTGGAAGACCCGCACTACGCCTACAAGCTCGACTGGCTGCGCGCGCTGCGTGACGCCGCCGCCACGTGGGCGGCCGAGCCGGGCGCGCAGGTCGCCCTGGCCGGCGACTGGAACATCGCGCCGCTCGACGAGGACGTCTGGGACATGAGCCTGTTCGACGGCGCCACGCACGTCTCCCCCGCGGAGCGTGCGGCGTTCGCCGCTCTCGACGACGCCGGGTTCGCCGAGGTCACGCGGCTCCACGTCCCGCAGGCGTACACGTACTGGGACTACCAGAGGCTGCGCTTCCCGCGGAACGAGGGCATGCGCATCGACTTCGTGCTCGCGACCCGGGCGCTCGCCGAGCGCGTCGCGGCCGTCGGGATCGACCGCGAGGAGCGCAAGGGCAAGGGCGCGAGCGACCACGTACCGGTCGTCGTCGAGATCGCGGGGAGCGCCGCATGACGCAGACCCCGCCCCCGTTCGGGCCGGTTCCCGGGTCCGTCCCGCAGCCCGGCCCTCCGCAGCCCGGCCCTGCGCCGCAGCCCGTGCCCGGAGCGACGCCCGGCCCGGCGCAGGCGCCCCCGGGCTCGGAGCCTCCCCCCGTTCCGCTGGCCCCGACGCCCACGACGTCCGCGGACCGCAGCCGCAGCCCGTACGGGGCACCGTTGCCTCCGGGGGCCGCTCCCACGCCACCGCCGGACCGCTTCACGATCCCGCAGATCGCGCGGCCGCCGCTCGACGCCGTGAGCGTGGCGTCCGTCGTCACCGGGGTGCTCCTGCTCGGGCCGGTGGCGCTCGTGCTCGGCATCCTCGGCGTGCGGCGCACGACGCGCGCGTGGCGCCGCAGCCCGCGCATCGCGTGGACCGGCGTCGTCCTGGGGATCGTGACGACGCTCGGCTGGGTCCTGCTCGGCCTCACGGCGTGGCTGAGCGGCGGCCTGTCCGGCGGCGGCGAGGCCGTGCCGGGCGACGTCGACGCACCCCGCACCGTGCACGCCTCCAGCCTCGCGCGGGGCAACTGCGTGGAGTTCCTCCCGCCGGACCAGCAGATCGGCGAGGTCACCCAGGTGCCGTGTGCACAGCCGCACGCCGCGCAGGTGGTCGACGTCGTCGAGCTCGACGGCGGCGCCTATCCCGGGCCGGACGCCGTCCTCGCGGCGGGCGAAGAGGCGTGCACGTCCCTCGCCGAGGGGCTGGACGTCGGCGACGCCCAGGTGCGCCCGTGGTGGCTCGTCCCGAGCGAGTCCGGGTGGGAGCAGGGCACCCAGGTCGCGGTGTGCCTGGTCCGCACGACAGCCGCCCCGCTCGAGGTCGACCTCGTGAACTGAGCCGGGGAGTTCTCCCCCGGTACCGCTCCCGCACCGCCGGGACGACGCTTGTAAGGTGCGCGGCATGACCACACCCTGGAACTCCTCTGCTCCGGGGTCGTACGGCGGCCCACCGGGACCTCAGCAGCAGCCCGGCCACGGCGGTCCGCCCGGCCCTCCCGCCTACGGCGGGACCCAGCAGGGACCCCCGCACGGCGGCCCTCCCGGCGGCGGGTGGCAGGGGCCACCGTCACGGCAGGCGAACCCGGGGGCCGCCCTCGGGTGGGCGGGCGTCGGGGCGGGGATCGTGCTGGGGCCGGTGGGCCTCGTGCTCGGCGTCATGAGCTTCACCAGGTCGCGCCGGGCCGGTGCGTCCACCGTGCCCGGGGTGATCGCGATGATCGTGGGCACCGTCTGGACGGTCGCGGTCGCGGCGATCGTCGTCGTCACAGCCGTCGTCACCCTCTCCCAGGACCCGCCGCCGCCGCCCGAGCCGACGCAGACGGAGACGGAGCCCGAGACACCGGGGCCGGCCGCCGGTGAGAACCCCGGTGACACGGACACCGAACGGGAGGTCCGCGACGTCGACATCGACCTCGGCAACTGCATCGACGACCTCGAGAACCCGGTCTCGCCCGGCACGTTCCTGCACGTCCCGTGCGCGCAGCCGCACCACGCCGAGGTGGTGGCCGAGTACACCATCACCGAGCCCGACTTCCCCGGCACCGACGCGGTGCAGCAGCAGGCGGACGACTTCTGCTCGACGGAGGTCCCGGAGGCGCTGCCGACGGAGATCGACCGGACGAACCTGACGGTGTACTACCTCTACCCGACGCAGACCACGTGGGACGACGGCGACCGGATCATCAGCTGCTTCGTGCTCGGGAAGGACGACACCCGGCTCGTCGGGAGCGCGATCGCGGGCGACATCCAGATCTCCGAGTGAGCGCAGGGGCCCTCAGCGGAACAGCCCGACGTTCTCCACCGCCCACTGCGCGAACGACCGCGCGGGCCGGCCCGTGACGCGCGGAACGGTGTCCGTCACCGTGTAGCCGACCTCGGGCGGGTCGCCGTAGACCCACCGCATGAAGCCGATCGCCTCGTCGTCCATGCCCTGCGCGCGCCACCGCGCGACGCCCTCGTCCTCGCTGAGCGGCGTCAGGCGGAGCTCGCGCCCGAGCGCGGCGCCGATCGCGTCGAGCTTGTCACGCAGCGTGAGCACGTCCGGCCCGGTGAGCGTGTACGTCCGGCCCGCGTGGCCATCCTCGGTGAGCGCGAGCGCCGCGACGTCGCCGATGTCAGCCGGGTGCACCGGCGCGCTCCGCCGGTCCGCGTACGGCTCCTCGACGCCACCGGCCTCCTTGATCGGCTCGGCCCACTCCGCGTAGTTCGCCATGAACTCCACCGGCAGCAGCATCGTGTGCGCGACGCCGCTGTCCGGCAGCGCCTCCTCGAGCGGGCCCGGGTAGCCGTTCTGCAGGACCGTGACGCGGCCGACGCCGTGCTCGCGGATCGGGCGCAGGACGGCGTCCGGGTCCTGCAGCGGCGCTCCGCCCCCTCCGCGGCGCGGCCCGTCGAACGTGATGAGGTGGACGGCGTCGACGCCGGCGAGCGCCCGGTCGACGGAGGCCGGATCGGTGAGATCACCGCGCACCACCTCCACGGAGCGATCGAGACCGGCGGTGGCGGGCTCCCGGCTCAGCGCACGGACGGCTGCGCCACGCTCCAGCAGGGCGCGGACGACCTCGCGGCCGACGGTTCCGGTGGCTCCGGTGACGAGAACGGTCATGGGGTGGACTCCTCTTCGGTGGGTGACACGGTCACGGTAGGACCGGAAGGGGACACGCTCCGTCCGCTTCTGCGAGCCGTAGCATCACGGGATGCCCGAGGACCGGATCGCCCGCGACGCGGGCCGCGACCTGTTCGGCGCGGACCCGGCGGCCTACCTGCAGGCGCGACCCGGGTACCCCGACTGGGTCTACGACGAGCTCGTCGAGCGGTGCGGGCTGCGGCCCGGTACCGCGACGTTCGAGATCGGCCCGGGGCCCGGTACGGCGACCGGGCGCCTGCTCGAGCTCGGCGCCGACCCGCTCGTCGCCGTCGAGCCCGACGCCCGGCTGGCCACGTTCCTCCGCGAACGCTTCCCCGACGCCCCGCTCGACGTCGTCGCCGCCTCCTTCGAGGATGCCCCGCTCGAGCTCGGCGCGTTCGACCTCGGCGTGAGCTTCACCGCCTTCCACTGGCTACCGGAGGAGGCGGCTCTGGCCGAGGTCGCACGGCTGCTCCGTCCGGGCGGTTGGTGGGCGGCGTGCTGGAACGTGTTCGGCGACGACGCGCTGCCGGACCCGTTCCACGACGCGACGACGCAGCTGCTGCGCGGCCCGACCGGTCCGGCCGCCGGGACGCGAGGGACGCCGTTCGGCATCGACACCGACGCCCGGCTCGACGCGCTGCGCCGAGCGGACGCGTTCGACGTCGTCGACGCGCGCACGTCCACGTGGTCGCTCGAGCTGGATGCCGAGCGCACCGTCGCGCTCTACGCGACCTTCTCGAACGTCGTCGTGCGGCCCGACGCCGGGCACGTGCTCGCCGAGCTGGGGCGGATCGCACGCGAGGAGTTCGGCGGCCGCGTCGTGCGGAACATGACCACGAGCCTCGTCCTGGGTCGGCGCCGCGGCTGAGGGCGCGAGTTCGGGATCCCTCCCGCGGACACGCGGCGTGTCGCGGGAGGGATCACGCGCCCGGCGTCAGTGCACGCTGATGACCAGCCCTTCGCGCGTGACGTCCTCGGCCCGGTCGACGACGACCGTCGCGCCGTCGACCACCTCGCCGGCGAGCAGCATCCGGGCGAGCTGGTCGCCGATCTCCCGCTGCACGAGACGCCGCAGCGGGCGCGCTCCGTACGCCGGGTCGTACCCCTCGAGGGCGAGCCACTCCCGGGCCGCCGGCGTGACGTCGAGCCGCAGCCGACGGTCCGCGAGCCGGGCGCCGAGCCGGTCGACCTGCAGGTCGACGATCGCCCCGAGCTCGTCCACGCTGAGCGCGTCGAAGATGACGACGTCGTCGAGCCGGTTGAGGAACTCCGGCTTGAAGCTCGCCCGGACCGCCGCCATCACGCCCTCGCGCTTGGTGGCGTCGTCGAGCGCCGGGTCGACGAGGAACTGCGACCCGAGGTTCGACGTCAGCACGAGGATGACATTGCGGAAGTCGACGGTGCGGCCCTGGCCATCCGTCAGCCGGCCGTCGTCGAGCACCTGGAGCAGGATGTCGAACACCTCGGGATGCGCCTTCTCGACCTCGTCGAGCAGGACGACCGAGTAGGGACGACGCCGCACGGCCTCCGTGAGCTGTCCGCCCTCCTCGTACCCCACGTACCCGGGCGGGGCACCGACCAGCCGCGCGACGGAGTGCTTCTCGCTGTACTCCGACATGTCGATCCGCACGATCGCGCGCTCGTCGTCGAACAGGAAGTCCGCGAGCGCCTTCGCCAGCTCGGTCTTGCCGACGCCGGTGGGCCCGAGGAACAGGAACGAGCCGGTGGGCCGGTCGGGGTCGGCGACGCCGGCACGCGCGCGGCGGACGGCGTCCGACACCGCGCGTACCGCGTCGCCCTGCCCGATGAGCCGCTGCCCGATGACGTCCTCCATCCGCAGGAGCTTCTGGGACTCGCCCTCGAGCAGCCGGCCGGCCGGGATGCCGGTCCACGCCGCGACCACCTCGGCGACCTCGTCGGGCCCGACGCGGTCGGCGATCATGGGCACGGCGCCGTCGCCGGCCGCGGTGTCGATGGCCGCCTCGTCGCGCTCGGCCGAGACCAGCTCGCGCTCGACCTCGGGGATCTCGCCGTACCGGATCTCCGACGCGCGGGCGAGATCGCCCTCGCGCATGGCCCGCTCGGCCGCCGTCGTCAGCTCGTCGAGGCGCGCCTTGAGGTCGCCCACCCTGTTGTGCCCGGCCTTCTCGGCCTCCCACCGAGCGGTGAGCCCGGCGAGCTCCTCCCGCCGGTCGGCGAGATCGGCGCGCAGCTTCTCGAGCCGTTCGGCCGACGACGGGTCGTCGGCCCGCTCGAGCGCGAGCTCCTCCATCGTGAGGCGGTCGACGGCGCGCTGCAGCTCGTCGACCTCGATCGGCGAGCTGTCGAGCTCCATCCGCAGCCGCGACGCCGACTCGTCGATGAGGTCGATGGCCTTGTCCGGGAGCTGACGCCCGGTGATGTAGCGGTCGGAGAGCGTGGCCGCCGCGACGAGCGCGGAGTCGGCGATCGTCACCTTGTGATGCGCCTCGTAGCGGGGTGCGATGCCACGGAGGATCGCGATCGTGTCCTCGACGCTCGGCTCGCCCACGAAGACCTGCTGGAAGCGCCGCTCGAGCGCCGGGTCCTTCTCGATGTGCTCGCGGAACTCGTCGAGCGTCGTCGCCCCCACCATGCGGAGCTCGCCGCGCGCGAGCATCGGCTTGAGCATGTTGCCGGCGTCCATCGCGCCCTCCGACGCACCGGCGCCGACGACGGTGTGCAGCTCGTCGATGAACGTGACGATCTGCCCGTCGGAGCTCTTGATCTCGTCGAGCACCGCCTTGAGACGCTCCTCGAACTCGCCGCGGTACTTCGCACCGGCGACCATCGCGCCGAGGTCGAGCGCGACGAGGCGCTTGCCCTTGAGCGACTCGGGCACGTCACCCGCGACGATGCGCTGCGCGAGGCCCTCGACGACGGCGGTCTTGCCGACGCCGGGCTCGCCGATGAGCACGGGGTTGTTCTTCGTCCGCCGGGACAGCACCTGGATCACGCGCCGGATCTCGGAGTCGCGGCCGATGACCGGGTCGATCTTGCCCTCGGCCGCGCGCGCCGTGAGGTCCTGCCCGTACTTCTCGAGGGCCTGGAACGTGCCCTCCGGGTCGGGCGACGTCACGCGCGCGCCTCCGCGCACGTTCGGCAGGGCGGCGAGCAACGCCTCGCGCGTCGCGCCGGCCGAGGTGAGCAGCTCACCCGCCGCACCGGAGCTCGCCGCCAGGGCGACGAGCAGGTGCTCGGTGGAGACGTACTCGTCGCCGAGAGCCTGCGCCTCCTCGCCGGCGGACTGCACCACGGTGAGCGTCGCCCGAGACGCCTGCGGCTGGGCCGTGGACGCTCCGCTCGCGCTGGGCAGCGTGGCGAGCACGCCCTTCGCCCGCGCGGCGAGCTGGTCGCGGTCGGCGCCGACGGCGTCGAGCAGCGCGACGGCGACGCCGCCCGCCTGGTCGAGCAGCGCGGCGAGCAGGTGAACGGGCTCGAGATGCGGGTTGCCGGCGGCCGACGCCGTCTGCAGGGCAGCGGCGATCGCCTCTTGCGACTTCGTGGTGAGCTTGGTGTCCAAGCGGGTCCTCCCTGGTGGCGGGCCGGCGCGCAGCCGGGCGTGTGTGTCTCCGTCATGGACAACCCGGATCAAGGTTGAGTCTATTCCGCTCAACTTCGAGCGCATCCGGAACGGCCCCGGGGATCGGTCGCGATCCTCCTGCGCTCGCCGGCGCTCGGTGTCGGAGCCTTGTTCGACGAACGGGCCGGCACCCCGAAGGTGCCGGCCCGTCCGCCGTCGGTATCGCTCGGGATCACATCGGCGCGCTGATGTCCTGCGCCTCGTCCCACGCGGTCACGGTGATGACCGTGTCGATCGTCGTGCCGCTGACGTCGGCGCTGCTCTCGTTGCCGAGCACCGCGTAGTCGGCAGTCACGTACATGACGGTCGACACCGCCGCGCCCTCGACCTCGCCCTCGCCGGAGATCACGAAGACCTCCTGGTCGAGCCGCGTGTCGGTTCCGGTGACGGTGAGCTCGACGCCGGTCATCGCCGCCGCCTGCGCGGCCGGGTCGAGCGAGTCGATGTTCTCGCCCGCGGCGCTCAGGCCGGCGATCAGCGGGTCGCTCGACTCCGGGTCGCCCTCCTGCCACTCGCCCGTCGTCCGCACGTACGTGACGCCGTCGACGACCACGACCTCCCCCATGGCGGACGTCATGTGCAGCGCCTGCGGGTCCGTGTTCACCCGCACCTGGGACGCGGATCCACCCAGATCCGTCTCAGCCGCGTAGCCGGCGACCTGCGCCGTCGCGTCGGCCGCGCACTGGGCGAGCACGGCGACGTCCACCGCCTCGCCGACGGCCAGCTCCGGGCAGTCGGACGCCGCGTCGTCGTCCGGCTCGTCCTCCGCCGACTCCTCGGCGCCGCCGGACTGCTCGTCGGCGGCACTCGTCTCGTCCGCCGGGTCGTCGCCGCCCTGGGCACACCCCGCCAGCAGCAACGCCGACGCGAGCGCGAGGCCCGCCCCTGCTCTCGTGACTCGCATGAACTTCCTTCCTCGTGATGGAGATCCCATCCCCGGTGGGGGAGTCTGGCACGAACGTCGCGGGGGCGACGGAGGCGCCCACAGGCGATTCGGGTGCCCGGCGCCTCGATGTGTGCCACCCTGACGCCATGCGCCGGGGGATGGCCGTCGCCCTGATCGTCCTGGTCTCAGGGCTGCTGACGGGGTGCGTGCGGGTGATCGGGGACCTGCGCGTGAGCGAGGCCGACACGGTCTCGGGGACTCTCGTGATCGCCGTCGCCCTCGTCGACGACACCGACGACGCCAAGGAGCGCGCCGCCGGCCAGGCGAGAGAGATCGAGAACCGCCTGCTCCCGGAGATCCGGCAGGCGCAGGGCGTGCGCAGCGACGCCTACCGGCAGGGCGACTACCTCGGGACGCAGCTGACGTTCTCCGACACCCCGCTCGACGTCTTCTCGCTGACGAACGTCCTGCCGCCTCCGGAGGCGCCCGCGGACGACGCCGCCGAGGCCTCCGAGGAGCCGACGGCGGCCGACGTCCCGCTCCTCATCACACACGAGGGCGACGACTACGTGGTGAACGCCGAGATCGACCCCATGGTGCTCGACGGCGCACCGCGGGCCGAGGAGGGCGAACGCCCGGACGGCGCCGACAGCTCCCGGGTGTCGATCTCGATCTCGTTCCCCGGCGACGTCGAGTCGCACAACGGGGAGCTCGCGGACCGCACGGTGACGTGGACGACGACCTACGACGAGCCGCTCGTCATGTCCGCCCGCGCGGGGGACGCCCGGCCCGAGGGGCCCGCCTATCTCTGGACGGTGGTCGTGGTCGCGCTCGTCGGCATCGTCGTCCTGTGCACGACGGCGCTGGTGCTCATCGGCGCGAGGTCCCGCGGGGACTCGCGGGCGCCGCGGAAGCCCGCAGTCAAGATGCAGTGACGGCGCTCAGCGCCGTCCGTCGCGCTCGGCCTTGAAGCGCGCCCAGTCCTCGAGCATCCGCCGGTGGTAGCTGCGCAGCCACTCCATGTAGTCGCGCATGTTCTCGAGCCGCCGGCGCGCGTCGTCGGTCAGCGACTCGTCGAGGTCGACCAGGGCGCGGGCGGCGAGATCCGCCTGCCGCACGAGGTAGCGCCTCTCCCCCGCGAGGAACGAGCCCCAGACGTCGTCGTCCATCCGGAAGTAGTGGCTGCGATCGCCAGGCACGTGGTGACGCTTGATGAAGCCCGACTCGACGAGGCGCCGCGTCGTCGTCGAGATCGATCCGCTGCTCGCCCCGAGCGCGGCGACGAGCTCGGTGGAGGAGACGTAGGGCCGGCTCGTCACGAGCAGGTAGCCGATCACGCGACCCTCGATCGCCGGGGCTCCGCCGGCCGACCACAGCGCCGTGAAGTCGTCGACGAACCACCAGCGGTCGGCGTCGTCGTCAGCGGCCTCAGGCACGGGTGCGACCTCGTCCCGCACACCCTCGTCGGTGCTTCGGACCATGGACACCCCTGAGTAAAGATCTCGTAACTTTCAGTCGCTTCTGAAAGTTCTGTATTGACTCAGCGCTCGGCGCGCTCCACGATCACACCACGCCTACCGGCACCCGAGCAAGCAACGCGCACGCCGCCTCAGTCCTCGGCCACGTGCATCGAACCGCCGCCTCACCCGCCCCACCCCGGCGGGAGCCGACGGTCCAGCGTCCGCGTCCAGCAGCACGCCCGCCCCCTCGAGGAGTCACGATGCGCCACCGACTCGTCCCGCTCGCCGCCACCATCGCCGCACTCGCGCTCCTGGCCACCGCCTGCTCCTCGGGCGGAGGCACCGGGGACGACGACGGCGCCGCCTCCGGTGAGCCGACGTCCTTCTCCATCGCGATCAGCGAGCCGGACCACCTCGTCCCCGGCAACCAGTACGTCAGCTACGAGGTCGTCACGTCCGTGTGGTCCTCGCTGACCACCATCGACCCCGACAGCGCCGAGGGCTGGGTGCCGCTCGTCGCCGAGTCCGTGACGAGCGACGACAACGTGACCTGGACCGTCACGCTGGCCGACGGCTGGACGTTCCACGACGGCACCCCCGTCACTGCGCAGAGCTACGTCGACGCGTGGAACTACACGGCCTACGGCCCCCACGCCCAGGTCAACGGCGGGCAGCTCGCCCGCGTGGCCGGCTACGACGAGCTCAACCCGGCCGAGGGAGAGCCGACGACCGAGACGCTGTCCGGGCTCGCCGTCGTCGACGAGCGGACGTTCACCGTCACGCTGGTGGGCCCGGACAGCCAGTTCCCGCTGCAGCTCTCCGACGCCCAGACCGCGCTCTTCCCCCTCCCCGAGTCGTTCTACGACGACCCGGAGGCGTTCGACCGGATGCCGATCGGCAACGGCCCGTACGCGATGACCGAGCCGTGGGTGGACAACGAGCCCATCGTGCTCGAGGCGTACGCCGACTTCCCCGGCGAGGCCCCGCTGTCCGACCGGGTCGAGCTCAAGCCGTACCTCGACATGAACACGGCGTACACCGACGTCCAGGCCGGCAACACCGACATCGTGTTCGTCCCGGCCAGCCGGATCGGCCAGGTCGAGGCCGACTTCGGCGACCGCGTGCGCTCCTACCCCTCACCCGGGATCTCGACGCTCGGGTTCCCGCTCGAGGACCCGCGGTTCGCCGACCCGCGCGTGCGGCAGGCCATCTCGATGGCCGTCGACCGGCAGGCGCTCTCGGACGCGATCTACGGCGGCTACTACACGCCGGCGTCGGCCGTCACGCCCGAGGCGATGATCGGCTCGCCCACCGGCCTGTGCGACTTCTGCGACTTCGACCCCGACGCCGCCCGCGACCTGCTGGCCGAGGCCGGCGGCTGGGAGGGGCCGATGGTGGTGGAGTTCCCCGGCGGGTCCGGGCTCGACGAGCTGTACGAGGCGATCGCCAACCAGATCCGGCAGAACCTCGAGATCGACGACGTGACGGCGCAGCCCACGACGGACTGGGCCGAGTGGTCGGCGAAGGTCGAGGCCTGGGAGGTCACCGGACCGCACTTCGCCCGCTGGGGTGCGCTGTACCCGTCGATGCAGGACACGCTGCGCAACATGTACACGTCGGCCGGCGGTTGCTACAACTGCACGCAGTATTCGAGCCCGGAGGTGGACGACCTGCTCACGCAGGCCGACGCCGCGCCGAGCAACGAGGAGGCCACCGAGCTGTACATCGCCGCCCAACGCGAGATCTTGAGTGACTTCCCGACCGCCCCGCTCTTCAACGACGCGTACACGTTCGCGCTGTCGGAGCACATCGAGGAGGTCGACGCGATCTCCGGCAGCATCGTGCTGTCCCGTGTGAGCGTCCATGAGTGACCCGATGAGCACGACGACGACGTCCGCCGCCCCCGGCCGCGCCCCGGAGTGGTTGGCGGACGTCGTCGCCCGGTCCGGCGAGGTTCCGCCGACCGACGTGTTCCCGACGGTCGACGAGCTGCTCGCCTCCTTCGAGGAGCTGCGCGCCGCCTCGTCGGGTCGGCTGACCCGACGGCGGATCGGCACGTCGCGCCTCGGTGAGCCGATCTGGTGCTACTCGGTCGGCACCGGCTCGCGCGCCCACGTGATCGTCGGCGGCGTCCACCCGAACGAGCCGATCGGGTCCGTCACCGCCCTGCATCTCGCCCGCACCGCCGTCGAGGACCGGGACCTGACGTCCGGCACGTGGGACGCGACGTGGCACGTCGTGCCCACGATCGACCCGGACGGGATGCGGCTCAACGAGGGGTGGCTGCACGGGCCGTTCACGCGGTCGCACTACTCGCGCCACTTCTACCGGCCGGCCCCGGCGGAACAGGTCGAGTGGTCCTTCCCGCTCGAGTACAAGGACCTGTACTTCGACGCCGTCATGCCGGAGACGCTCGCGCTCATGCGGCTCCTCGACGACACGCGGCCCGAGCTCCTCATGACGCTGCACAACGGCGAGCTCGGCGGCGTCTACTACTACCTGACCGAGGCGCTGCCGAGCGTGTACGGCGCCCTGGCCGCGATCCCGGAGGCGCAGGGCCTGGAGCTCGACGCCGGGGAGCCGGAGGCGCCGTTCATCCCCGTGCTCGCGCCCGCGATCTACGCCGAGATCGACCCGGGCGCGGGGTACGAGCACCTCGTCTCGCTCGGGCTCGACCCGCTCGCCGGTGCGCCGTCGGGCGGATCCTCCGGGTCGTACGCCAGCCGTCACGGCACGTTCTCGTTCGTCGCGGAGCTGCCGTACTGGTCGCACCCGGACTCCTCCGACGACAGCGTCAGCTCGCACTCCTACGCGGACGCGCTCGCCCGGGCCGGCGTCGAGCTCGGCGAGGTGGCGGACCTGCTGCTCGGGCTGCTCGCGGAGGTCGACGGAGAGCTGCCGGACTCGTCGCCGCTCGTGCGGGGATCGCGCGCGTTCCTCCCGTTCCTGCGCTCCGACGCCGACGCCCTGGCGCTCCGCGCGGTGGAGCCGGAGGCGGACCGACCGGCCACCGTGGCCGAGGTGTTCTCGGTCGCGGACCAGGTGCGGATGTTCCGGCTGCGGTTCGGGGGCATGCTGCTGCGGGCCGTCGACGGGATCTGCGCGCTGGGCACGGCGAGCCCGACGGCGCGCCGGGTCCACGCCCGGCTCACGGACGTCCTGGCGGAGTGGGGCCGCGAGGCCGACGCGCACCCGCTGACGCCGCACCCGATCGCCGCGCTGGCGGGCGTCCAGTACGCGTCGCTGCTCGCCGTGTCGCGCGCGCTGCAGGACCGGGCGCGCCAGGAGCGGACTCCGCAGCGCGACGAGGATCCGGGGCCGCCGTGACCCGGGTCGTGCTGCGGCGGGTCCTCGAGCTCGCGATCGTGTTCCTCGGCGTCACGTTCGTGATCTTCGCCGCGGTCTGGGCGCTGCCGGGCGACCCGATCCGGGCGATGGCCGGCGAGCGCCCGGTGTCTGACGCCGTCATCGCGACGATCCGCGCGCAGTACGGCCTCGACGACCCGCTGTTCGTGCAGTACCTCAACTACCTCGGCGGGCTCGTGCGTGGCGACCTCGGCATCGACTTCACGGGCCGCTCGGTCGCCGCGCAGATGGCCGACCGGTGGCCGGTGACGATCCAGCTCGCCCTCACCGCCTGGGTCATGGAGATCGTGCTCGGCCTCGGCCTCGGGATCTACACGGCCCTGCGCCGCGGCCGCTGGACGTCGACGCTCATGCTGTGGACCGCCGTCGCGATCTCCTCGGTCCCGGTGTTCGTGCTCGCGTACCTCGGGCAGCTCACGTTCGGGATCCGGTGGCAGATCTTCCCGATCGCCGGGACCGGCGACGGCTGGCCGATGGGCTACCTGCTCCCGGCGTTCGTCATCGCGCTGCTCGGGATGGTCGCCGTGTCACGGCTCGCGCGGGGGTCGATCCTCGACAACCTCATGGCCGACCACGTGCGCACCGCCCGCGCGAAGGGTCTGCCCGAGTCCCGCGTGTTCACGCACCACGTGCTGCGCAACTCCCTGCTGCCCGTGCTGACGTTCCTCGCCGTGGACCTCGGCGCCCTGCTCGGCGGCGCCGTCATCGTCGAGGGCATCTTCAACATCCCCGGGGTCGGCCAGCTGCTGTTCACCGGGATCCAGCAGCACCAGGGACCGCTCGTCGTCGGGGTCGCGACGGCGCTCATCGTCATCTTCCTGCTCGTCAACCTGCTCGCGGACCTCCTCTCCTCCGCCCTCGATCCCCGGATCCGCCATGACTGACCTGGCCACCGCCGTCGGCTCCGCCGCCCCGACCCTCGACGACGGCACCGGACCGCCGCGAGCGCCGCGCAGCCGGGGGGCGTGGACCCGGATGCGCCGCCGCCCGACGTTCTGGGGTGCGACAGCCGTCCTCGGCGTGCTCACGCTGATCGCGCTCGTGCCGGGTCCGTTCGCCGGCTTGTTCGGCAACGGCGACCCCCGCGTGTGCGACATCTCGCGCCGTGCCGGCCTGCCCGAGCCCGGCCACCCCTTCGGGTTCGACGTGCAGGGCTGCGACCTGTACGCCGGCGTGATCCACGGGGCCCGCTCCTCGCTCGTGGTCGGCGTCGTGGCGACGCTGCTCGCCGTGACGATCGCTGTCGCGCTCGGCAGCACCGCCGGGCTGGCCGGGCGGGCCGTGGACACGGTCGTGGTCCGCCTCACCGACATCTTCCTCGGCTTCCCGTTCCTGCTCGGCGCCGTCATCGTGCTCAACTCGATGCCGAGCCGCGGGCCGCTCACCGTCGCCGTCGTGCTCGCCGTCTTCGGCTGGCCGACGCTCGCCCGGCTCATGCGCTCGTCCGTGCGCAGCGTGCGGTCCGCCGAGTACGTGGAGGCCGCCCGGGCGTACGGCGACCGCGGCTTCCACCTGTTCCGGCGGCACATCCTCCCGAACGCGATCTCCCCGGTCGTGGTGCTCGCGAGCAACTCGATGGGCGCCGTGATCGTCGCGGAGGCGGCGCTGACGTTCCTCGGCGTCGGGCTGCGCGCGCCGTCGATCTCATGGGGGCTGCAGCTCAACGCGGGGCAGAACCAGTTCACGTCGCACCCGCACCTGCTGCTGTTCCCCAGCCTGTTCCTCGTCGTCACCGTGCTGTGCTTCATCGTGCTCGGCGACGTGCTGCGCGACGCGCTCGACCCGAAGGTCGACGCGCGCGCATGATGTGCGGACGCGATCTGGAGGTGGGCAGGTGCTCGACGGCGTCGACCATCGGGTGACGGACGTCGCCTGGGCGCGGGCGCTGGTGCGCCGGGTCGGGTGGGGGACGCTCGTCTCGACGACGTCCACCTCGCCGCCGTCGCCCGTGGCGAGCCACCTGCCGCTCCTCCTCGACCCCGGAGCCGGGGAGCTCGCCGTCCTGTCGCACCTGGGCCGGCCCGACGACGTCACGCACGAGCTCGCCGACGCCGCGCGGATGGGCCGCGAGGTGCTCGTGACCGTCGAAGGACCCTCGGGCTACGTCTCCCCGTCCTGGTACTCGTGGGGACCGGCCGTCCCGACGTGGAACTTCCTCGCCGTGCACCTGTGGGGGGTGCCCGAGATCCTCTCGGCGTCCGACACGTTCGACGTGCTGCGGGCGACCGTCGCGCGGTTCGAGGACGAGCGCCCGTCGCCGTGGGTGCTGCCGGACGACGGCGACGGCGGCGCGTACGCCCGGCGGCTCGCGCCCGGCACGCTGGGCTTCCGGGTCCGGGCCACTCGCTGGCAGGGCAAGGCGAAGCTCAGCCAGGACAAGCCGCCCGAGGTCGTGGCTCGCGTGATCGCTGCGCTCGAGTCCGACCCGGTGCACGGCAACGCGGCGCTCGCGGCGGCAATGCGGGACGTGCACGGGTCGTCTGCGTCGACCGGCCTGGAGGCGACCCGGGGAAGGTCGGTTGCCGCGGAGGTCACCGATGATCCACACCGAGGGGACGGCAGCTCATGAGCACGGTGCTGCGGAACGCGCGGCTGGTCGACGCGGGCGGGGCGGCGCACGGCTCGCTCGTCGACGTCGTGCTCGACGGCGGCTCCGTGGTCGCCGTCGCCTCGGCGCGTGGGGCCGGTGCTGGGCCGTCGCGTGGAGGATCGGTTGCCGCCGGCGCAACGAACATTCCACGCGCCGGGGGCGGGACCCGCGCGGATGCCCCGGGCGACGTCGACGTGGACGTCGAGGGACGCTGGGTGGCGCCCGGCCTCTGGGACGCGCACACGCACCTCGTGCAGTGGGCGCTGGTGCGGGCGCGGCTCGACGTGTCGGCGGCGGCGTCGGCGGCCGGCGCGGCCGACCTCGTGCGGGAGCGGCTGCGGTCGGCGCCGCCGCCCGCGGGCACGGTGCTCGTCGGGTACGGCTTCCGCGACGCGCTCTGGAGCGACGCCCCGCGGCAGGACGTGCTCGACGCCGCGGCCGGCGACGTTCCGGTGGTCCTGGTCAGCGGCGACCTGCACTGCGGCTGGTTCTCGTCGGCCGCGCTGCGACGGTTCGGCGCCCCGGCGACGCCGGACGGCGTGCTGCGGGAGGAGCCGTTCCTGCGGATCCAGAACGACCTCGACGCCAGCACCGACGCGACGCGCGACGCGGGCGTGCTCGACGCCCTGCGGGAGGCGGCGACCCGCGGCGTCGTCGGCGTCGTCGACCTCGAGATCGCCGATGCGCTCGACGCGTGGCCGCGTCGCGCGCCCGCCGGGTCGCCCGCGGTCCGGGTGCGGGCGGGCGTCTGGCCGCAGCACCTCGAGCGGGTGCTCGACGCGGGGCTGCGCACCGGTGACCCGATCCCGGGTGCCGCCTCGGGTGTGACGCAGGGGCCGCTCAAGGTCATCGTCGACGGCTCGCTCAACACGCGCACCGCGTACTGCCACGAGCCGTACCCGCCGGGCGCGACGGGCCGCGGCGTGCTGTCGGTCCCGCCGGACGAGCTGGAGAGCCTCATGGCCCGGGCGCACGCGGGAGGCCTCGCGTGCGCGATCCACGCGATCGGCGACGCCGCGAACACGCTCGCGCTCGACGCGTTCGCGCGCACCGGCGCCCGGGGGTCGGTCGAGCACGCGCAGCTGCTGACGTGGGACGACGTCGCGCGCTTCGCAGAGCTCGGCGTCGTCGCGAGCGTGCAGCCGGAGCACGCGCTGGACGACCGCGACGTCGCCGACGCCGTCTGGGCCGGCTGGACGGACCGCGCCTACCCGTTCGCGGCGCTGCACGCGGCCGGGGTGCGGCTCGCGCTCGGCTCCGACGCGCCGGTCGCGCCGCTCGACCCGTGGGTGGCGATGGCGGCCGCCGTGCACCGCTCGCGCGACGCCCGGCCCGAGTGGCACCCGGAGCAGCACCTGGACCCGGCCGTCGCGTTCGCGGCGTCCACGGACGGCGTGCCCCGCCTCGCGCCGGGCGGCCCGGGCGACGTCGTCCTGCTCGACGACGACCCGCTCGCCGCCTCCCCCGCCGCGCTCCGGGCGTTCGCCGTCGCCGCCACGATGCGCGCCGGCGCGTGGACGCACGTCGGCGCGGACCTCGCCGGCCTGCTGCCCGACGCCGCTCCCACGGCGACGGGGCCCGCCTGACGTGCGCGCCGTCGTCGTCGACGCGTTCGGCGCTCCCCCGCACGTGCGCGAGGTGCCGGACCCGACGTGCCCGCCGCACGGCGTCGTCGTCGACGTGCGCGCGACGGGCGTGTGCCGCAGCGACTGGCACGCGTGGGCCGGGCACGACGACGACGTCCGCGTCCCGTACGTGCCGGGGCACGAGCTCGCGGGCGTCGTGACGCAGGTCGGCCCGGACGTGCAGGGCTGGCGCGGCGGGGAGCGGGTCACGGTGCCGTTCGTGTGCGCGTGCGGGACGTGCTCGGCGTGCGCGGCCGGCGAGCACCAGGTGTGCGAACGCCAGGAGCAGCCGGGTTTCACGTACGACGGGTCGTTCGCCGAGCGGGTGGCGGTGCCGTGGGCGGACGTCAACCTGGTCGCGCTGCCGGACGCCGTGTCCGACGACGCCGCTGCTCTTCTCGGGTGCCGGTTCGCGACGGCGTACCGCGCGGTGCGCACCCATGCCCGGGTCGGCGCCGGCGAGTCGCTGGTCGTGCACGGGTGCGGCGGCGTCGGGCTCGCGGCGGTGATGGTCGGCGTCGCGGGCGGGGCGCGCGTGGTCGCCGTCGACCCGTCACCGGACGCCCGGGCGGCGGCCGAGGCGCTCGGCGCCGGCGCCGCGCTCGATCCAGCGGGGATGACGCCGGACGGCGTCGCCTCCGCCGTCGTCGACCTCACCGGAGGCGGTGCGCGGGCCTCGATCGACGCCGTCGGCCACCCCGACGTCGCTCGCGCGTCGGTGCTCTCGCTCGCCCGCCGCGGGCGGCACGTGCAGGCGGGCCTGCTCCTCGGCGACGCCGCCGCCGCGCCGATGGCCATGGACCGCGTCATCGCGTGGGAGCTCGAGCTCTACGGCTCGCACGGCATGGCGGCCCACGACTACCCGGCGATGCTCGCCGAGATCGCGTCCGGCGCGCTCGACCCGGCGCGGCTCGTGGGCGCCGTCGTCGGCCTGGACGACGCCGCCGGGGCACTCGTCGCCATGGGCGGAGAGCCGGAGCATGCCGGGGTGACCATCGTCAGGCCGTAGGGCGGCCCATCGCCTCGCACGCGGAGCGCAGGCTCACTCCGAGACCAGATCGTCGCTCAGGTGCGGCATCCAGTCGACCCGGAGTGCCGTCACGGTGGAGTAGTCGGTCACCGCGGCGTCGGCGAACAGGCTGATCGCGGTGTTGTGCTTGAGGACCCACCCGCTCATCTGCTCGATGCCGAGCAACGCGCGGAACAGGTGCTGGAAGAACGCGCCGTGCGTGAGCAGCGCGACCACGTCGCCGTCGTCGTGCTGGTGGCGGAGACTCGAGATCAGGGCGCGCGCCCGCTCGGCGTGCACCTCGTACTCGTGCTCGTAGGGCCTGGTGTACCAGCCGTCCGGTCCCACGCCCACGGGCAGCACCAGTCGCGCGCTCACCGCCTGGAGCGCGTCCGCCGTCGCCCCGGGGTGCGGCACGGGCGTGCCGTCCTCGTTGGCGATGAAGACGCCGTCCGTCTCGTAGGCGTCCAGGTTGCCGAGCAGCGGCAGGTTCAGCGCGTCCGCGAGCGGCGCCGCCGTCTGCACCGCCCGCGTCATGAGGCTGGTGTGGAGGTGCGTGATCTGCCACGGCAGCGCGCCCTCCGCGACGGCGTCGGCGAGCCGGGCGGCCTGGGTGCGTCCGAGATCGGTCAGCTCGGGGTCGTGGTGCCGGCCGACCGAGGCGCCGGTCCGTTCGTACAGGAGGTTGTTGGCGGACTGGGCGTGCCGGATCACCACGAAGCGCATGGGCGACGATTCTCCCTGACCCGAGCGACCGGTCGCCAACCCGGCCGCCCCGCCGACTAGGGTCTGTGGATGAGCCAGCAGACCGTCTCGCGGTACGACCCCCACGCCGACTGGTACGTCGAGCACACCGGCGCGTGGGACTCCGCCGCTGCGGACGTCCTCCCGTCCGATCTGGCCGGTCAGCGGATCTTGGACCAGGCCTGCGGCTGGGGCCAGCTCAGTCGCATCCTCGCCGAGCGCGGCGCCCGGGTGAGCGGGGTCGACCTCTCCGAGAATCTCGTCGGCCATGCCCGGGAGCTCGAGGCGGCTGCGCCGCTCGGGATCGAGTACCTGGTCGGCGACGCCACGACCACGAGCTGGTGGGACGGCGAACCGTACGACCAGGTCGTCTGCAACATGGCGCTGATGGACATCGACGACCTGCCGGGGGCTCTGTCCGCGGCCGCGGCTGTGGTGGCTCCCGGCGGGCTGTTCACGCTCACGGTGTTCCACCCGTGCTTCCCCGGCCGAGCCGACGACCCGGACACGCTGCCCAGCTGGCCCCCGGACCGCGGCTACGCGGCCGAGGGCTGGTGGACCACGGGGCGCAGCGGCGTCCGCGGTCACGTCGGCGCGAACCACCGGATGCTCTCGACCTACCTCAACGCCGTGCTGGCGGCCGGCTTCGAGCTCGTCGCCGTCGGCGAGGAGGCGGGCGAGCTGCCCCGGATCTTCTGGGCCCGCGGCCGCCGCCGGGGCTGACGACGGCGGCCGCGAGCGTGGCGGTTACGCGGGCCGCACGTTGTGGTTGCGGGAGAACACGTTGCCCGGGTCGTAGCGGCGCTTGACGGCGGCCAGGCGGTCGTACGTCGCGGGCGGGTACACGGCGGCGACGGCCGCCTCGGCGGTGGACGCGAGGAAGTTCGCGTAGGCGCCCGTGACGTGCGGGGCGAGCCTGGCCCACGTCGCGTCGAGGGCGGGCAGGGCCGCCTCGACCACCGGCTCTGGGCCGGCGGTGACGGTCACGACGAGCAGCTCCGCCGACCGGTGCGCGTACGCGGTCGCGTCCGCCGGGATCCGCGACACGGCACCGCCGACGCTACGGAGCGTGACGAACGGCGACTGCCCCGACGCCCCGACCTCGGCGAGGACCCGCACCGCCGCGGACACCGACCCGCTGTCGACGAAGGCGCTCCGGACCACGAACCGGATCCCGGGTGGGGGCGTCGCACCCGGCTCGAGGACGTCCGCGTACGGCTTGCGCGAGACGTCGTCGTCGATCACCGTGCCGAGGCGGCGGATCGGGTCGATCGCCCGGGCCGCGGCGTCGGCGTCGTCGCCGTCGAACGCGACGAGGATCTCTACGGGCGCGTCCGGCCCGCCGGCGAACGGGTTGGCGAAGCTCACCACGGACGTCAGCTCCTCCGGTGCGCCGCGCAGGTAGTCGGCCCAACCGGCGAGCACGTCGGCCGCTTCGGACGCCGGGAAGGTGATCCGGCCGTGGACGACGTCGGTCGTCGGGTGAGCCACGAAGTCGAAGGCCGTAACGATCCCGACGTTCCCGCCGCCACCGCGCAGGGCCCAGAACAGGTCGGGGTTCTCGTCAGCGCTCGCGCGGACCACGTGGCCGTCGGCGAGCACGACCTCGGCCGCCACCAGGCTGTCCAGGGCGAGGCCGTGCTTCCGGACCTTCCAGCCGATCCCGCCGGAGAGCGTCAGCCCGCCGACGCCGACGCTGGCCGTGTCCCCCGAGGAGATCGCGAGCCCGCGTGGCCCCAGTGCGGCCGCGACCTGACCCCACGTGGCCCCACCGCCGATCCGCACGAGGCCGCGGTCGGCGTCGAGCACCTCCACCTGCGCGAGATGACCGAGATCGATCACGACGCCGTCGTCGACGGTGCCGAAGCCCGCGAACGCGTGGCCGCCGCCGCGCACGGCGAGCGGGAGTCCGGCGTCGACGGCGAACCGGACGCCGGCCTGCACCTCCGCCTCGTTCGTGGGCCGCAGGACGTACGCCGGGCGCGCCGAGGCGAGGACCGTGCGGCTGGCCGCCTCGTACCCGGGGTGCGCCGGCTCGATGATGTCGCCGCCGAAGCCGCGACGCAGAGTGTCGACCGTTGAGGTCATGATGGTCCTCCCGCTGTGATGTGCTGATGGACACCAGATGCCGGTGAGCCCATCGGCGTGACACGGTGTGACGTGAGTCACAGGGCACCCGACCGCTGTCGCGGTGTCACAGAACGGACGCGCCCGGCGTCTTGTGAGGGTGAGACACATCGACAGCGACCGCCCGGATCCCGCGACCGAGGCGTTCGTCGCCCACCGCAACCTGCTCTTCACCGTGGCGTACGAGATGCTCGGCTCGGCGGCCGATGCCGAGGACGTCCTGCAGGAGACGTGGCTGAAGTGGGTCGGCGTCGACCTCGCGCTGGTACGCGATCCGCGCGCGTACCTCGTCCGGATCACGACCCGCCAGGCGCTGACCCGGCTTCGGTCGCTCAGCCGACGCAAGGAGTCGTACGTCGGCACCTGGTTGCCCGAACCGTTGCTGACCGCGCCCGACGCCGCACAGGACGTGGAGCTGGCCGAGAGCGTCTCGATGGCGATGCTGCTGGTGCTGGAGACGCTGAAGCCGACCGAGCGGGCGGTGTTCGTGCTGCGCGAGGTGTTCGACCTGTCCTACGACGAGGTCGCCGAGGCCGTCGGCAAGACGCCGGCCGCCGTCCGGCAGATCGCTCATCGGGCTCGGTCGCACGTCGCGGCGCGACGACCGCGCGAGCACGTCTCCCCCGCCGAGACGCGGGCCGTGCTCGCCGCGTTCCGGAGCGCGCTCGAGACCGGTGACCTGCGACGTCTGCTGGACGTGATGGCGCCCGACGTCGTCTTCCTCGCCGACGGCGGCGGCGTCGTGCGGGCCGCTCTGGAACCGGTCGTCGGCTCCGATGACGTGGGGCGCTTCCTGGGGGGCGTCGCCGAGCGCATGGGGTCGCTGCGGATCGTGGAGGTCAACGGCCACCCGGCGCTGCTCTTCGAGCGCGACGGCGCGGTCGAGACCGTCATGGCGGTGCGGGTGGAGCGCGGCCTGATCTCCGGGCTCTACGCCGTGCGCAACCCCGCCAAGCTGTCGCACCTGGGGCAGGAGACGACCCTGAGCCGCTGAGCCGCGGCCGGCCCTGAGGCGGGGCCTCAGTCCCCGAGCGCCGACGCGATCGGGACGCGTCGCAGCCCCGGGACGCCGTCGAAGTCTCGATCGAACGCGACGGAATTGTGCGTGCCGCATCGCGACCGGACCTCGGCGGACCCGGGGGCAGGCCGCCGTCGCTCCGCCGGGAGCGAACGCGGGCACGATCCACCGCGCCACAGCGCTGAACCACACGTGGAGGAACCGCTCGACGCGTACTCGCGCGCCGTCGTCGCCGTCGCCGAGACGGTGCTGCCGAGCGTCGCGAGCCTCCTGGTGCGCACGCGCGACGGCGCCGGGGCGGGCAGCGCGAGCGTCATCTCCGACGACGGCGCCCTGCTGACCAGCGCGCACGTCGTCGCCGGGGCGGACGCCGCCGACGCGGGCTTCGCGGACGGCACCCGGGTGCGGGCGCGCGTCGTCGGTCGGGACCCGCTGTCCGACCTCGCCGTGCTGCGCGCGGACGACGCCGTCCCGCCACCCGTGCGACTCGGCGACGCGACGGCGCTGCGGGTCGGGCAGCTCGTCGTCGCCGTCGGCAACCCCCTCGGGCTCGCCGGGAGCGTGACGGCGGGCATCGTGTCGGCACTCGGACGCTCGCTGCCGACGGGCGCGGGCCGCGTCGTCGACGAGGTGATCCAGACCGACGCCTCCCTCAACCCGGGCAACAGCGGCGGCGTTCTCGCCGACAGCGCGGGGCGCATGGTCGGCGTCAACACCGCGGTCGCGGGCATCGGGGTCGGGCTCGCCGTCCCGATCAACGCGACCACGCGCGAGATCATCGACGTGCTGCTGGAGCGCGGGCGCGTACGTCGGGCGTGGCTCGGCATCGCCGGCGCGGAGGTCACGCTGCCGTCGGAGGTCGCGGCGCGTGTCGGCTCCGCCACGGGCCTGCAGGTGGCGGCCGTCATGCCGGCGAGCCCCGCCGCGGAGGCCGGCCTCCGGCGCGGCGACCTGGTCATCGAGATCGATGGGCAGCACGTCACCACCACGCGTGGCGTGCAGCGCCTCATGGTCGAGGACGCCATCGACCGGCGGATCGAGATCACCGTCTGGCGCAGCGGCGCGCTCGTCGACGTCATCACGCAGCTGCAGGAGCTGCGAGCCTGAGACGTCAGGCTGGACCCGGTGCGCCCGGCGGCGCGGGCCAGGGGTCGGCCGCCTCGAGCTGGGCCGCGAGGGAGAGCAGCAGCGCGTCGTCGCCGAACCGGCCCGTGAGCATGGCACCGAACGGCAGCTGGACCCCGTCGACGGCCGCCCGGTGGATCGGCACGGAGATCGACGGCGCGCCCGTCAGGTTCGCGATCGACGTCCACGGGGTGAAGCGCTTCTGTGCCTCGAAGTCGGCGGCGGGGTCGGCGTCGTCGCGGATCGAGCCGATCGGCGCGGGCGGCTGCGCGAGGGAGGGCGTGACGACGACGTCGAACGCGTCCCACGCCGTCGCCACCTGGCGCGTGAGGCGCTGGATGCCGGCGATCGCCGTCGCGTACTCGACGGCCGTGACGCCGCGACCCGAGTCACGCAACCACCGGGTGAGCGGCGTCAGGAGCTCCTCGGCCGCCTCCGGCACCGGCGCCGAGAGCGCCATCGTGGCCCAGATCGGGAAGAACGCGTTCCACTGCTCGGCCTCGAACGGCACCGGAGCGACGTCGACGGCGTGGCCGAGGCCCTCGAGCACGCCCGCCGCACGCTGCGCCGCGGCCGCCGCCTCGGGATGGACGACGGCGTCGGCGGCCACGACCGGCGTCGTCAGGATCCCGATCCGCAGCGGGCCGGGCGCCGCGTCGCACGCGGCGAGGAACGACGTCGACGGCGCGGCGGGGCGGGCGGCGTCGCCCGGCCAGCCGACCGACAGGACGTCGAGAGCGGCGGCCGTGTCGCGGACCGTGCGCGTGAGCACGCCGCCGGTGGCGAGGCCGGCACCCTCCACGCCGTAGGGCCCGGGGCTGACGCGGCCCCGGCTCGGCTTGAGCCCGACGATCCCGCAGCTCGCCGCCGGGATGCGGATCGAGCCGCCGCCGTCGGACGCCTGGGCGATCGGCACGATGCCGGCGGCGACGGCGGCCGCCGCACCGCCGCTCGAGCCACCCGCGCCGCGCGTGAGGTCCCAGGGGGTGCGTGCGGGCGGGCCGACGTCGGGCTCCGTGTAGCAGGGCAGGCCGAACTCCGGCGTGCTGGTCTTGCCGATCATCACCGTGCCGGCCTCGCGCAACCTGGTGACGATGCCGTCGTCGTACGGCGCGACGAAGCCGGCGAGCGCCGCGCTCCCGCCCTGCATCGGGAGCCCGACCACCATGTTGAGGTCCTTGATCGGGCACGGGACGCCGAGCAGCTTCAGGTCCGCGGCGCCGTCGTCCGCCAGACGCCGATCGAGTGCCGCGGCCTGCTCGGCAGCGAGCTCCGGGGCGAGGGTGACGAAGGCACCGACCTCTGTCCCGGCCTCCTCCGCCGCCGCGAGCGCGGCCTCGGTCACCTCGGCCGCCGAGACGTCGCGACGCCGGACGGCGGCGGCCAGGTCGAGGGCGGACAGGGCGTGGAGGTCTGCGCCGGCGGTCATGGCCCTCGACCCTACGCGCGCCTCGCCGCTCGCCGACCCGACGTCCGGTAATCCGTTGACGTCGGCCCGGACGCCCTGGTGAGGTGGGGTCGTCGCCGGATGATGCCGGCCCAGGACCCAGGAGGTGTGCCATGTCGACGTTGACCTGCATCCACCTTCTGAAAGGTCCTATCTCGTGGCTTACGCACGATCCTTCGACTGCGACCACTGCGGCGTAGCCGTCTCGCTCGACGCCCCCGGCACGTCCCACCGCAACCACTGCCCGAGCTGTCTGTGGTCTCGGCACCTCGACCGCAACGTCCCCGGCGACCGGCAGGCCGGCTGCTCAGGCGGCATGGAGCCCATCGCCGTCACCGTCCGGGGCGAGGGCCGCTGGGTCCTCGTCCACCGTTGCACCAGCTGCGGCCGCCTCCGGCTCAACAAGACGGCCGGCGACGACAACGTGCTGCAGCTCATGCGGCTCGCCGCGCTGCCGCTGACCATGCCGCCGACGCCGCTGCCGCGCGGGTAGCGCGGGCCGGCGAGTGGTCGCGAAGGGTCGCCGGCCCGGCAACCCGGACCACCGTTCGCGACCACTCGACACACCGGCCCGGTCCGCCGGCCCGCACGTGACGCGGCGCCGTCGAGACCTTCGGGGTTCGTATCAGGGCGCAGATTGTCCGCATTCGGTTCTACGCTCGCGCCGTGACCGATGACGGCACCCGCGCCGAACCGCTCCGCTCCGTGTCTCGGAGGACGGCGTGGTGGTGACGACGGCCCGGCGCCAGGTGCTGGCGTTCCGGCTTCGCCGGCAGCACCTGACGCGGAGGCTCGGCGCCGCGCGGATGGGAGAGGCGACGGCATCCCGCGGCGTGCGCAACAGCCCGGCCGGATCGGCACCGGTCGCGCTGCTGGCCCGAGGGTCGAGGTGACGCACCATGATGCTCACTGACGTCTCGCGCGATGTGAGGCTCCAGATCGACGGCGGCACGCTGGTGCCGTTGGTACCCGGGCACGCGCCGGCGATGGCGGAGGCCGTGGCGGAGTCGGGGCTCCTTCTCCGGGAGACAGTGCCGTGGTATCGCGACGGGATGACGGTGGATGACTTCGGACGTTGGGCGGAAGCTGCCAAGACCCTCTGGGCGGACGGGTCCGGCTTCGTGTTCTCCGTGCTGGCCGACAGCACCGGCGGATTTCTGGGCGGCGCCTCTCTTGAGGCTGTCCACGCGGGGAGACTCTCGGCGAACCTGAGCTACTGGACCCGCGCTGCCGCATCGGGTCGTGGAGTGGCGACCCGCAGCGCGCGGCGACTGGCGTCATGGGGATGCGTCGACCTTGGCCTGCAGCGCATCGAGGTGTCGATCGTGACCACCAATGCCGCAAGTCTCGCGGTGGCCCAGAACGCCGGCGCGGTCGTGGAGGGAACCCTCCGCAACGCCGCCCGGTGGGATGGAGTCAGCCGCGACATGGCGGTGTTCTCCTTCATCCCGGCAGATTTCGCCCACCGACAACACGGCTGAACCGCACCAGCTGCTCACCACCGCCGGACAACCCGCACCGGATGCTCGCGGACGGCTGTCCGCACCGTGCGGCGCCACCCCGCCCTGCCGGCACGTCGGCACGTCGGCCCGGCGGCCCGGCGCCCCTGCCGGCACGTCGGCCCGGCGGCCCGGCCGAGTTCGTACCTTGGCGGCGAGCTCGTACTCCCGGGAGTACGAGCTCGCCGCCAAGGTACGAACTCGAGCCCGGCCGCATGACTACCGCCGCCGGCGCCCGGGTTGACACGATTCAATCGCGGTGCCTATGCTCCCGTGCACTGCCAAGCTCGAATCGCGTTCGACAATGTCGAACGCACGCGACGGCCGCCAGGCGGTGGCCCTCGCACCGACCCGAGCAGCGGACGAACGAGAGAGCGACGATGCCCGAGACCCGACCAGCCGCCCCGCGCCGCGACACGACGTCGCCCACCCCGCGCACGGCGATCCAGGCGATCGACCGCAGCGTGGCACTGCTCGACACGATCGCCGACGCCGGCCCGCACGGCGCCGCGCTCGGCGCGCTCGCCGAGTCCACCGGGCTCCCGGCGTCGACGGCGCGCACCCTGCTCTCCTCGCTCGTCGCGCACGGCCTCGTCGCCCAGGGCGGCAGCGGGCGCCGCTACCTGCTCGGCTCCCGGTTCTTCGAGCTCAACCGCCGGTTCGTCGCCCAGACCGACCTGTCCGCCGTCGCCGCACCCGTGCTGCGCGCGCTCTGGGAGCGCACCGAGGAGACGGTCCACCTCGCCGTCCTCCAGGGGACCCGCCGCGTCGACATCGCCGTGCTCGTCGGTCCCCAGCTGCTCACCGTCAGCCCGACGTCGGCGCGGTTCACCGACTCCTCCGCCACGCCGCTGTACCGGACCGCAGCCGGGAAGGTGCTGTTCGCCGGGCTGAGCCGACCGGACCGCCTCTCGATGCTCGACGACGCCCCGTGGGACCCGCAGGACCGGCCGGCCGCGGAGGACCTCATGGCCGCGATGGACGACGTCGCCGCCGGCGGGTTCGCCACGAACCTCCAGGAGGAGGCCGCCGGCGTCTGCGGCGTGGCCGCACCCGTCCAGGACCAGGGCGGCCGCACGATCGCCGCGGTCTGCCTCGGGTACCCCGCCGTGCGGCACACGGAGGCCCACGCGGCGTGGTTGCGGGACGAGGCCATGGACGCCGCAGCCGAGCTCACCGTGCTTCTCGGCGCCGCCACCGGGGAGGCCAGCGCATGAGGGAGCACTACGACGTCGTCGTCGTCGGCGGCGGTCCCGCCGGCTGGCCCGCCGCGACCCAGGCCGCCCGGCTCGGCGCGCGCACCCTGCTCGTCGAGAAGAACGGCATGCTCGGTGGGACCACGACGGTGGCCGGCGTCGCGCTGCCGGGCCTCTTCCACGCGTGGGGCCAGCAGATCATCGGCGGGATCGGCTGGGACGTCGTCTCGCGGTCAGTTGCGGAGGTCGGCGGCACGCTGCCCGACTTCGCGCGCTGGGACCTGCGCCACTGGCGCCTCCAGATCCCCGTTGTCCCGGGGATCCTGGCCGCGCTCATCGACGACGCCGTCGTCGGCTCCGGCGCGGACCTCCTTCTGCACGCGATGGTTGGCGAGGCCCGCTGGGACGGTTCCACCTGGCGGCTCACGCTCGCGACCAAGGAAGGCCTGCGCCCGATCACGGCCGGCGCCGTCGTCGACTGCACGGGCGACGCCGACATCGTCGCCCTCGCCGGGCTGCCGCGCCGCACCAACGCGGACCGCCAGCCGGGCACGATGATGATGCGGCTCGAGGGGTACGACGTCGCGGCGCTCGACGCCGACGCGCTGCAGGCGGCGCACGACGACGCCGTCGCCCGCGGCGACCTCCTGCCGGCCGACCTGGCACACAAGAAGGTCGTGTCGTTCCTGCGGAGCCACGGCGAGAACGCCACGCACGTGGTCGGCGTGCAGGGCGGCACGAGCGAGGACCGCACCGCGGCCGAGCTCGCCGGCCGCCGGCTCCTGCGCCGCGTGCTGCGCTTCCTGCGCGCACAGCCGGGTCTCGAGGACGTCCGCCTGGCCTGGGTCGCCACCGAGACCGGCATCCGCGAGACGTGGACCATCGACGGCCACGTCACGATCACGCACGACGACTATGCGAGCGGGCGCGCGTGGCCCGACGCCCTGAGCTACTCGTTCTACCCGATCGACGTGCACCGACCCGACGGCAACGGCATCGACGTCCGCCCGCTCGCCTACGGCACGGTGCCGACGATCCCCCGCCGCGCTCTCGTCCCGCGGGACAGCCACCGCCTGCTCGTCGCCGGGCGCGCGATCAGCGGCGACCAGGAGGCGTCGTCCGCGTACCGCGTGCAGGCGTCGTCGATGGCCATGGGGCAGGCGGCCGGCGCGATCGCGGCCCGTGCGAGCGCCACGGAGACGGACGTGCTGGACGTCCCGATCGACGTCGTGCACACCGACCTCCGCGCCCACGGCGCGATCGTGCCGGGCGACGTCGTCGTCCCACCGCTCGAGCAGAACGACCCGCACCACACCCCCACCCCCGCCTGACCGGATCGAAGGAGACCCGCATGAGCATCCGCCTCCCGAGGGCCCGCAGCCCTCACCAGCACGGCACGCGCCGCGCGCGCACCGCCTGCGCGGCGCTCGCCACAGCAGCCCTGGCGACGTCGCTCGCCGCCTGCGGTTTCGTCAACAGTCCCGACGAGGGGGGCGAGGAGACCGGCGGCGGCGAGGGCGGCGGCACCGTCACCGCGTACGTCAACACCGAGCAGAACACCGGGCTCGCGCCGTTGATCGACGCGTTCGAGGAGGAGACGGGAACCACGCTCGACCTCTCCTCGGCGACCACCGACGAGCTCAACCAGCAGCTCCGCGTCCAGCTCACCTCCGGTACCGCGGCGGACCTGATCCGCGTGTCCCCCGGCAACTCGAGCCCCGTGGCCGCCGGGGTGCTCGGCCGCGAGGGCGAGCTGGCGGACGTCTCGGACGCCGCGTGGACCGAGAGCCTCACCGACGACACGCGCTCGCTCGCCCAGGTCGACGACCAGGTCGTCGCGTTCCCCGTGAGCCGCAACGCGATCGTCATGGCGTTCAACCGGCAGGTCTTCGAGGACGCGGGCGTGGAGGTCCCGACCACCTGGTCGGAGCTGCTCGACGCGTGCGCCGCGCTCGACGCCGCCGGCGTCACCCCGATCGCGACGCCGTTCCAGGGCGGCATCTACTTCCAGTTCTGGGTCTACGCGCTCGCGGCGACGCTCGTGTACGCGGAGAACCCGGACATCGACGCGCAGATGGCCGACGGCGAGACGTCGTTCGTGGACAACGCCGAGTGGAACGAGGTGTTCGACCGCATCGCCGAGCTCAACGACGCCGGATACTTCTCCGACGGCATGCTCGGCATCCCGCCGGACCAGGGCCTCCAGTCGGTCGCGACCGGTGAGTCCGCCATGGTGCTGCTCGTCTCCGCGGGTCTGCCGCAGCTGTACGGGTACAACGAGGCCGGCGCCGAGGCGTTCGACGTGTTCGCGCTGCCCGGCAACGACGACGCCGCCTCGACCTACGTCCCGATCGCGCCGGACTTCCTCGCCATCAACGCCAACGCCGAGAACCCGGACGGCGCCCGCGCGTTCCTCGACTTCCTCGCGGAGCCGGAGAACGTCGAGGCGTACGCCAACGAGATGGGCGTGCTGCCCGGCCTGGGCGTCGACGTCACCCTCGATTCCGACGCCCTCGAACCGATCATGCCGATGTTCGACGAGGGCCGGACCGCGGGGTACGCGAACTACCTCTGGCCGAACGGCGACGTGCAGCAGACGATGCTCCAGTCCGGCCAGGAGTGGCTCGACGGCTCGATCGACACGGCGAACCTGCTCGGCCAGATGGACACGGAGTACGCGAAGGGCACTCCGTGACGCTCGCCGTCGAGCCGCGCGTGGCGCCTCCCGGTGCGGCAGTGCCGCGCCGGAGGCGCCACCGCTCGGCCGTGCCGTACGCACTGATCGTGCCGGCGCTCGTCTTCTACGCCGTCGTCGTCCTCTATCCGACCGTCGCGGGCGGCGTCTACGCCTTCACCGACTGGACCGGTCGGCGCGTGGCCCCGCAGTTCGTGGGTCTGGACAACTTCGTCGAGCTGTTCTCCGCGCCGGCGGCCCGGTCGGCGTTGCGCAACACGCTGGTGATCGCCGTCTCGACGACGATCGTCCAGACGCTCCTCGGGCTCGCTCTCGCCCTGGCTCTGCACAGCGTGCTCGCGAGCCGCAACGTGCTGCGCACGCTGTTCTTCGCGCCGGCTCTGCTCCCGCCCGTGATCATCGGTTTCCTCTGGCAGTACATCCTCACGCCGGCCGGCCCGCTCAACGACGCGCTCGAGGCGATCGGGCTGGGTGGGCTCACCCAGAACTGGCTCGGGGACGCCTCGGTCGCGCTGGCGAGCGTGATCGGCGTCATCATCTGGCAGAACGCCGGCCTGACCATGGTCATCTACCTCGCCGGGCTCCAGGGCGTGCCCGCCGAGCTGCTCGAGGCGGCAGCGATCGACGGCGCGAGCCGGTGGCAGCGCCTGCGCCGCGTGACGATCCCGCTGCTCATCCCGGCGACGACGATCGCGATGTCCCTCACGCTCATCGGCAGCCTCAAGCTGTTCGACCAGGTCTACGTGATGACCGGGGGCGGGCCCGGGTACGCGACGGAGACGCTGTCGGTGGTCATGTACAAGGAGGCGTTCGTGTCCGGGCGGTACGGCTACTCGGCGGCCATCGCGCTGGTGCTGACGATGATCGTGTTCGCGTTCGCGTTCGTGCAGCTGCGCGGCCTGCGCCGGTTCGAGGTGGACGCATGAGCACGCTGTCGCCGCAGGTGAGGGCAGGATCCGGGACGCCGGGAGCGCCGTCGTCCGCCGCTGGAGCGCCCCGACGCCGGGCCGCCCGGAGGCGCTGGTCGCTCGGCCGCGTCGGCGCCGAGCTGGGCATGCTCGTGGTCGCCGCGGTGTTCTTCTTCCCGTTCTACGTGTTCCTCGCGGTCGCGCTGAAGACGCCCGCCGACCTCGCGGCGTCACCCCTCGCGTTCCCCACCGACCCCGCCCTGGCCAACTTCGCCGAGGCGTGGCAGCGCGGCGACCTCGGCCAGGCGATGGGGAACTCCGTGGTGGTCACGGCGCTGAGCGTCGCGCTCCTCGTGCTCGCCGGCTCGTTCGCCGCGTACGCGCTGGCGCGCCGGGCCTCGCGCCTGTCCTACGGCCTCTACCTCGCGTTCCTGCTCGGCCTGATGATCCCGCTGCAGCTCGGCATGGTGCCGCTGTACCAGCTGATGCGTGACGCGAACCTGCTGCAGACGTACACGTCGCTCATCATCTTCGAGGTCGGGCACCAGCTGCCGCTCGTGGTGTTCCTCTACACGGGCTTCCTGCGGGCGCTGCCGCGCGAGTACGAGGAGGCGGCGCGGGTCGACGGCGCGGGCACGATCACGGCGTTCCGCAAGATCGTGTTCCCGCTGCTGCGCCCGATCACCGGGACGGTCGTCATCCTGACGTCGATCAACATCTGGAACGACTTCCTCACGCCGCTGCTCTACGTCGGCGGGAGTGCGCAGCAGACGCTGCCGGTGGCGATCTTCGCGTTCCGCGGCGAGTTCGCGAGTCAGTGGCAGATCATCTTCGCCGGGATGGGGATCGCGATCCTGCCGATCCTCGTCGTCTACTTCCTGCTCCAGAAATACATCATCAAGGGCTTCGCGAGCGGCATCAAAGGCTGACCCGACGGGCCGCGTCCGCGGCGCCGCACCGATCGAGGAGGATCGCATGACGGAGGAGTCGAACGCTGCGCGCCCGGGCACGGGAGCGTCGGTGAGCCGGCGCACGGTGCTGGCAGGGGGTCTCGCCGGTGGCCTGGCCCTGGCCGGGGCGCCGCTCGCGGCGGCAGCGCCGCGCGGGCCGGGCGGCCCCGGACGTCGCGACCTGCGGGTCATGACGTGGAACATCCACACCGCCGTCGCACCCGATGCCCCCGGCGTGGTGGACGAGCCCCGCATCGCCGCCGTGATCCGCGCGGAGGCGCCCGACGTCGTCGTCCTCAACGAGGTGCACCGCGATGCGCCCGGCCCCGGCAGCCACGGGGACCAGCCCGCGCGCCTCGCCGAGCTCCTCGCCGCCGACGGGTACGTCCACACGTGGTTCGGCCTGACGGAGGTGGACCTGCCGCACGAGGGCGCCGTCCTTCCCGGGTCCAGCAACGGGAACGTCGTGATGTCGCGGCACCCGTTCGTCGGAGGCGGCGTGGTGGTCCCGCTGCCGAACGAGAACTACGAGCCCGGCGGGAAGCTGCGCCGCAGCCTGCTCACGGTGACGGTCGACGTGCCCGGGCTCGGCGACGTCGTCGTCCACGCCACGCACCTCAGCACGCCGGGCAGCGCCGTCCTCGTCGAGGACCAGAAGGAGCAGCTGCGGATCGTCCTCGACCACGTGGACGCGCGCGTGCCGAGCGTGCTCGCCGGCGACCTCAACATCTGGACCACCGACGTGCCGACGCAGCCGTACTCGCAGAACAACCTCATGCAGTCGTGGATCGCCGAGGACCACCTCGCCGACACGTGGCGTCAGGTGAACGACCCGGGCGCCGGTCCGACGATGACGGCGTCCTACGGCCGGCCCGAGTCGCCGCACCCGGACCGCCGGATCGACTACGTCTTCGCGACGCCGGCGTTCGACGTCGTCGCCGGCCACGTCTCCCTCGTCGACCGGTTCGCCTCCGACCACCTCGGCGTGGTCATGGACCTCCGGCTCGGCGGCGCACCGGTCGCGGCCCGCACGGTGCTCGCCGGTGAGGACGGGCTCGACGGCTGGGCGCAGCTGACCGCGTCGCGCCCCGGCCGCCTACGGCTGTCCGTGTGCAAGAACCGCGGCCAGGCCGACGACGACGGGACCGCCGTCCGGGCAGTCCTGCGCAACCGCGCGGGCGTCGCCCTGCGGACCGTCACCGACTCCGGCACGTCCCGCGACCGGTGCACCGTCGAGACGTGGCGCGGTGCCCTGCCGCCGGGGGCGAGGCTCGAGGCGTGCCTCGTCGGCGCGGACGGGACGATCCTCGCCAGCCGGACCGAGACCCTGCACGCCTGACCCGCCGGACCGCCCGACTGACGGACTGACCCACCCGCCTGGCCCTGTACGGCCCACCCCGCACGGCTCACCGACGTGAATGGAGCACGGCATGACGACGTCGCACGACCTCCCCACCCTCGCCCGGCGCACGGTGCTCGCCGGCGGCCTGGCGGCCGGTGCCGCCGCGCTCGCCGCCGCCCCGGCGCGCGCCACTCCACCCGCTGTCGCCGTCCCGCGGCAGGCGCCGGCGACCAGCGGCCCGCTGCCGCTCGTGGCTCCCCTGGCGGCCGAGCCCGACCGGACGGCGTTCGAGCCGCAGGAGCAGCGCTACGCGGCGTACCTCGTGACCCTCGCCGCCATGGCGAACGACATCGACGACTCCGACACGGAGCTGCGCGGCTACCAGGCGGGCGGCTGGTGGCGCACGCCGTCCGAGCCGTTCAACGCGCGGATCAGCGAGCACGTCGCCACGTTCGCGTGGTTCCTCACCGCCGACCGCGGGTGGAACCCGTACCGCGGCGACGCCGCGCTCGCCGGCCGCCTCGACGCGGCCATCGACTACTACCTGCGCCTGCAGCACGACGACGGCTCCTGGCAGGAGTTCTCCGCCGAGGAGCGCTCCCGCGCGGCGACGGCGTTCGCGCTCGGCTACCTCAGCAAGACGCTGGCGCTGCTCCGGGACGCCGACCTCCTGCCGGAGCGCCGGGACGCGATCAGCTCGGCGCTGCACCGTGCGATGACGTGGTTCCTGGACCCGGCCAACGACGGCGTCTGGACCGGCGAGATCGTCGAGTTCGCCAACCAGCCCGCCGCCGGGCTCGCGGGCTCCGCCAAGGCGCTGGCGCTCGACCCCGATCCCGCGCTCAGCCGCCTGCTCTGGGACCGCGTCCGGCACTATGCCGAGCGCGCTCAGAGCCCCGCCGGCTTCCTGTACGAGCCGCGCGGGATGGACATCGCGTACAACCTCAACGTCACGCTCACGGAGTTCCACGAGCTGCACACCGAGCTCAAGGTTCCCGTGCTGCTCCCCGTCGTGCGCCGCCTCGCCGACTGGCTGACGTACACGGTGGTGCCGGAGCCCGACGGCGCCGGGCTCGTCTCGTTCGCCTCGGGAGCCGCGCGCACGCCGATGTACGTCCTGGACGCCGTCACGCTGGACCGCCAGCAGCGGGATCTCGGCTCCGTGTTCAGCCGGCTGGTGCCCGACCTCGGCGCGTTCTACCCGGCCCGGGAGGACCGCGACGCCCAGCGGGCGGCCTGGGCGGCGTCGTCGGACCCGATCGAGCCGTTGGCACCCGGCGACACGAACCCCCGCATCCCCGCGAACATCCCCTTCGGCGAGGGCTTCCCGAGCCGACGACGACGCGACGTCGCGCTCCGGACGCTCCCCGCCGTGCGTCGCGAGCGCTTCACGGAGCTGCGCACGGACCCGTTGGACCAGCACTACCTGTTCGTGCGTCGACCCGCGCACTATGTCCAGGCGTTCTTCGGGACGCGTCCGAACGGCGTCGTCCGGGCCGGCCTCGGCCTCCTGTGGCACCCGCGCGCCGGGACGTTCGTGCACGGCGGGCAGAACTCGAACACGGAGTGCTGGGCGACCGTGCTGCCCAACGGCGGCACGGACGGCGCGTCGAACCTGGCGGCGACGTACTACGACGGCCCGGTCAGCGACGGCCGGGTCGTGGCGCCCGACGACGCGGCGCGCGTGCGCGGCGACCTCGGCGTGGCGTGGACCACCACCGGGGGCAACGTCGCCGGGTCGGTGCTGCTGCACGACGCCGGGCTGGTGCGGGAGATCACGACGGCGGCGGGCGGCGTCGAGCAGGTGCCGCTCGTGCTGCGGGCCGACGACGTCGTCACCTGGGCGTCCGGCGACGGCGCCGCGGTCGGTGCGCCGTCGTCCGCGCACACGTCCGGGATCGCCGTGCGCCGCGGCGACGTGACGCTGACGATCGACTGGGAGGTCGACGCGGACGCGACGCTCACGCCGACGGAGCGGACGTACTTCGCCGACGCCTCACGCCGGGCGCACATGCTCCGCGTCCCGCTGGGCGCCGCGGCGCGCATCGCGTACGCGTTCGCCTGATCCCGCGCGCCTGCGCAGCGGCGTCACTACCCTGACGCGATGCCGCTGCGCAACGGGCCGGGCGGGTACGGCGTCGTCACGAAGGTGCTGCACTGGGTGACGGTCGTGGCGCTCGTGGTCCAGTTCCTGCTCGGGTACGGGATCGAGGCGGCGTCCGAGCTCCTCACCGGGACCGACGACTCCGACCACGACGAGGCGGCTGTGTTCGTCCACGGCTGGCTGGGTGGCGGGATCCTCGTGCTGACAGCCCTGCGGCTCGTGTGGCGGACGACGACGCCGCTCCCGCCGTGGTCGGACCGGCTCACCTCGGCCGATCGGAAGGTCGAGAGCTGGATCGAGCGCGCGCTGTACGTGCTGCTGTGCTGGATCCCGCTGAGCGGCATGGCGCTGCTGCTCGCGTCCGGCGAGGTGCGGGACGTCGCGGAGGACGGCGAGTGGGTGCCGCCCCTGGACCTGGTGGACGACGACGTCCTCCTCGGCCTGCACGTCGCCGGGCACGTCCTGTTCTACGTGGCGCTCGCGATCCACGTGGGGCTCGCGGTCCGTCGTCGGACCCTGTCGCGCATGTGGTGAGCCGTCAGCGCCCCACCTCGACGCCGTCGGGCGCGTCGACGCGCACGTCGAGCGTGCCGTCGGCGCGCCGCTCCCACGCCACCTCCACCCGCCCGCCGCCGGGGAGCGGGATCGCGCCGCGCGCCCAGTCCAGGCCGAGCGGCTGGGGGTCGACGACCACGCGGCGAGGACCGTCCAGGCGCACGCCCAGCACGACGTTCGGAAGGAACGCGGCCGGCGCCGCCGACCAGGCGTGGCAGTGGCTGCGGGTCAGCGATGCGCGGTCCGGCGCCGGGAACATCTCCCAGCAGGTGACCGCGCCGGCGTCGAGCATCCCGCCGTAGTCCCGGCGCAGGTCGGCGAGCGCCACGTCCGCGCGCCCGGCCGCGACGAGGGCGTCGTACCGGAAGATCGACATCCACGGGCTGCCGATCTGCACGAGGTCGTGAGGCGGGTCCACGACGAGCGACGTCAGCCGGGCCAGGCGGGAATCGTCGCCGACCCCGGCGAGCAGAGCGAACAGCTGCGTCTGCACGCTGACGACGTCGGACCGGCGGCCGTCAGCGTGGATCGCGTCGAGGTACGCCTCCCGCTCGGGGGACCACAGGTGCTCCGCGATCGCCGCCCGCACGGCCGACGCCCGCGCCCGCAACCGCTCCCCCACGTCCAGGCCGACGGCGTCCGCGAGCCGAGCCGCGCCGTCGAGCGCCATCACGTACAGGCAGTTCTGGTGCGCGACGACGCCGGAGTTCGGCTGGTCCATCGGCGCCCAGTCGAGGAGGTTCCACGCGTCGATCGCCAGCAGTGAGCGCTCGTCGAGGTGCTCGGCGAACGCGTCGAGCGCCGCCACGACGTCGGGGGCGAGGTCCCGCGCGAAGCCTGGGTCGCCCGACCGCACGGCATGCTCCTCGCACGCCAGCACCCAGAAGAACGTCCACGCCGGGATCACGTTCGTCCAGCCGGACGGCACCTGGGACCCGAGCAGCGGGGTCTGGCCGCGCGAGCCCGGCACGAGCCGCAGGCAGCGTTCCACGAGCGGGCCGACGTCGGCGAGCGCCGACGCGAACCGTGCGCTCGAGTACGCGTCACCCACCCAGTACGCCTGCTCGTAGGCGGGGCAGTCGACGAACGTGTCCTCCGCGCAGGCCACGACGGTCCGCCGCGACATCTCCCAGATCGCGTCGAGCCGGGTGTCGCTGCACGAGAACTCGCCCGTCCGCGGCATCGGGTAGTGGGCGCTGCGTACGGCGACGTCGTGCAGCACGACCGGCCCCGCGGCGTCGTCGGGCCGGCGCACGACGAGCTGCAGATACCGCAGTCCGCGCCGCACCGGCGAGACGTGCCGCTGACGGCCGGTGCGCGTGGTGTACCGCAGCGCGTTCTCCATGCCGGTCGTCTCCTCGCGGTAGCCGTCGCGGAGGTACTCGAAGCCGTAGACGTCGACGACCACGCCGGGCGGTGCGGTGAGCTCCAGCTCGACGAAGCCGGACGCCTCGACGCCGAGATCGAGCACGAGCTCCGTGTCGCGCCCGGGCCGGTGCGGCACGGCCGCCGACCCGCCCCCGGCGAGCGCCTGCACGGCGCTGGGGACGACGACGGCGTCCCGCTCGCTCGGGTGCACGACGACGCCGTACAGGCTGGCCGGGAACGCCAGCTCGGCCGGGACGGTGCGCGCCGCGTGCGGCCAGGCACCGAGCTCGCGGGCAGCTGTCGCCTCGACGACGGCGCCCCGCGTCTCGGGCGTCGGCGTCATGCGTTCCAGGGCGGGGTGCGCGAGCGGCCGCTCGAACGCCGGGTCGGGTGCGCCGACCGGGCCCAGCGCGACCCACGGCGTCGCGGCGTCGCCCTGAGTGGGGTGGACGAGCGCGACGTCGGCGCCGTCGAGCGCCTCGAGCATCACCGGCACCGGGTACCCGTGGTCGTACGCGGAGACGTCGAGCGCGAGCCAGTGGTCGCCCGAGGCGAGGTCGACGTCGAGCGTCCGCAGGTCCGCGTGCCCCGCGGCGAGGTCCGAGACCGGGGTCCACGCGCCGTCGAGGGCCACTCCGGACACGCGGCCGTTGGACGTCGCCAGCGGCAGGGCGATCCGCACCCGCGCGGGTCGGTGCACGCGGATCGCGGTGAGCAGGAACCCGACGTAGGAGCTGGGGTTCGCGTGATGCTCGGAGCTGGGGTCGAACAGGGCGCGGGCGTCGAGGGTCCAGCTCGTCGGCGCGGCGCGCACGAACGCCAGCGACCCGACCCGGACGGGGCGCACGAGCTCCTCCGCGAGCGCGGGCACGTCCCGTGCGACCAGGCGCGACCACGGCCCCTGGCCCGGCTCGCCGACGACCGTCGCCGGCGCCCAGCCGTCGTCGGTCGCCGGCTCGGCGACGTCCGTCGTCCACGTGGGCTGCCACGCGCCGTCCACGACCTCGACGAACGCGAGCTGCGGGCAGATGCGGGGGGAGCGTGCGTCGAACCCGGCGTGCGTCGCGACCTGCCAGCTCGGGTCGCTCACGACGTGGGTCGACGACGCCGGGAGGTCGAGCTGGGCGAGCAGCCCACCGCGAGCGCGCAGCGACGAGAACGTCGCGACGCCGTCGTGCCGGACGAGGACGGCGACGACGTTCGCCCCGGGCCGGAGCAGGTGCCCGACCTCCCAGTCGTCGACGAACCAGTGCTCCGGGAAACCGCGCACCGGTCCGTGCCCGACCCGGACGCCGTTGACGTACGCGACGTACCGGGTGTCGGCGGTGACGCGGAGCCGGGCGTCCGGCTCGTCGTCGTCGATCGTGACCGTGCGCCGGAAGCACCGCCAGGCGTTGCGGGGCGACGGCTCGCCGTCGTCCCAGATCCAGCGTGCCGCGGGCGCGAAGCGGGCGTCGTCGCTCATCTCCCCACGATCCCGCGCCGGGCGGGTACGCGGGCGTCCTGCCCGCTCGCCGAGACGGCTGCGCTCAGCCGCAGCCGACGCAGGTCCGCGCCGCCGGCCGGACCTCGAGCCGCGCGGCCGGGATCGGCCGCCCGCACCGTTCGCACACGCCGTGCGTCCCGTCCTCGATCCTGGCGAGGGCGGCGTCGAGCTCCTCGCGCTCGTGCTCCGCGCTCGCGATCAGCGCGCCGACCTGGGCCCGGTCGTACGCGATCGTCGAACCCTCGGGGTCGTGCTCGTCGTCCGCGTTCGACGATGCGGACGCGGCGATGATCTCGCCGCGGGTCGCGCGCAGCGCGCGCAGGCGCTCCTCGAGCGCGGCCCGTCGTTCGGTGAGCCGTCCGCGGTGGTCAGTGGGCACGCGGACGCAACGCGCTCGCGCCGTCGAGCATTCCGGGCGCGGGGCCCTCCGCCCCGCGCCCGGACGCCGTCGCGGCCCTCAGGCGGCGGACCGCTCGGACGGCTCGGATCCCGCGCGGCGCAGCTCGGCTCGACGCGGGCGCTGTGCGAGGTGGTGCAGGTCGGCCCCGGAGACGACTGCCTCGGGGAGGGTGATGACCGGAAGCTCGCGCGCCGTCCAGCGCTCGGCGGCGGCCCAGACGGCCTCGATCGCGCGCCGCTCCTCGCGACGACGGCGCCACCACTGCAGCAGCGCTCCCGGCACACCGGGGGCCTCGGCAGCGAGTCGCTCCTGACGGTAGGCCACCTCGGCTGCGACGGCCTGGTCCCAGAGATACATCGTGATCCTCGTTCCCCGGCGGGTTCCCACCGACAGATAGGACTCTGCCGGTGAGGACCGGGGCACCGGATCCGGCACTCGACCACGTTCTCGTGCCGTGCCCGCGCGTAGCGCCTCAGACGCCCGCGCCGTCCGGCGTCTGAGGTACCTCAGACGCCGGACGAGGCCACGGGATGCTCAGATCCGGGCCGCGCGTGCCCGGCGCAGGAGCAGCGCCCCGGTTCCCACGGCGAAGGCCGCGAGGAGGGCGACGAGGGCGGGTGTGCCCGCGCCGGTCGACGGCAGCGAGCCGCCCGGCGAGGCGGCGCCGTCGTCGTCGGACCCGGCGGCGAGCACCGTGAACGTCACCTCGGCGACACCCGAGACCGGTCCCTCGACGCGCAGCGTGTGGGCGCCCGGGGCGACGTCCGCCGGCACGGTCCACGTGAGGGTCGCGACGCCGTCGGCCCCGGCGGTCACGGTCCCGACGTCGAGCGGGTCGGAGAACATGGTGGCCGCGAGGTCCTCACCGGCGGCCGCGCCCGAGACCGTCGCCGACGCCTCCTCGCCGGCGCGGACCTCGCCCGGCACCGCGACGCGGAGCTCGCCGGCGGTGGGCTCCTGCGTCGGCTCGGCGGTCGGCGACGGCGTCGGCTCGCCGGTGGGCTCCTGCGTCGGCCCGCCCGTGGGCGACGGCGTGGGGGTGGGCCCGCCGTCGTCCCCGACGGCGTACAGCGTCGTCGTGCCCGACACCTCGTTGCCGACGGCGAGCAGCGGGCTGCCGGTCGGCGAGTCGTCGGCGCTCACGAACGCGAGCCCCTCCGGCCCCAGGTCGCCGGCGGAGTCCAGCACCGCCTGCGGGTCGGCGGCGTCCTCGAGCGACACCGCGAAGTCGCGATTGTTCACGTACGTGACCCAGCGGACGTCGTCGGGCCGGGTGACGTCGAAGACGGCGATGCCGCCCACCCGCTCGAAGGCCACGAACGCGTACGTGCTCCCGTCGACCTCGCCGACGGCCACCGCCTCGGGCTCCGGCCCCTTGTCGTCGCTGCGGCCCTCGAGGTTCGCCTCCGTGTGGTTCGAGTTGAAGAACTCGGGCAGCGCGTCCGCGACGAGGCGTTCGAGCTGGTCGCCGGAGTCGAACACGAGCTCGCCGTCCGTCGTCCAGATGGAGAACGAGCGTGCCCCGAACGCGAACAGCTCCTCGTAGCACGAGCCGTCGTCGGACAGGCCGTCCGCCGTCGTGACGTTGAGGCGGCCGAGCGCGTCGTCGCCGGTGAGGGCGGCGGCCGGCGCGTCGTCGCACACCGGCGGGAGCCCGTCCGAGCCGAGGTCGCCCACGCGCGCGGGCTCGACGTAGTCGCCCCACTCCCGCGCGTCGCCCTCGTTCGCCGTCACGAGGTACGTGGCGCCGTCGGCGGCGTAGGACGTGATCGCGTCGGGCAGGTACAGCCCGCGCACGGGCCACGTGCCGATGGCGATGCCGCCGTCCCGGTCGCTCGGGTCGAGGCCGGCGCCGTCGACCGAGTGGTCCTTCGAGCCGAGCGGCAGGATCCGCGACACCTCGGCGTCGGCCAGGTCGACGACGGCGATCGCGTTCGCCTCCTGCAGCGTCACGTAGGCGTGGGCGCCGTCGGCGGAGATCGCCGCGTACTCCGGCTCGAGGTTCGCGGAGACCGGGTACTCGGCGTTCACCGTCGGGCCGAACACGCGCACGCCCTCCGGGAGCGCGCCGTCGGCCTCGTACGCGTGGAAGTCGGCGATGCGGACGGCGTCCTGCGCCGGTGCGGCGACGTCGTCCGGGAGGTCGACGACGGCGACGGAGCCCTGGGGGTCGACGGAGAAGTCGTCGGCGGGCTCGCCCTCGTTAGCGACGACGGCGCGGCCGCCGTCCGGGGTGAGCGCCACCATGTCGGGGAGCGCGCCGACACGGACGGCGCCCAGCGCGGGGGCGTCCGCCTGCGCGGCGTCGAAGAACACGAGCCAGCCGGCGTCCGTCTTGACGTCGGACTCGACAGCGACGACGACGAGCCCGTCGGCGCGCACCGCCACCGAGTTCGCCACGGCCCCGGCCGGGACCGTCGACCCGTCGGCCGCGAGGGCGCCCGCCGTCGTGAGCGTCCCGATCTGGGTCGGCGCGGACGGGTCGGCGCCGTCGAGCACCTCGACGACGCCCGCGTCCGCGTTGACCACGAACAAGCGGTCGGTGCCGGGGTGGAACGTGACGATCTCGGACGCGCCGGCGTCGATCACGCCCGTGCGGTACGTGCCGAGCGGGGCGAGCTCGAACGGCGCGTCCGGGGCGGAAACGACGATCGGCTGCTCGACGGCGAGCGCCCGTTCAGCGGTGGCGAGGATCGCGACGGCCGGCGCGGCGAGAGCGGCGAGAGCGGCGAGAGCGGCGAGAGCGGCGAGAGCGGCGGGACGACGACGGCGACGGCGGGCGGCGGCGTCGCCGGCAGCGACGACGGGCGCACCGCCGGGACGCGGTCCGAGCTGGGACCGGGACTGGGAGATGGGCACGATCGGAGGCTAGGGACGGCCGGCGGCGCGGCGGCGACAGGTCGTTGAACGTGCGATGGCTCACGGGCGTCCGATCGGCGCGGACTGCCTGCCTCCGCCCGTTGCCTCGATGCCTCGGTGCCTCGGTGCCTCGGTGCCTCGGTGCCTCGGTGCCTCGAGGTAGTAGTACCGGGACGAGGCAGTACGTCGGAGCTACTTCCTCACCCCGCAGCTACTACCTCGGCTCACGGGGGGACCAGCACAGGGCCGGACCAGCACAGAGGCCCACGAGGACCAGGTCCCGACCAGCACAGGGGCCGGACCCGCACTGGACACACGCCGACGCCCGTGCCTACTATTCCGCTCGGAATATTCACCACGGAACACCGGGACCCATGCCCCAGCTCTCCCCCGTCGCCACGCTCGTGCTCAGCCTGCTGCGCGAGCGACCGATGCACCCCTACGAGATCCTCGGCACGCTGCGCGCCCGCCGCAGCGACCAGCTCGTCCGGCTCAGCCCCGGCGCCGTCTACCACGCCGTCGAGCGTCTCGAGGCGGACGGCCTCGTCGCGTCCCAGGGCACGGATCGCGCCGGCAACCGGCCCGAGCGCACGACGTACGCCCTCACCCAGACGGGCCGCGACGCCCTCGCCGACCGGGTCCGTGAGCTCATCGGCGACCGCTCGCCCGAGTACCTGCGCCTCCCGGTCGGACTGTCGCTGGCGCACGACCTCCCGCTCGCCGACGCCGTCGCCCACCTGCGCAACAGGCGCGACGACCTCGCCGCGGAGGTCGAGGCGATCCGCGCGAAGCTCGACATGCTACTGACGCGCGGCCTCCCGCGCAGGTTCCTTCTCGACGTCGAGCACCGCGCCCACATGCTCGGCGCCGAACGCGACTGGCTCGACGACGTGCTCGGCGACCTGACCACCGGCGCCCTCAGCTGGGACGCCCTGCCACCCGACGACTACCCGTACCCCGCCGACCCGGAGACCGCATGAGCACCACCACGACAGCACCCGGCAGCCCCGCACCGGGCGGCGCCGTCGACCTCCACGGCCGCAGCCCGTGGAGCGTCATCCCGCCGCTCGCGCTCGGCTTCTTCATGATCATGGTCGACACCACGATCGTGAACATCGCCGTCCCGACGCTGACGGCGGAGCTCGACGCCGACCTCGTCTCGATCGGCTGGGTCAACAGCGCCTACCTGCTCAGCTACGCCGTCCTCCTCCTGCTCGCCGGCCGCCTGGGCGACAGGTACGGGCCGAAGCCCGTGTTCGTCCTCGGACTCGTCGTGTTCACGGCCGCCTCCGCCTGGTGCGGTCTGGCCGGCACCGTCGAGATGCTCATCGTGGCGCGAGTCGTGCAGGGCATCGGCGCCGCGCTCATGACGCCGCAGACGATGTCGATGATCACGCGGGTCTTCCCGCCCCGGGGCCGCGGCGCGGCGATGGGACTGTGGGGCGCCGTCGCCGGGGTCGCCACGATCACCGGCCCCGTGCTGGGCGGCTTCCTCGTCGAGACGTGGGGCTGGGAGTGGATCTTCTTCGTGAACATCCCGGTCGGCGTCATCGCGCTCGTCATGGCGTTCACGAACCTGCCACGCCTCGCCACCCACAAGCGCTCGTTCGACCTGCTCGGCGTCGCCCTCTCGATCATCGGCCTGTTCGCGTTCGTGTTCGGGCTGCAGGAGGGCGAGACGTACGACTGGGGCCGGATCGGCGTCGTCAGCGTCGGACCCGTGGACGTGCCCGTCACGGTGGTGGGGCTGATCGTCGTCGGGCTGCTCGTGCTGACCGGGTTCGTGCTGTGGCAGCACCACCTGCGCGACCGCGCGCTGCTCCCGCTGTCGCTGTTCTCGCACCGGAACTTCTCGCTGGCGAACGTCGGCGGGATGGCGGTGTCGTTCGCGATGATCGGGATCTTCTTCCCGCTGACGATCTACCTGCAGACGATCCTCGACCTGTCCCCGCTGCACGCCGCGCTGCTCAACCTGCCGGGCTCGCTCGTGTCCGGCGTGGTCGCACCGATCGCCGGCCGCCTGTCGGACCGCATCCCCGGCAAGTGGGTCGTCGCGGCCGGCTTCGCGGCGATCGCGGGCGCGGTGGTGTGGCTCTGGGCGATCGTGTCGCCCGACACCTCTCCGCTGGCGTTCCTCGCACCGATGGCGCTGTTCGGCGTCGGAACCGGCGCGGTGTTCTCGCCGCTGGCGAACCTCGCGACGTCGGGCCTCGACCACCGCACCGCAGGCGCCGGCGCGGGCGCGTTCAACACCACCCGCCAGGTCGGTGGTGTCATCGGTTCGGCCGCGATCGTGGCGATGCTGACGGCGCGGCTGTCGGTCACGCTGCCGGCTGCCGCGCGGGACGCCGCCGCCGGGCTCCCGGCCGAGCTGCGCGAGCCGTTCGTCGAGGGCTTCTCCCAGGCTGGCGGTTCGTTCGGTGGCACGATGCCTGCGCTGCCGCCGGGGATCCCCGACGACGTCGCTCAGCTGCTCCAGGACGCCGCCACCTCCGCGTTCCACTCAGGCTTTGCGACGGCGACCGGCCAGACGTTGCTGCTGGCGGCGGGCGTGCTCGTGGTCGGGATGCTCGCTGCGCTCGCGATGGACCGCGGGCACCACGGCGGTCAGCCCTAGACCGGCGCGTCGCCGAAGCCGGACCCCGGCAGGGCCGGCGTGAGCACCGCCTCGACGACCATCGGCAGCGCCTCGAGCCGCCGTTCCAGCTCCCGGAGCCGGACGGCCACGTGGGACTCGACGTCGTCGCCCTCGAGGTCCACCGCGGCGACGACGTACAGCTGGCGCGGCCCGACGAACTCCGCGTGCAGGTACGTCACGCTCGCGACGCCGGGAAGCGCCGCGACGGCGTCGGCGATCGCCTGCCGCGTGGCCCCCGTCGGCTCCTCGCCCACGAGGAACCTGCGGTTCCGGTCGATGAGCACGACGGCGACCACGCCGAGCAGGATCCCGACGCCGATGGAGCCGAGCGCGTCCGGCACCGCCGAGCCCGTGATCTGGTGCAGCCCGATGCCGGTCGCGGCGATGAGGAGCCCGATGAGCGCGGCGGCGTCCTCGGCGAACACGGCTCGCAGCGTGGGGTCGGAGGTGCGCAGCGCGTGGTCGAGCACGTCCCGGTGCGCCTTCCGCGCGCCGCGCCGGACCTGCCGCCACGCCTGGAGGAACGACGTGCCCTCGAGCACGAACGCGATCGCGAGCACGGCGTACGCGACCCCGAAGCTCTCCGCGGGCTCCGGGTTCAGCAGCTCGGTGACGCCGTGCGTGATCGAGACGGCGCTGCCCGCCGCGAACAGCCCGATGGCCGCGAACATCGACCACACGTAGGCCTCGCGCCCGTACCCGAGGGGGTGCGCGGCGTCCTTCGGCTTGGCGGCGCGCCGCCCGGCGACGAGGAGGAAGACCTCGTTGCCGGCGTCGGCCCAGGAGTGCGCCGCCTCGGCGACCATCGAGGCCGACCCGGTCACCGCGCCAGCCACCGTCTTCGCGACGGCGATCAGCAGGTTCGCGGCGAACGCGATGACGACGGTGAGCGTGCTCTCGGACTCCGGGGCCGCCGCCGTCTCCGTCTGGGATCGCGCCATGGGTTCCTGGATAGCACCCGCGCCGGCCGGCGGCCACGGCTCGCACCGCGGGCGGCGCTACGGGTCGCCGACGGCAACGCCCGCGAGGTCCGTCGGCGGGCGGCTCCTGCGCAGCTCCCCGAGCCGCACGAGGACCACGCCGATCAGGACGGCGACGCCGCCCAGCAGCTGGACCGGCGAGGGCACCTCCGCGAGCAGCAGCCACGCGAAGACGACGGCGAACAGCACCTCGGTCAGGCCGAGGAACGAGGCGGTGGTCGAGCCGAGCCGACGGCTGGCGACGACGCCGGCCACGTACGCCAGCACCGCCGTCACGAGGCAGAGCCACAGCAGGACGACGACGGCGGGGATCTCGTTTCCGAGGAGCGTCACCTCGGCCGCGCCGATCACCACCGGCATGAGCCCGACGGCGCCGAGCAGGCCGAGCGCCACGGCACCGACGACCATGCCGGAGCTCACCATGACGATCGGATGCACGCCGTCCTCCGTGCGCGCGCCGATCACGAAGTACACGGCGAGCCCGACGGCGGCACCGAACGCCCACAGCACCCCGGTGGCGGAGACCTCCGCGCCGCCGAAGGCGTCGAGCACGAGGGCGAGGCCGACGACGGCGATCGCCGCTCCCGCGAGGGTGATCCGCGCCGGGACGAGGCCGCGCAGCCAGTTCCACGCGACCACGAGGAGGATCCCGGAGTACTCGATGAGCAGCGCGACGCCCACCGAGAGGTGCTGGACGGCGTTGAAGTAGCAGACCTGCGCGCCGGCGACGCCGAAGACGCCGAACAGAACGAGCAGCCGCACCTTGCCGCGCAGGCCGGCCACGCCGTCGCGCCGCAGGATCCAGACCGCCGGGCCGGCCAGCAGCAGCGCCGCGACGCCGATCCGGACGAGGACGGCGGCGGTCGGCGACCAGCCGGCGTCGAGCAGCGGTCGCGCCGCGATCCCGGACGTGCCGAACGCCGCCGCAGCGACCAGGCCGAGCGCGACGCCGGACAGCGACGCCCGCGGGCCGACCCCCGCCGCCGTCGGTCTCTCTGCCGCACCCGCGCTCACGTCCGCGAGCGTAGGCCACCGCCGAGTGCGTGATCCCTCCCGCCGACACGCCGATGAGGGCGGGAGAGGGCACGCACTCGGCGATGCCCCGGGCGCGAGGACGGATCAGGCAGTCGACGCTCGGGTCAGGTCGTGGCCGGGACCGGCACGTCCGACGCCGGCTCGCCGTCCCGAGCCTCGCCGGCCACCGCCTCGTCGTGCGGGGCGCCGACGCTCGCGTCGAGCCGCAGCGCGGCAACCAGCTCCCGGTACAGCTCGTCCGCCTCGAGCAGCTCCGCGTGCCGGCCGACGGCGCGCACGCGCCCGCGCTCGAGGAGCACGATCTGGTCGGCGTCGACGACCGTGGAGAGCCGGTGCGCGATCGTGACGACCGCCCCGGTGGCCGCGACCTCGCGGATGGCCCCCGCGAGCGCCGCCTCGGTGAGGCCGTCGAGCTGCGCCGTCGCCTCGTCCAGCAGCAGGATCTCCGGCTGCGCCACGAGCGCCCGGGCGACCGCCACGCGCTGCCGCTCCCCCCCGGAGAGCTCGGCCGACGTCACCTCGGTGTCGAGACCGTCCGGCATCGTGGCGACCCGTGCACTGAGGCGCAGGGCGTCGACGGCGGCCCACACCCGCGCGTCCGAGGCGTCCGGAGCGGCGTACGCGAGGTTCTCCCGCAGCGTCCCGGGCACGATGGGCGTGTCCTGCTCCACGTACGCGATCCGCGACCGGATCTCGTCGGTGGTCCACTCCGCGTACGGGCGGCCGTCGAGCTCGATCCGCCCGTCCTCCGGCGTCAGGAACCGCAGCAGCAGCGACATGATCGTCGTCTTCCCGGCGCCGGACGGTCCGACGATCGCCGTGTGGCCGCGGCGCGGCACGCTGATCGAGACACCGTTCAGGGCCGGGGCGACGCCGTCGGCGGTCTGGTAGCGGTACGTCACGTCGCGCAGCCGGAGCGCGGGCGGCTCGGGCGGGCTCGCCCCAGCCGAGCCTGTCGCGACCTGACCCGCACGATCGGTGACCTGCGCGCGCGAGGCGACGGCGCCGTCGTCGTCGGCCTCCAGCTCCATGTCCTCGACGTCGCTGATCCGCGCGGCAGCGGCAAGGCCGGACTGCAGCGACGTCAGCGCCATCGTCAGCAGCATGACCGGCATCATCAGCTGGAAGACGTAGAGCAGGAACGCGACGAGCGTGGTCACGGTGATCGCCCCGGTGGACACGCGCCACGCCCCGACGCCGAGCAGCAGCATGACGGCGAGGTTCACCCCGGCGCCGGTGATGGTCCAGGAGACGTTCTCGAGCTTGACGGCGCGGATCCCGGCCCGGGCGGAGTCCTCCGCGTGCGCCGAGATCCGGCTCGTCTCGCGCGTCTCCGCGCGGGCGGACTTCACGGTACGCAGGGCGCGGACGACGCCCTCGAGCCGCCCGCCGAGCTTGCCGACGTGCTCCTGGGCCTCCTGCTGGGCCTTCGAGAGGCGCGGCATGAGCACGACGACGCAGATCCCGACGAGCACCAGGACCGCCACCGTCGTGCCGAGCAGCACGACGTCGAGGTAGGCCATGAGCACGATCGCGCCGACGAGCCCGATGAGGCCGTTGACGAAGTTGACGACGCTGGACGTCGTCGCCTCGCGGATCAGCAGCGTGTCGGAGGTGACCCGCGTGACGAGCTCGCCCGGCGGGCGCGCGGTGACCTCGGGCACGCGCGCACCCAGGAGGTGACGGACGATCCCGGTGCGCGCGGCCAGGATGATCCGCTCCGCGAGCGTGCCGAGCATGATCCCCTGGATCAGCCCGACGACGGAGCCCGCGACGAGCAGCACCGCGAGGATCGTGATCGGCGTGCGCAGCGACGCGGACATCTCGAGGCCGTCGAGCACCGCCTTCGTGACGAGCGGTGTGGCGAGCTCGGCAGCGACGCCGAGCGCGCCGAGCACGAGGGCGACGGCGAGGACGCCCTTGTGAGGGCGGGCGTACGCCCACAGGATGCGGGCCTTCTCCCGCGTGGTCCGTTCGGGCACACCCTGCTCGGTGTTCTCTGCCGTCTGTCCGCTCATCGGCCCTCTCCTCGCTTGAACGCTCCCGAAGCAGTATGCGACACATCTGTCGCATTTCGCAACCCGACTGTCCCTCAATCGGAGATCGGCGTACCCTCGGCGGCATGACGGCGGAGAGCGAGACAGCGGAGGGCGTCGAGCGTGGGGTCCGCGCGCGCACCCGGCACGCGATCCTCGACGCCGCGGCCGCGGTCTGGGCACGGGACTACTCCGCGTCGCTCTCGACGATCGCAGAGCGCGCCGAGGTCAGCCGCTCGACGCTGCACCGCTACTTCACCGACCGCCAGGCGCTCATCGACGGGCTGCTGCTGGACTCGTTCGCGCAGTTCGAGACGATCGACGCCGTCCTGGCGCCGTACGCGACCACGATGGACGGACTCGAGCAGTTCCTGCGCGCCGGCATCGACATGGGCGACCGGGTGATCTTCCTGTTCTCCGACCCGAGCAGGTTCGACGGCAACCCGAACTGGGACGGCGACGACGGCGGCGACGAGATGGTGGCGGCCATCGAGCGCGCCCGCGCCGAGGGTGGCATCGCGCCCGAGATCCCGACGGCCTGGGCCGTCAACCTCTTCTACGCCGTGCTCTACACGGCCTCCGAGGTGAGCAACGAAGGGGTGCCGCGGCATGTCACCGCCGACCTCGCGGTGCGCGCGTTCCGCCGCGGCGTCGCTCCCTGATCCAGGCTCGGCGCCCGGGGGACACCCTCATCCGCGCCCTGGCGGCCAGACCCCGGTCTCGGTGTGCGTGGTGACCATCCGGGTGAACAGGTCGGGGTCCTCGACGCTCCAGGTGTGGTGCATCCGCGGCGCGATCCACGTACGCAACTGCGGGATCGCGGCCCCCAACCGGGCGAACGCCCCCCGGACCGAACGGCTCTCGCGCTCGCCGCTGACCGCGAGGACCGGCCCGTGGAAGTCGATGCCGCCGGACGGCATCGTGCCGGCGGCGACCTCGTGGAACATCCGCCGGTTCGTCTCGGGGCGCACGCTGCTGCCGGAGGTCACGAACAGCTCGCGGCCGTCGGCGGGGATGCCGAACGCCACCGCCTGCGCGGCCCAGTACCAGCGCCGGTTCCACAGGGGCACCTGCGGCGTGATGAGGAGTCGTTCGAGCCGACCGAGACCCGCCGCGGCGACGCCGGTCACGGTGACGGTCCGCACCAGCTCCGGGTGCCGCTGGATGAGATGCATCGCGACGTGGCCCCCGAGCGAGAGCCCGACGACGTGCGCCCGCCCGCCGACCGCACGATCGCGGACGAGGCTCGCGACGTCGTCGGCCACACCGGCCAGGCCGGGCCAGATCACGTCGGTGCGCGCCCCGTATCCCGGAAGGTCCGGCGTCAGGAGGTGCCGCCCGGGCAGGCGCTGCACCTGCGGTTCCCACATCCACCCGGCCACGTTCCCGCCGTGGAGCAGGACGATGGTCTCGCCCTCGCGAGGGCCGTGCTCGAGCGGGTAGTCGGTCGCCGCGGCCGCCTGCGTCATGACTGCTCCACCGCCCCGGCGTTGCGGCGCCGGGTATCGGCGAGCCACTCCAGCTCGGCCTCGGCGTGGGCGATGCCCGAGCTCAGGGTGGCCTGCTGCAGCACCGCGGCACGGTCACCGGCGGGGACCGTGATCGCGCGCAGCCGCTCGAGCACCTCCCTGGTCTGACGCTCGCGCTCCTCCAGCAGCCGTTCCACGCCCTCGACGCCGAGCTCGGCCGCGAAGAACAGCCTCGCGAGGAACGGCTCTTTGGGGCGCTCCGGCTCCAGCGGCGACGTCAGCCATGCCGTCAGCTCCGCCCGCCCCCGGTCCGTGAGGGTGTGCACCTTCCGATCGGGGTGGGTCTGCTGCCGGATCCGCTCGGTCTCGATCGCGCCGTCCGCCGCGAGGCGATCGAGCGTGCGGTAGATCTGCGACTGGTCGGCGTACCAGAAGTGCGCCACCGTCCCGGCGAACGCGCGCCCGAGGTCGTAGCCGCTCAGCGGCTGGATCGACAGGAGGCCGAGGATGGCGTGTCTGAGCTCCATGCCGTCACGGTACCGGCTCGCCTATAGGACTGTACATATAGGTGCGCGCACGAATACGAGATGGCACTCGCTGGCACTCGCGGCGCCTCGAGTGCGTGAGTGCTACCCGCGCCACGCCGCCGAGAGCGCGAGACCTCACGCACTCGGCGCGAGACGGCCCCCGCTCACGCGCTGCGACCCTCTCCGCCCGCCGCCGGCCGGCCCTCGGCGCGACCCGCCGCCGCCGGCCGGCCCTCGGCGCGATCCGCCGTCGCTGCCCGACGGCGTTCCCGCCGCCCGCGGGCCAGCTCCGTCGCAAGGGCGTCGAGCGGCTGGGAGAAGGCGCCCTGGAACCTGGCCAGCCAGTCCTGCACGGCGTCCAGCCCGTCCGGGTCGACGGCGTACAGCCGCCTGGTCCCCTCGGCGCGGACGTTCACGAGGCTCGCCTCCCGCAGCACGCGCAGGTGCTGCGACGTCGCCGGCTGCGAGATCGCGAACTCCGCCCGCGCGAGGTCGCTCAGCACGCCCGCGGCGGCCTCGCCGTCGGCCAGGTGCTCGAGGATCCGGCGGCGCACCGGGTCCCCGAGCGCCTCGAAGACGCCGGCCACGTCAGCGCGCCGGGGTCTCGCCCTCGGATCCCGACGCGCCGTCGTCGCCAGCGGGCGCCTCCTCGGGCATCGTCGTGTAGAACGCGATCGCGCGCTCGGACGCCGTGTGGGCGACGGCGGGGTCGGCTCCGTCGGCGACGTCCGCCCGCTCCCAGTCCTCACCGGCCGCCCGATGGAAGGCGACACCCTCCGGGCTGAGCACCCAGGCCATCACTGCCTCCGGGTCGAGCCCGGCGCCGGAGTCGAGATGCAGGCCCAGACCACGCAGCGCGCCGTCCCACCCGAGGCCGACCGCCCCCGGCCCGAACTCCTCCCACATGTCCGGATCCACGACGGCCTCGTGCCGCAGCTCGAGGACCGTCCCGCCGTCGTCGGGCGTGAGCGTGACCGTGAGCCAGCTGACGCCGCCACCGAACTCCCAGGTGACGTCGAAGCGGTCGGGCCGCTCGCACGCCTCGACGACGCCGCCCGCGTTGCCCTCGAACTGGTACCGGCCGCCGACGGTCAGATCGCCGCTGACGGGCAGGAACCAGCGGGGCAGGCGCTCGGGCATCGTGAGCGCATCCCAGACGTCGGCGGGTTCGGCGGCGTACGCGCGGCGCGCGACGGCGATCTTGGTCGTGGCGCCGTCCTTCTCGGCCGTGTGCACCTCGCGCGTGACGAGGCGCGCCTGCTCGATCGGGTCGATGGTCGTGGTCATGGTTCCTCCTGAGTCATAAGTTCCCGCTTATATTACTCGCTCCCCGGGCGACGTCAACGTCACCCGAGTGCATGAGTTCTCCCACGACACGCCGACGACCGGCGGGACGGATCACGCACTCGGTGGGCTCCGAGAGGGCGAGGGAGTCCGCCTAGAGTCGGACCATGACGTCGGACGCCATCGAGACCGCCACCGGAACCCCCGCCCCCGCGACCGCCGGCGATCCGGCCGCCGCAGACCGCTACGCGTGGCTCGAGGACGTCGAGGGCGACGACGCCCTGGGCTGGGTCCGCGAGCGCAACGCCGAGACTGACGGCTCGCTGGCCGCGAGCGACGACTTCGCCGCGACCAAGGCCGGCATCCTCGGCGTCCTCGACTCGACGGACAAGATCCCCGAGGTCGCCAAGGTCGGCGAGCACTACTACAACTTCTGGCGCGACGCCGACCAGGAGCGCGGGATCTGGCGCCGCACGACACTCGACTCCTACCGGAGCGACGACCCCGAGTGGGAGGTCGTGCTCGACGTCGACGCCCTCAACGAGACCGAGGGTGAGAACTGGGTGTGGCACGGCGCGAGCGTGCTGCGCACCGGCCCGCTCGCCTTCCGGCGGGCCATCGTCGACCTGTCCCGCGGCGGCGCGGACGCCGACGTCAGCCGCGAGTTCGACCTCGGAGCGCTGGCGTTCGTCGACGGCGGCTTCCACCGCCCGGAGGCGAAGGGCGGCATCAGCTGGATCGACGAGGACACCCTCTTCGTCTTCACGGACTTCGGCCCCGGCACGATGACGCCGTCCGGCTACCCCCGCCTCGCCAAGCGCTGGCGGCGCGGGCAGGACCTCGCCGACGCCGAGCTCGTCTACGAGGGCGCGTCCGAGGACATGTACATCGCGGCGTTCCACGACCGTACGCCGGGCTTCGAGCGCGACTGGGTGAGCCGCACGATCGCGTTCTACGACGACGAGCTGTACCTGCTCGGTGCCGACGGCGAACTCACCAAGGTCGACGTCCCCAACTCCGCGATGGCCGGCGTCAAGCGCGAGTGGCTGCTGGTGGAGCTGCGCGAGGACTGGACCCTGGAAGGTGGCGACGCCGTCGGCCCGACCTTCGACGCGGGCTCGCTGCTCGCGATCCGCTTCGAGGACTTCCTGTCCGGCTCGCGCGCGTTCGAGGTCCTCGTCGAGCCCACGCCGACGACGGCGCTCGTCGGGGCGACGTGGACCGCGTCGCACCTCGTGGTGAACGTGCTCGACGACGTCAAGAACCGACTCGAGGTCCTCACGCCCCCGAGCGCGGCGAGCGGAGCAGGCGGGACGTGGGCACGGACGCCGTTCACCGCGGCGCCGGACTTCGGGACCGTCGAGGTCTCCGCCGTCGACGACGACGAGCTCGACCAGGTCTGGATGGTCGCCACCGACTACCTGACCCCGACCACGCTGTCGCTCGTCGAGATCGGGCCGGACGGCGCGAGCCGCGCCGAGCAGCTCAAGCACCAGCCGACGTTCTTCGACCCGGACGGGCGGGTCATCGAGCAGCACTTCGCGGCGTCCGACGACGGCACGCGCGTGCCCTACTTCGTGGTGCGGCCCGCGGATCTCGCGTTCGACGGCACCGCGCCGACGCTGCTGTACGGGTACGGCGGGTTCGAGATCTCGTTGACGCCGGCGTACTCCGGCACGCTCGGCCGCTCGTGGATCTCCCGGGGCGGCGTCTACGTCGTCGCGAACATCCGCGGGGGTGGCGAGTACGGCCCCACCTGGCACCAGGCCGCGCTGAAGGAGAAGCGGCACAAGGCGTACCAGGACTTCGCGGCCGTCGCGCGCGACCTCGTGGCGCGCGGCATCACGTCGCCGGCGCGCCTCGGCATCCAGGGCGGCTCGAACGGCGGGCTGCTGACCGGGAACATGCTCACGCAGTACCCGGAGCTGTTCGGCGCCGTCGTCGTGCAGGTGCCACTGCTGGACATGAAGCGGTACAGCCACCTGCTCGCCGGGGCGTCGTGGATGGCGGAGTACGGGGATCCCGACGACGACGAGCAGTGGGCGTTCCTCCGCACGTTCTCGCCGTACCACCTCTTCGACGCCGAGCGGACGTACCCGCCGGTGCTGTTCACGACGTCGACGCGCGACGACAGGGTGCACCCGGGTCACGCACGGAAGATGGCCGCCCTCATGCTCGCCGCCGGCAAGGACGTGACGTACTGGGAGAACGTCGAGGGCGGGCACGGCGGCGCGGCGACGAACGCGCAGGCGGCGCACATGGCGGCGCTCGCGTACCGGTTCCTGTGGGAGCGGCTCGCATGATGCCCACCGCGGAGATGCTGTGGGAGACGTCCGAGGCCGACGACGCGCTGAGCAGCCGGTTCCGGTTCTCGGGCGCGTCGGCTGCGGCGGACTGGCTCGTCGCGGCACTGCGGGCCACGCACGGCGTCGAAGTCACGAACGTCGACCGGCTCGTGATCAGCGCGGGCAACATGATCGCGTTCCTGGCGTCCGACGTCGGCGAGCTCGTCGTCAAGTGCTCGGCGATCGAGGCGCTGCACCCCCACCTCGCCGCTGTCGGACGGCTGCTCGTGTGGCTCGACGACCACGACCTGCCCGTCTCGGCGCCGCTGCTCGCGACGTCGGGCGAGCCTCAGGTGCTCCACGAGCACCTGTCGATCGGGGTGCAGCGGCTCCACGCTGGGGTGCTCCTCGACGCCGACGACACGGTGCAGGCGCGCGCCGCCGGCGAGGTGCTGGCGCGCCTGCACCAGTCGATGGCCGCGTACGACGGCGCGGCGGCGTTCCCGCCGGCGCGCCCTGGGGCGCTGGGGCAGCCGGCGAGAACACCACGCGCGCTCGTCGAGACCTGGACCGAGCGGCCGGCGCAGGACCCGCGCCTGGAGCCGGTGACGCGCCGGCTCGCCGCCGTCGTCGCCGCGCTGCCCGACGACGAACCACGCGCGCAGCTCGTGCACGACGACATCCGCTCGGCGAACCTCTTGTGGGCGGGCGACGCCGTGTCAGCGATTCTGGACTTCGAGGAGACCCACCGCGGCCACGCGATGGGCGAGGTCGCCCACTCGAGCGTGTTCCTGGCCACCCGGTACCACGCGTGGGGACCGCCGACGCCGCAGGCGCGCTCGGCGTTCCTCGCGGGCTACCTCGACGTCGCGCAGCCCTCGGACGCCGAGCGCGCCTGGCTCGAGGCGCTCATGCTCGCCGCGGCGCTGGAGGCCGCGGCCGGCTCTCAGGGCGAGGAGTCGTGGACGGCCAACGCCGTCAGCCTGCTGCGGCCCTGAGCGGAGCACCGCCGGACGGGCTGGTACCCGTGCACGGCGTGTCGCCGACGTACCTGTGGCCTGTGGGCCTGCGAGGAGCGCGCTCCCTGCTCTGTCGGGGCGCCTTTCCCGGGCCGCACGTCGTACCCTCACCGCATGCGCGCCGTCGTGCAGGACGGATACGGCCGGCCGGACCGGCTGCGGGTCGAGAACCTCCCGGTGCCTCAGCCCGCGGCCGACGAGGTGCTGGTGCGGGTCCGGGCGAGCTCGCTGCACCCGGACGTGTGGCACGTCGTGGCCGGGCGGCCCCTCGTGCTCCGCCTGATGGGCGCGGGAGTGCGGGGGCCGCGGCAGGTCGTGCCCGGCACGGACCTGTCCGGCGAGATCACCGCCGTCGGCAGCGGCGTCACCGGACTCGCCGTGGGCGATGACGTCTTCGGCGAGACCCTGCGAGGGATCCAGTGGGTCAACGGCGGCGCGTGGGCGGAGTACGCGGTCGCGCCCGCAGCGGCCCTCGCGCGCAAGCCCGACGGCGTCACGCACGAGCAGGCAGCGAGCGTGCCGACGGCCGGGCTGATCGCGCTCGCGAACCTGCCCGACCGCGGCCGCTCGCTCGCGGGGCAGCGGGTGCTCGTCAACGGCGCTGCGGGCGGCGTCGGGTCGATCGTCGTCGCGGTGGCCGTGGCCTCCGGGGCGACGGTGACCGCCGTCGACGCCGCGGACCGGCTCGAGATGGTGCGGTCCCTCGGCGTGGATCGGGTCCTCGACTACCGGGTGGAGGACTTCACCGCTGGCCCGGACACGTACGACCTCATCGTGGACATCCCCGGCAACCACTCCTACGCCGCGTGCCGACGCGTCCTGACGCCGCAGGGCCGCTACGTGCTGATCGGGCACGACGGCTACGGCTCGTACGGCCACCGGTGGCTCGGCGGGGTGCCGCGCCAGCTCGGCCTCATGGCGCGGGCGCCGTTCTCCCGGCACCTCGACGCCGGTGTCACGCAGCCCGCGAAGGCCGACTCGATGGCCGACCTGCGGGCGCTGCTCGAGGACGGTCGGCTCCGGCCCGCCGTCGGCCGGACGTACCCGCTGGAGGAGGCCGCGCAGGCGCTCGCCGCGCTGGCCTCGGGGTCGGTCCACGGCCGCATCGTGCTCGTCCCCTGAGGCCTCCGCTCAGGCGGGCTGCGCGCGGGAGCCCCACTGGCTCCGCGCGCTGCCGCGCCCCGCGCCCGCGCGCAGCTGCACCACGAGGCCGACGACCGCGAGCACGACGAACGCGAGCGCCCACAGCCCGCCGATCTCCGCGACCTCCAGCACGTCGGCCTGGCGCACGTCGCCGGCGAGCACCATCGCGCCGCGCACGATGAGCGCGGCTCCGACGAGCGCGCTCGCGACGGCGAGCAAGAGTCGCGGGACGTTGAGCGCGATGCCGACGACGGCGAGCACGATCGCCCCGGCGATCGATGCGAGCAGGAGGCCCCCGCCGTCGGTCACCCCGAACGCGCCAGCGACGGCCGCACCGAGCACGAAGCCGAGCGACCCCAGCGCGAGGATCACCCCGATGGCGTAGAAGACGTAGGCCAGCAGCGCGAAGACCACCGCGAGGAGCAGGCCCACGATCCATGAGGCGGGCGTGGCGAGGAACGCACCGGCGTCGCCACCCGCGCCGAGGGCGGCGCCGATGTTGAGCCCGACGAGACCGCCCCACACGGCGATGACCACCCGGAGCGCGACGGCGCCGCGCAGGCACAGCAGGAGCCCGACTCCGATCGCGACCACTCCGACGACGACGTACGACATCCCCGAATCATCACATCCGTTGCTGGGTGCCGCGCTGCATCCTCGCTCCGGAGTCCTCGCTCTGCTCACAGCAGATCCGCCCCCGGCAGCGCCCGCTACGCAGAGCGGGCGCCGCCGTCGCACGCTGAGGCCATGCCACGCGAACAGACACCCACCCGCCCCCTCGACGACGAGCTCGCCTCCCGGCTCCTGCACCAGCGGATCATCGTGCTCGGCACGGGCCTGGACGACGTCGTCGGCAACCGTCTGTGCGCCCAGCTGCTCCTGCTGTCCGCGGAAGACCCGCGCGCCGACATCAGCCTCTGGATCAACTCGCCCGGCGGTTCCGTGCCCGCCATGCTCGCCATCCACGACGTCATGCGCCTCATCCCGAACGACGTCAGCACGCTCGCCATGGGCATGGCGTACAGCGCCGGGCAGTTCCTCCTCTCGGCGGGCACCCCCGGGAAGCGGTTCGCGCTGGAGCACGCCCGGGTGCTCCTGCACCAGGGCTCGGCGGGGATCGGCGGCACCGCCCTCGACATCGAGGTGCAGGCCGACGACCTGCGCCACACCCGCGACACGGTGCTCGGGCTCATCGCCGCGCACACGGGGCAGCCGATCGACCGCGTCGCGGAGGACTCCCAGCGGGACCGCTACTTCACCGCCGACGAGGCGCTCGAGTACGGGTTCATCGACCGCGTGGTCACGGACCTCGCGAGCGTGCAACCGGGTCAGCAGCGCCGCGTCGGACTGGGGGCGAGCGCATGAGCAGCTACACGATCCCGTACGTCGTCGAGAAGCGACCCGGGTCGGAGCGGGCGATGGACGTGTTCAGCCGCCTGCTGTCGGACCGGATCGTCTACCTCGGCACGGCCATCGACGAGGGGGTGGCGAACGTCCTCATCGCGCAGCTGATCCACCTCGAGTCGGACAACCCGGACCTGCCCATCCACCTCTACATCAACTCGCCCGGTGGCGACATCCCGGCCACGCTCTCCGTCTACGACGCGATGCAGTACGTCCGCCCGCCGGTCGCGACGACGTGCCTCGGCCAGGCGGCGACGACGGCGGCCCTGCTGCTCGCCGGGGGCGCGAAGGGGCAGCGCTCGATCCTGTCGCACGGACGCGTGGTGCTGCACCAGCCGACCGGTCAGGGCCGCGGCACGGTGCCGGACCTCATCCTGGCCGCGGACGAGATCGTGCGGGTCCGCTCCCAGCTCGAGGAGGTGCTCAGCGCCCACACCGGGCAGTCCGTGGAGACGTTGCGGCGGGACACGGACCGGGAGCTCATCCTCGACGCCGAACGCGCGAAGGCGTACGGCGTCGTCGACCACATCCTCACGGAGCGGCCCGACTGACGACGGCGTCAGGCGGCGAGGAGGACGGCGTCGCCCGACCGGGTCGCCCGAGCGCCACCGGAGGACGTCGGCGGAGCCGCACGCCGCGGATCCACGCCGCTGAGCTCCACGACCCGCACCCCGCCGGGCACGGACGTCAGCCGGCGCGGCTCGAGGGCGCGTCCGAGGCCGTGCGCGAGGTCGACGAGCGTGAGGCCCAGTGCCGTGGTCACGGCCGCGAGCACCTCGGACGAGGGCTCCTTCCGGCCGCGCTCGACCTCGGACAGGTACTGCGCGGAGACACCCGCGCGGACGGCGACGTCGACGAGCCGGAGCCCGAGCTGCTCCCGCCGGCGGCGGAGCAGGCGCCCGATCGCGTGCCGCCACGCGGACCCCACGGTCGGTGCCGTGCCGATCGCGCGGACCCGTGCGCCGTCGTCAGTCGTCGCCATGACGGCACGCTATCCGCGCCGCGGGCCCGACGGCGGCCGATCCGCTCTCGGCAGAACCGCACCTGGGCTCGGGCACGCTCGCGCACTACGCTGGGATCCCCGCCCAGGAGGCCGGACATGGTCAGTGCGACGACGCAGCGGATCCGCAACGTGGCCGTCGTCGGCCACAGCGGCGCCGGCAAGACCACGCTCGTCGAGGCGCTGCTGCATCGTGCGGGCGCGATCGCCCGCCCCGGGCGCGTCGAGGACGGCAGCACGGTGTGCGACCACGAGCCGGAGGAGGTCACGCACGGGATCTCGATCGGGCTCGGCGTCGCGTCCGCCGAGTGGACCGCCTCCGACGGCGAGACGTACGCCCTGACGTTCCTCGACACCCCCGGCTACGCGGACTTCGTGGGTGCCCGGGACGCAGCGCTCGGCGTCGCCGGTCTCGCCCTCGTCGTCGTGAGTGCCGTCGACGGCGTCCAGGTCGGCACCGAGGCGGCGTGGCGCGCGTGCGCGGAGGCGGGCCTGGCGCGGCTCGTCGTCGTGACCCAGGAGGACAAGGCGCGCGCGGACTTCCACCGGGTGCTCGACGAGCTGCGTGCCGCGTTCGGCGACGCGATCCTGCCGCTGGAGCTGCCGCTCGGGGAGGAGTCGGCGTTCCGCGGCGTCGCCGACGTGCTCAGCGACCGGGCGTACGCCTACGACGGAGCGAACGGCGACGGGAGCGGCCGCGGGCACGACGAGCCGGTGCCTCCCGAGGTGGCCGACGAGGAACACCGCCTCCACGAGGAGCTCACCGAGGAGATCGTCACGCACGACGACGACCAGCTCGAGCGCTACCTGGCCGGGGACGCCCCGGCCGCACCGGAGCTCGAGCGCACGTTCGCGCGCCAGGTGGCCGCCGGTGAGGCCGTCGGAGTGCTGTGCTGCTCCGGCGCGACGGGGGTCGGCGTCGACCGGCTCGCGGACCTCCTGTGCGAGATCGGGCCGTCCCCCGCCGCGCGGCCGGCCGCCGTCACGATCGCCGGGGAGGCGAGCGCCGTCGAGCCCGACGCCGCGGCCGACCCACTGCTTCACGTGTTCCGGACCGTGGCCGACCCGTTCGTCGGGCAGGTGTCCGTGTTCAAGGTGCTCTCCGGGACGGTCCCCTCGGGCGGCCGGCTGGCGAACGCCGCGACGGGTGCGGAGGAACGCCTGCACGGGCTGTTCCGGCTGCGTGGGCGCGAGCACCTGCCCGTCGAGCGGCTCGTGGCGGGCGAGATCGGCGCCGTCGCAAAGCTCGCCGCCACCTCGACCGGCACGCTGCTCGCAGCTCGCCGCCTCCCCGTCAGCGTCTCGGAGCGGCCCCGCCGCGCCGCCGTGTACGCGCTCGCGCTCGAACCCGTGTCGCAGGCGGACGACGACAAGCTGTCCTCGGCCCTGGCCCGCCTCACGGCCGAGGATCCGACGCTGCGGAGCGAGCGCGTCGACGGGCAGAGCGTGCTCGCGGGCCTCGGCGACACCCACCTGGCGGTGGCGCTGGAGCGCCTGGCGCGCGTGTTCGGGGTACGGGTCACGACGGCGCCCGTGCGGATCCCCTTCCGCGAGACGATCGCGCGGTCCGCCTCGGCCCAGGGCCGGCTCAAGAAGCAGTCCGGCGGGCACGGGCAGTTCGCGGTGGTCGAGCTCACGGTCGCTCCGCTGCCGCGGGGCGGCGGGTTCGAGCTCATCGACTCCGTGGTCGGCGGCGCGATCCCGCGCTCGTACCTGCCCGCCGTGCGCCGGGGGCTCGTCGAGGCGATGGCCGACGGCGGCCCCCACGGGTACCCGGTGGTGGACGTCGCCGTCGAGGTCACGGGCGGCAAGTCCCACTCGGTCGACTCCTCCGACATGGCGTTCCGCACCGCCGCCGCGCTCGGGCTGAAGGAGGCGCTCGCGGCCGCCGGGACGATCGTCCTCGAACCGGTGAGCGAGGTGGCCGTCGTCGTCCCGTCGGCGACGCAGGGCGACGTGCTCGGCGACCTGTCGGCGCGACGCGGGCACATCACGTCCTCGGTGGTCCAGCCGGACGGGTGGGTGCGCATCGAGGCCTCGGTCCCGGCGTCGGAGCTCGTCCGCTACGCGCTCGACCTGCGTTCGCTCACCGGCGGGCGCGGTGAGTTCACGGCCCTGCCGGCGTCCTACGACGTCCTGCCCAGCCACCTGGTCGGCGCCTGAGCGCGCCCTACCCGCCGAGTGCGTGACTCCTCCCACGACACGCCGGACGGCGCCGGGAAGAACCATGCACTCGGCGGGCGACGACCGTCACAGCGCCGCGGCGAGCTCGGCCAGTCGGGCGTAGGAGTCTTCGATGCCGCTCGTCATGCCGCTGGCGGCGGCGCCGTCACGCGCGGCCTCGGAGTCGAAGATGGTCCGAGCCACGAGCCGGGTGCGCCCGTTCCCGAGGTCCTCGTAGCGCGCCGTCTCGAGCGCCACGGAGTCCGGGTAGCCCTCGAACTCGAACGTCTGCACGGTGTACTCGCCCGGCCGCGCGGTGTGCACCACGCCGCGGAACCCGTACGTGCCGCCGTCCGGAGCGTGCTGCACGTACCGGTACGAGCCGCCGGGACGGATGTCGTAGTGCTCGATCTCCATCGTCAGCTCACGCGGGCCGAGCCACTTGCTGACGAGCTCCGGGTCGGTCGTCGCGCGGTAGAGCGTGGCCGGGTCGACGTCGAACTCGCGCACGGTCTCGATGTACGCGGTGCCGGGCTCGGCGGTGATGGTGGTGGGGTTGGTGCTCATCGTTCCTTCTCCTTCATCTCGGACAGGACGGCGTCGAGCCGGCGGTTCCGACCCTCCGCCACCAAGCGATAGCGGTCGATCCAGGCCGTGAGGCGCTCCAGGGCCGCCGCGTCCAGGTGGACCGGTCGGCGCTGGGCGTCGCGGCTGCGCGTGACGAGGCCGGCCTGCTCGAGCACGTGGATGTGCTTCGAGACTGCCTGCTTCGTCATCGCGTGCGGCTCGGCCAGCTCGGTCACGGTCGCCGGCCCGCGGGAGAGCCGGGCGATGATCGCTCGGCGCACCGGGTCGGCAAGCGCCAGGAACGCCTTGTCGAGCTCCGCACTCTCGGACATGTGGTCAACCTTCTCGTTGTTCAATCACTTGGTTGACTACGAACTTAGAAGGCGTCGGCGCCGTTGTCAACCCCTGGGTTGACTACGTCGCCGGCCGACGAGTGCGGGATTTCTCGCGCGACACGCGGCACAGATGCGGGAGGGATCACGCACTCGGCGGGGAATGCCGCGCGTCGAGGAGGGCGACGAGCTCGTCCGGGTCCCCGGTGGGCCGGGCACACACGAACTGCCGGCACACGTACGCCGCCGGTGCGCCGTCGAGCAGCGGGCGGTCCCGCAGCAACGGGACGGCGTCCGCCCCGAGGTCGTCCGGATCGGCGGCGACGACGACGGCGCCCGGCGCCCCGGCGCCGCGCGCTGCGGCCAGGAGGGTGTGGGTGCGTGGGTCGTCGCCGGGGCCGACGACGGCGACCTCGGCCGGTCCGGCGAGCGCCGCCTCGGCGACGGCGAGCGCCCAGCCCGCGAACCTGGGCGCGCGCTCGGCGAGCGGCGCGACGGCGGCGAGCGCGGCCTCGGCCGCCGCGCGGTGGGGCCTCGATCCCGTGAGGGCGGCGTACGACAGGAGCGCCCCGGCGGCGGCCGAGCTCCCGGACGGCGCGGCGTTGTCGGACGGGTCCGCCGGACGACGGATCGTGGCGAGCCGCGGATCGGTCGCGTCGTCGGCCGTGTCGAAGAAGCCGCCGCCCGGCGCGGCGAACCGATCGAGGACGACGTCGAGCAGCGCCCCCGCACGGGTCAGCCAGACCGGGTCACCGGTGGCCTGGAGCAGGGCGAGGAACCCGTCGGCGACGTCGGCGTAGTCCTCGAGCACGCCGGCGGCGGTGCCGGGGACGCCGTCGCGGGAGACGCGACGCAGGCGGCCGTCGTCGAGGTGCACGTTCACGAGGAGCTCCGCGCACGCGACGGCGGCGTCGACCCAGTCCGGGCGGTCCAGGAGCGCGCCGGCCTCGGCCAGGGCCGCGATGGCGAGGCCGTTCCAGGCGGCCACGACCTTGTCGTCGCGGGCCGGCTGCGGCCGGGTGTCCCGCGCCGCGAGCAACGTCGCCCGCACGCGGAGCCAGCGCTCGCCGTCGTCGGGATCGGCCGGGAGCCGCAGGGTCGAGGCGCCGCCCTCGAACGTGCCCGCCTCGGTGACGCCGAGCGCGGCGGCCGCCCAGGCGCCGTCGTCCTCCCCCAGCACGTCGACGAGCTGCACCGGCGTCCAGACGTACGACACACCCTCCTCGGGGCGGCCCCCCGGTTCGGCCGGCGCGTCGGCGTCGAGCGCGCTCGCGAACGCCCCCTGGCCGGTGCGCAGGTCGCGGAGCAGGAACTCGGCGGTAGAGGTGGCGACGCGTCGGGCCAGCTCGGCCGTCGGGCCGCCCGGCTCGGCGCTGCGGTGCAGGTGGGCGTGGAGGCGGAGCAGCTGCGCGTTGTCGTACAGCATCTTCTCGAAGTGCGGCACGGCCCACGTGGCGTCCACGGAGTAGCGGGCGAAACCGCCGGCGAGCTGGTCGTGGATGCCGCCGCGCGCCATGTGCTCGCAGGTCGAGGCGACCATGGCCAGCGAGGCGTCGTCGCCGGTGCGGGCGTGGTGGCGCAGGAGGAGCTCGAGCGCCATCGACGGTGGGAACTTGGGCGCGCCGCCGAAGCCGCCGTGCCGGGCGTCGAACTCGGCCGCGAGCGTCGCCGCGGCGGCATCGAGCGCGGCGGCGTCGAGGGCGGGCTCGGAGGCCCGCACCGCGACGATCGGACGCCGGGCACCCACCGCTCCGCCGTCGTCCGCCCCGATCGCGCCGGCGATGGCCCGCGCCTGCTCGACGACGCCGTCGCGCCGGTCCGTCCACGCCTCGGCGACGGCGTCCAGCACCTGCCGGAACGACGGCATCCCGTGGCGCGGCTCGGGCGGGTAGTACGTGCCGGCGTAGAACGGCTCGCCCGTGGGCGTGAGGAAGACGGTCATGGGCCAGCCGCCCTGGCCCGTGAGGCCCTGGACGGCGGCCATGTAGACGGCGTCGACGTCAGGCCGCTCCTCGCGGTCGACCTTGATCGCGACGAAGCGGTCGTTGAGCCCCGCGGCGGTGTCCGCGTCCTCGAACGACTCGTGCGCCATCACGTGGCACCAGTGGCAGGCGGCGTAGCCGACGCTGAGCAGCACCGGGACGTCCCGCCGCGCGGCCTCGACGAAGGCGTCGTCGCCCCACTCCCACCAGTCGACGGGGTTGTCCGCGTGCTGCCGGAGGTACGGGGAGAGGCTGTGCGCGAGCCGGTTCGCCACGACTCGACCGTAGTCCTCGTGGGCGCGAGAGGATGGCGCCGTGGCGGGGCCGGCTCGCCCGCGCGTGGCGTCAGTCGCGGCGGCCCCAGATCACGAGGGCGCCCCGGCCGGACGCCTGTGGGGCACTCGCCCCGGCGCGTTCCGGCCGGCGTCCCCGCGGCACGGCCACGACGTCGCCGCTCGCCGACGCCGCGAACACCCGGCTGCCCGGGTCTATCGCGGCGCGCAGCTGCTCGAGCACGGCACGCAGCTGCGCGACGTCGTCCTGCAGCTCCAGGATCCGCTTGATCCCGGCGAGGTTGACGCCCTCGCCGGACAGCCGCTGGACCTCGAGCAGCACGTCGACGTCGCGCATCGAGTACCGCCGCCCGCGGCCGCGCGCGCGACGGGGCGTGACGATCCCGAGGCGGTCGTACTGACGCAGCGTCTGCGGGTGCATGCCGGCGAGGCGCGCCGCCGCCGAGATCGTCAGGGCCGGTGCGTCGTACGCCTGGGGCTGGGCCATGGCCGCCACCTCACCGCGCGGCTTCGGCCGCGAGCGCGGCACGCGGGTCCTCGCCGTTCGTGGCGGCGGCGAACGCCTCGACGGCCGCCTTGGCGTCGTCGGTCAGGCGGGCCGGCACCGCCACCTCGATGGTGACGAGCAGGTCGCCGGTGTGCTTCGCCGTCGAGATCCCCCGGCCCTTCACGCGCAGGGTCCGGCCCGACGGCGTCCCCGCCGGCACCTTGACGCGCACCGTTCCGCCGTCGAACGTCGGGACGTCGATCGCGGCCCCGAGCGCCGCCTCCGCGAACGTGACGGGCACGGTGATGCGGAGGTTGTCGCCGTCGGCGGTGAACACGGGGTGCGGATCGACGCCGACGGTGACGACGAGGTCGCCCGGCGCGCCCCCGCCCACGCCGGGGAGGCCCTTGCCGCGCAGGCGGATCTTCTGGCCGTCGCGCACCCCGGGCGGGATGCGGACGGTCATCGAGCGGCCGTCCACGGTCAGCGTGACGGTCGCGCCCTCGACGGCGTTCCGGAACGGCAGACGGGCCGACGTCGTCAGGTCGGGACCGCGTTCCGGTCCCGCCGTGCGGCCGCCCGGGCCGAAGCCGCCCCCACCGAACATGCCGGAGAGGATGTCCTCGAAGCCCGCCGCGCCGCCCGGCCCGGCCGAGCCGCCGGGTCCCGTGGTCGAGTAGCGGACCCGCGTCCCGCCGGGTGCGGCGCCGCCGAACATGCCGCCGAACAGGTCCTCGAAGTTGGCGCCCGACGCCCCGCCGGAGCCGGCGGTGAACCGAGGCCCACCGCCGGCCATGGCGCGCAGCGAATCGTACTGCTTGCGCTGCTCCGGGTCGGAGAGGACGGCGTACGCCTCCCCGACCTCCTTGAAGCGCTGCTCGGCGACGGCGTCACCCGGGTTCTGGTCCGGGTGCAGCTTGCGCGCGAGCTTCCGGTACGCCTTCTTGACGGCGGCGGCGTCGGCGTCCTTCGACACGCCCAGCACCTGGTAGAAGTCCTTCTCGAGCCAGTCCTGGCCGGTCATGCCTCACCGCCTCCTTCCGGCGTCGTCCTCGTGATGATTCTCGTCGCTTCTCTCGTCGCGCGCCGCCGCGTCACTCGGGGCCGACGACGGCGACCCGGGCCGGGCGCACGATGCGCTCGCCCGCGCGGTACCCGGGCTGGAGCACCCGCTGCACCGTCGTCGTCGTGGCCGCGGGGTCGTCGGCGTGCATGAGCGCCTCGTGCAGCGTCGGGTCGAACTCCTCGCCCTCCGCGCCGAACCGCTCCACCTCGAAGCGCGAGGAGAGGATCTGCTCGAGCTTCTCCGCGATCGCCGCGAACGGCCCCACGAGCTCGCCGTGCGCCCGAGCGAGCTCGATGTCGTCCAGCACCGGGACGAGCGCCTCGGCCACATCCACGCGACCGCGGGTCCGCTCGGCGGCGGACTCGCCCCGGGTGCGCTTCACGAACGCGTTGAAACGCTGATCCGTGTTGTACGTCTCGGCCTTGGCACGGGCGAGCTGGTCCTGCAGGTCGAGGATCTCGGCCCGCGCCGCCTCGAGCTCGCTGTCACCGGCGGCCTGGGTGGCGTCGGTGGCTCCGGCCGGGGCGCCGGCCCCGGACACCTCGTCGGTGCCCGGGGTAGCGCCGGTGGCCCGGAGCTCACCCGTCGTCGGGTCCACCCTCCGCTTGTCGCGGATGATCGGCTCGCCCTCGTACGGGTTCTCGGTCACTTCTTCTCGTCCTCGTCCACGATCTCGGCGTCGATGACGTCGTCATCGGCACCCTCGGGGGTGCCGGCGCCGGCGGCCGCCTCGGCGTCAGCCTCCGCCGCACCCGGGTTGCCCGCCGCCTGCTCCTGCTCGGCGGAGGCGTAGAGGGCCTGGCCGATCTTCTGGCTGGCGGTGGCGAGCGCCTCCTGCTTCGCCTTGACGGCGTCGATGTCGGTGCCCTCGAGCGCCGTCTTGAGCTCGGCGACGGCGGCGCGCACCTCGGAGGCGACGTCCTCGGGGAGCTTCTCGGCGTTCTCGGTGAGGAGCTTCTCCGTGGAGTACACGAGCTGCTCCGCGGTGTTGCGGACCTCGGCCTCCTCGCGGCGCTTGTGGTCCTCGGCGGCGTGCGCCTCGGCCTCCTTGATCATGCGGTCGATCTCGTCCTTCGGCAGGGCCGAGCCGCCGGTGATCGTCATCGACTGCTCCTTGCCCGTGCCGCGGTCCTTCGCGGACACGTGCACGATGCCGTTGGCGTCGATGTCGAAGGTGACCTCGATCTGCGGCATGCCGCGCGGGGCCGGCGCGATGCCGGTCAGCTCGAACGTGCCGAGGGCCTTGTTGTCCGAGGCGAAGTCGCGCTCGCCCTGGAAGACCTGGATGAGCACGCTCGGCTGGTTGTCCTCCGCCGTCGAGAACACCTCGGAGCGCTTCGTCGGGATGGCCGTGTTGCGCTCGATGAGCTTGGTCATGACGCCGCCCTTGGTCTCGATGCCGAGGCTCAGGGGGGTGACGTCGATGAGCAGCACGTCCTTGCGCTCACCCTGGATGACGCCGGCCTGGAGGGCCGCGCCGACGGCGACGACCTCGTCCGGGTTGACGCCCTTGTTCGGCTCCTTGCCGCCCGTGAGCTCCTTGACGACGTCGGTCACCGCGGGCATGCGGGTCGAGCCGCCGACGAGGACCACGTGGTCGATCGCGGAGAGGGAGATCCCGGCGTCCTTGATGACGTTGTGGAACGGCGTCTTGGTGCGCTCGAGGAGGTCCTCGGTCATCTGCTGGAACTGGGCCCGGGTGAGCTTCTCGTCCAGGTGGATGGGGCCGTTCTCGCTCATCGAGAGGTACTGCAGCGAGATCGTGGTGCTGGTGGCCGAGGAGAGCTCCTTCTTGGCGGTCTCGGCGGCCTCGCGCAGGCGCTGGAGCGCGATCTTGTCCTTCGACAGGTCGACGCCGTCCTTGTTCTTCACCTGGCTGACGAGCCAGTCGACGATGCGCTGGTCCCAGTCGTCGCCACCGAGGCGGTTGTCACCGTTGGTGGCGCGGACCTGGATCGTGGAGAAGTCGTCCTCGTCCTTGCCGACCTCGAGGAGGGAGACGTCGAACGTGCCGCCGCCCAGGTCGAAGACGAGGATGAGCTCGTCCTCCTTGCCGCGCTCGAGCCCGTAGGCGAGGGCGGCAGCGGTCGGCTCGTTGACGATGCGCAGGACGTTGAGGCCGGCGATCTGGCCGGCGTCCTTCGTCGCCTGACGCTCGGCGTCGTTGAAGTACGCGGGCACCGTGATGACGGCGTCCGTCACCGGCTCGCCCAGGTAGGACTCGGCGTCCTTCTTGAGCTTGCCGAGCACGCGCGCGGAGATCTCCTGCGCGGTGTAGCTCTTGTCGTCGACGGACACCTTCCAGTCGGTGCCCATGTGGCGCTTGACGGAGGTGATGGTGCGGTCGACGTTGGTGACGGCCTGCCGCTTGGCGACCTCACCGACGAGCACCTCCCCCGACTTGCTGAAGGCCACCACCGAGGGGGTCGTCCGTGAACCCTCGGCGTTGGCGATGACGGTGGGCTCCCCGCCCTCCAGGACGGCGACCACCGAGTTCGTGGTTCCGAGGTCGATCCCGACCGCTCGTGCCATGGTGTCGTGCTCCTTCCGGCTCGTCCCTCGCGGGACCGCAGCCACGTTGAGTCTTCCGTGCTCAAGTCTGGTCCGCTCGTCGCGGGTGTCAAACTCGAGGCACTGATTCTTGAGTCCACCAGGCTCAACTCTTGCGCGGGTCCGGTTGTTCCCGTGAGGCGCGCCACAGTCCGCGGCCCTGCAGCCGTGGACCTACCAGGCAAGTCCATCCAGATGGTTGTGGCCAGAGAGCAGGCGACCGATACGGCGATGCGCGGTCTCACGTACGTCGTGCTGGGGGTGATGTGCGTAGATCGCGAGCTCCACGTACATGTCATGGAAGTTCAGCCGCTCGCGCAGATCCGCACGCTCGAACAGTCCCGGGTACGCATCGCGCAGCAGTCCGGGGACCTCGGTGAGGGTGGTCTCGTCGAGCCCTCGTGCGCCGGGTGTGGGTGGGTACTCTCGCGATCTCGCGCACCAGCGCAGGATGGTGTCGAGCTCGACGTCTGCTGGCTGAGCCAAGGCTTCCGCGAAGTCGATCAGACCTGTGACGCGTCCTTGGTCGACCATCACGTTGGACCCATGCACATCGCCATGGACGAGGACGGGTTCGTCGGCGGCGAACAACGCCTGTCGTTCCTGGACCCACTCAGCCACCTCCGTGAGCAGGCGCTGGTCGTGTCCGGGCAGCAGCCGAGCAGCCTCGACCTGCTGGAGAGCCGCACCCACGACGGGTGGGTGGAACGCGGGCCACGGCTTGCCGGAGAGCGCGTCGGCCAGCCAGGGCGGCAGCAGGTCGTCGGGGACACGAACCTGGTGCAGAGCTCGCAACGCGGCACCAAGGCTCTCGATGAGCGCCTGGCGTGTGGACGAGTCCGCCGTCGGCCAGGTGTCGTGCAGGGTTCCGCCGGGCAGGCGTTCGGAGACGTACCAGGACCCGTCCGGACCGTCGCCGTGAGCGATGTGCCGGGCGTGTGGGACCTCGCTGCCGGCGAGCACGTCGACGACCCTGGCTTCGTGGCGATGCGCGTCGCGGAACACTTCGCGGGTGTTCAGCCGTACGACATAGTCGTCGCCGACCCACGCACGGCTCACCCAACCCGACTTGGAACGAAAACGCCCGGTTGCCGGCAGACCAGCGGCCTCCAGCGTCCTCAGCAGTGCCGGGTCGGTCGCCGGCTCGTCGACGAGCGGCGCTGGTTGGCTGGACACGTACCAAGGCTCGCACGCATCGGTTCGCACACGTCAGCCAGGAATCGCTCCTCGTTCAGGGCACGCTCCGCTTGCTCGAGAGCAGCGTCCAAGCACGAGGATCCGACACGACTAGGAGAGAAGCCGCGCCCCTCGCCGGTAAGTCGAAGCGCTGGTCGCCGCGGCGGCCCACGTTCCGAGTCCCGCCCATTCAGGGCGCCGGCACGACTCGATCGATGGCCGCCGTGATCGCGGAGGCGACGTCCGGGAGCATCTCGCGAGGGAGGCGAGCACTCGGAGCCGAAAGACTGATGGCGTTGTGCGTCCCGTCGACCGGGAGAGAGACGGCCACGGCTCGCATCATGTCCGCGCTCTCCTCGTCGTCTATCCCGTAGCCGCGCTCACGAGTGAGCGCCAGGTCCTCGTGCAGCTCCTCGAGGCTCCGGATGGTCCGCTGCGTGAGGACCGCGAGGTCAGTACCGAGCAGCGACTCGATCTCGGCCGCGTCCATGGTCGCGAGCATGGCCTTGCCCATGGCCGTCGCGTGGGCGGGGAGCCTGCGCCCGACGGCGCTGAACATGCGAAGTGGATGCGTGGACTCCCGCTTCGCGAGGTACACCACCTCGGCACCGTCGAGGCGACCGAGATGGGTGGCCTCCTCGAACTGCCCTGACAACGCCGTCAGGATCGGGTCAGTCAAGCGCACCACCTCGTCGGCGTCGACGAAGCTCGTGCCGGCTCGGAGGGCCCGTAGACCGACGCGATACCGCGTATGGGTGAGTTCGTCCGTCTGGACCCAACCCCGGCGCTCCAGCGTGCCGAGCAGCTTGTGCAGGCTGCTCTTGGGCACGGAGAGTCGCCTGGAGATCTCGGTCATCGTCAGCGGCTCAGGCGACTGCGCCAGTAGCTCGAGAACGTCCAGCGTGCGTTCGGAGGACTTCACTCCGGCAGGCAGCGCCGCCCCAGCCGTCACCTTCTCGCCCATGCCGAGCACCTTAGCACTCGTTCCCGTATGCGAACTGTGTTCCACAGAGTGTTGACGTGGTGCATCGAGAGTGCCTAACGTGGTCTCTGCATGAATCCTGTTTCCATATGGGAACCGAGCAGAGGAGCTCCACGTGCACGTCCGCCGTCAGGCCGCCGTCGTTGCAGGCCTCGTCATCTCCAGCGTCGCTCTCGCAGCGTGCTCCGGCTCCGATCAGGGCGGCGGGGGCACGGTCACCATCACCTACGCGACCCCAGCCGAGGACAACATCCTTGAGATCGGTGAGGAACCCATCATCGAAGCCTTCGAGGCCGCACATCCCGACATCGACGTCGAGATCGAGCAGCTCCCGTTCGCCGACTACAACACGTCACTGACCACAGAGATGCGCGGAGGCGGGGGCCCCGACATCGGCCGCGTCAACCACACGGACATCCAGATGTACTCAGCCGCCGGGTTCCTCCGGCCGCTCGACGATGCGATCGACACCGGCCCGTTCATCCCGGGGCTGGTCGAGGTGGGACAGGTCGGCGGCGAGCAGGTGACGCTCCCGCTGACGACCGATGCCCGCGTGCTCTACGTGAACCTCAGGCTCCTCGAGAGCGCCGGCATCTCGTCACCTCCCGCCACGTGGGACGAGCTGCTCGACGACGTCGCCGCTTTCGCGGGCACCGATGCGTACGGCTATGGGTTCCCCACCGACAACGACTACTCGCTGGCCTACGAGGCGGCGGGGCCGTACATCGCGGCCGCGGGCGGACAGATCCTGAGCCCCGACGGCGATCCGGCCGCGTCGGGCGACGAGGCGACGGAGGCAGCGCTGCAGCTGCTCCAGGACATCGTGGCCACCGGCGCGGTCCCGCCTGGCCTCGACAACCTGTCCGGCGACACCCTGGCTCAGCTCTTCGCACAGGACAAGCTCGCGATGATGCTCGGCGGACCCTGGGTGCGCAGCCAGATCGAGGACTACGGAGACCTGACGTACGGCGCCGACTGGGTGACGGTCCCTGTGCCGGCCCGGGAGGCGGGCGGAAGCTCCGGGTCCGCTGCCGGCGGGTGGCAGATCGGGGTCTTCGAGAACTCAGAGCACCCCGAGGAGGCGCTCGAGCTCCTGGCATGGATCACCGAGGCGGAGAACCTGCAGGCCCTGAACGAAGGTGAGGCCTTCCCGCCCACGAACGACGGCCTCGAGGTGGCCCCGTGGAGCGAGGACGAGTTCTACGACGCGTTCGCCACGGTGCTGCCCAACTCCGCCGTCCCGATCACCCCCGTGCCCAGGGTCGCTGAGATCGCTGCGGCCTTCGAGTCGAACCTCGAGCCGGCGGTCACGAATCCCGCCGCGTCGATCGCCGACGGACTCTCGGCGTTCGACGCCCAGGCCGCGGAGATCCTGCAGTGAGCGGCCACCGTGTCGAGAGTTCGGACGTGTCGTGACCGAGCTCGCCGTCGGTCGGCGGGCGCCCACGGTCCGCCGCCCGACGGCGTGGCCCTATGCCCTTCCGGCATTCGTCGCCCTCGCCGTCCTGCTCCTGTACCCGCTCGGGTACAACGTCTGGCTGAGCCTCCACATCGACCGGCTCAGCCCGGAGGACGGCACGTTCGTCGGGCTCGCCAACTACGCGGAGGTGCTGCGACAGGGTGCGCTGCTCGGAACTCTCGGCCGGACGTTGGTGTTCACGCTCGGGTCCCTCGTGCTCCAGTTCGTGGTGGGACTCGCGGCCGCTCTGGCGCTCGAGCGCTTTCCGCGGGGCAGTCGCGTGCTGCGACCCCTGCTCCTCGCCCCGTGGGTCATCCCGGCCGTCGCGGTCGGTGCCATCTGGCTGTCGATCCTGAACCCCACGAACGGCATGGCGAACGCGTTCCTCGCGACGGTGGGGATCGGACCGGTGGAGTGGCTCTCGGACCCCGTGCTGGCGATGGGTGCGCTCATCGTCGCGAACACGTGGAAGTCCGCGGCGTACTGGATCCTGATGATCTCGGCCGGACTGAAGACAGTCCCGAAGGAGGGCGTCGAGGCCGCCCGGGTCGATGGCGCGAGCTATCCGCGCATCGTCTGGCACGTGCTGCTGCCGGGGATCCGCCCGGTGCTCGTGACGACGGCGCTGCTCGCCTTCATCTGGACGTTCAACTACTTCGACCTCGTCTACCTCCTGACCAACGGAGGCCCTGACAACGCGACGACCACCCTGCCGTTCGCGATCTGGCAGTCCTCCCTCAAGTTCAGCAGGTTCGACCAGGCGGCCACGTACTCGGTCCTGTCGGTCCTGGTGACAGGGATCGCCATCGGCGCATACTTCCGCGTCGCACGTCGGGAGGTCCGCTGATGACCGCCGTCCGCACCGCGACGCCCCCGAGCACGGCTGCCGTGCCCTCCCGCTCTCCTCGCCGGAGGACACGGCGGCGCCCGTGGGGCGCGGGCGCCGTCATCTCCGTGGTGCTCCTCGGTTCTCTGCTGCCGCTCTACTGGATGGTGGCCACAGCACTGAAGCCGACCACGGAGCAGGCGGCGATACCCGCCACGCTCTGGCCCCACGAGATGACGCTCGAGCAGTTCGGTGCCGTCTTCGAGAACGGCACCATTCCTGCCGCTTCCGTGCGGTCACTCGGGATTGCGGTCGCCACCACGATCGCGGTCGTCGTGCTCGGCTCCCTGTCCGCCTACGCGGCGACCCACCTGCGGTTCCGAGCGTCGTCGAGCCTGTTGTCCATGAGCTTCGTGACCCAGCTCCTGCCGCAGGCAGCGACGCTCGTGCCCGTCTTCATCATGTGGCGGCAGCTCGGGCTCATGGACTCCCTGCCCGGCATCACGCTCGTGTACGTCGCCTTCCAGCTCCCGGTCGCCGTCTGGATCATCACGGGGCACTTCGCATCGGTGCCCCGGGAGGTCGTGGAGGCGGCGAGCGTGGACGGAGCGCGGCCCCTCACGACGCTCTTCCGCATCGTCGTCCCGATGGCGGCACCGGGGGTGGCAGCCGTCGCGATCTGGTGCGTCATCGGGGTGTGGAGCGAGCTGTTGTTCGCACTCGTCCTGCTCAGCAGCAACAACCAGACGGTGCCCGTCGCGCTCGCGTCGGTGATCGGCCAGCACACCACCAACTGGGGCTACCTCCTCGCCGCGGCGAGCATCGCCTCCCTCCCACCGCTCCTGCTCTTCTTCCTGCTCCAGAAGTACTTCGCAGACGGCATCTCCGGCGCCGTCAAAGGCTGACAAAGAGAGGCTCCCCGCATCGTGCTCGATATCGACCGCATCAGTGTCATCCCGACGTCCCACCTCGACCTGTTCTGGCTCGGCGACTACCGCAACTGCCTCGCGCGCGGCGACGACCTCATCCGGCGATACCTGGACCGGGCGGAGGAGTCAGGCGACGAGACGTTCGTCGTCGACACAGCGATCTTCGCGGAGCACTTCCTCCGGACCCACCCGCATTACGAACCGCTCGTGCGTCGGCTCCTGGCCGAAGGGCGCCTCGAGATCGGCGGCGCGTACATCGACAGGTGGGAGAACCTCGTTCTCGGCGAGTCCATCATCCGCAACATCCAGATCGGGCGCCGGTGGGCGAAGGAGCGCCTCGGGATCGAGACCCGGCTTGCCGCTCACCCCGACCTACCCGGTCTCAACGCCCAGACGTCGCAGCTGTATGCGCAGGCGGGCGTCGAGTACTACGTCACGTCGCGCAAGGTCTTCCACGAGGGACGGATCTGGCGTCACGTCGCACCCGACGGCACCGCGCTGCACATGCTGACGTGGCCGGTGCACTACGTCTTCGTCCCCTTCCTCCCCGACTCGCTCGAGCCGACGGCGGAGGGACTCTTCACAGGCGGAGCCACCCTCTCTCACGAGGACCTCCGCGGACGGTACCCGCACGGCACGGTTGCCATGTCCGGTTCAGCGGGCGACCTCACGGGGCCAGAGGACTTCATCACGCGGTACGGGAAGGACCAGCGCGCCTACATCGAGCAGTACCGGGGAGGGCTCCCGGAGGTGACGATCGACTACGCCGTCCCGGCAACGGTCATGCAGCCGTACCTTGACGACCCGGTGCCCCTCCTGGAGCACACGGGCAGCTTCCCCAGCGTGTGGGGCGTCGCACCCGACGAGGAGATGCGGTTCTTCCACCGTGTCCGTGCTCTCGAACGGGACCTGCTCGACGCGGAGACGGCCGCCGTGCTCGCGGCAGCCGCTGGCCGAACGCCGCTCCCGGAGAGCGCGAGCCGGTGGCGTGGCCTCTACGGCGAGGACGCCTTCTTCGCGACGGATGACCTCGCCCCGAGCGGGCGCGAGTTCGAGTGGCTCTGGCGGATGCACGTCTTCACCCAGGACCACAACGGGGGAGGCGAGGACGGCGCGCTCTCCGTCTTCCAGAAGAAGGTGCGCCACGATCGGGCCCGTGTCTACGCCCGCGAGGTGCTCGCGCACGCGGCCTCGTCCGGCGGCGCGGACCGACCGCTCGTGCTCACGACCCGGTTCGGGGGCGCCGAGCTGCTCGTCGCCGAGCCCGAGCTGACGATGCCGCTGCGTACCGCCGTGGACGCGCTCCCGGCTGACCACTGGCAGGAGGTTGCCTCGGCGAACGGGGATGCGCGCCTCGCCCTCCTGGCCGACGTCCCGGCCGACATCGGCCTGCACGAGCTCGTCACGCGGGCTGCGGCGGACCGGCTGGACGTCCGCGAGGACGACGACGCCGTGGTCGTCGCGACCGCCCACACTCTCGTGCACATCGACCGGGCCACCGGAGCGACCACCATCTCCGACCCTGCGACGGGCACCGAGACGACCGTCGCAGAGCTCCCGTACGCGGTCCGCGAGCTCGGGAACGACGTCACGCTCGCCACCGACGAGTCCGAGCGCACGCGCGCGACGCTCGACTCCGTGCGCATGCTCTCCTCCGGACCGCTGTGCGCGCAGGTCCTCCTCGGGTGGGACCTGTTGGGGGTGAGGTGGCGTCAGGTCGTGACGACCTGGGCGCACAACGGCACGGTCGACGTGGACATCGACGTCGAGTGGCCGGCGCTCGAGGACTGGCAGGTCAGGCTTCCGATGCTCGGCGGCAGCCCACGCTCCGCCGTGCGCTACGGGACGCCGTTCCACGGTTCCGACTGGGACGCTGTTCCGGACGGGTCACGCCCCTTCCAGCGCGACGAGATCTCGCCCGAGGACCGCGCGTCCTACCGCGAGGTCCAGCACTGGGTGGCAGGAACCTTGCGTCCCGCCTCCGGACCGCTCACCGTCGCCGTGCTGACGGAGCACCCGGCGTTCCGCAGCCACGACGGCGAGACGTCCGCCGTCCTGCTGCGGACGCCGGCGTCGTGCGGCGACCGCCGCCTGCACTGGACGAATCCCGGTCGCACCACGTGGCAGTTCCAGTTCCAGCTCGTCCCGGGAGACGACCCCCTGGTGCCGGCGCGCCTGGCCGACGAGCGATGGCGCGCACCGCGCGTCGTCCTCGGCGCGGCCCAGCCGATCAGCGTCCTGGGCAACGCCGGCGACGACGTCCGGGTGTCGGCCCTGTTCCTGGACGAGGAAGGGGCGGCCTGCGTGCGGCTGGTCAACCAGAGCGAGACGGACGCCGCCGTCGTCCTCACCGGGACGCTCGCACGCGACGACGTCGCCCTCGTCGACCTGCAGGGCGTGGTCGTGGGCAACGCCCCGTCGGCCGGCGGCCGTGTGAACCTCACCCTGCCGCCGTGGCGGGTCCAGACCGTCCGCCTCGCCCGACCCGCCTGATCTCGAAGGGACCCGACATGACCGACCCCCGACCGGACGTCGACCTGACAGCAGTCCGCACCCACCTCACGTCCGCGTTGCTGTCCGACGCCCTCGACGCGCAGGGGCTACGCCATCAGTGCCTGGGCACCGGCCTCGCGCTGCTCGACCCGACCCGCGTGCTCGCCGGGTACGCGTTCCCGGTCACGATCCAGCGCGTCTACGACGTGCCGGCCGAGCCGTTCCGCGGCCTCGTCGCAGCCCTGGACGCGATCGGGAGGGACGAGGTCTTCGTGACCGCCACACATCGGGCCGCGGACATCGCGGTCTGGGGTGAGCTGCTGTCGACCGTCTGCCTCGCCCGCGGCGCTGCCGGCGCCATCACGGACGGGCTGGTGCGCGACACCCGGGCGGTCCGCGAGCTCGGGTTCCCCGTGGTCTCCGCGGGGACGATCCCGTACGACAGCATGGGACGGCACGAGATCGTCGCGCACGGCGTGCCGTGCGTCGTGGACGGCGTGCGCATCGAGCGCGGCGACCTCATCGTCGCCGACTCCGACGGCGTCGTCGTCGTCCCGCAGGCCGTCGCAGCTGGGACGGTCCGAGCCGCTCTCGACAAGCGGCGAGGCGAGAACGCGTTCCGTCGGGCCGTCGCCGAGGGCATGTCGGCCACCGAGGCGTTCGCCACGTTCGGTGTGCTGTGACGGCACGGATCTCGTGAGCATCGACGAGCTGCTCCGGTTCACGGCGCACGACGACCAGCTGGCCGATGTCGCCACCTTCCGTCGCGACGACGGGACCGGCTCGGGCAGCCGTGTGATGCACGTCGCGCCGGCGGGCGGCATCCATGCTCGCCTGCTGCTCGACCGCGGCATGGACCTCGGCCGGGCGTGGTTCGCAGGTCAACCCATCTCCTGGACCGCAGCGCCAGGTCCCCGTTCCCGGGGCTACGCGGACGACGATCAGGGCTGGCACCTCGGGTGGGAGGGCGGTCTCGTCACGACGTGCGGGCTGCAGAACGTGGGCAGCCCGGCCGACGGCCACGGTCAGCACGGGCGCTTCACGGAGAACCCCGCGGAGCGGGTCACGGTCTCGGGAGGTGCCGGCGACGGCCGCCTCGTCGTCACGGGTGTCGTCCACGAGAACAACGGCATCGGACGCCTGCTGCGAGTCGACAGGACGTGGACGTTCCACCTGGGGTCAGGTCTCGTGGAGCTCGAGGATGTCACGCGCAACGAATCGCCCCGAGCGGTCCAGGCGCCTGTGCTGTACCACGTCAACGTCGGGTACCCCTTCCTCGGACCCGCCTCCGAGGTGGCCACACGTGGGGACGGCGACGCCGTCGTGTCGACGATGGGCGAGCCGGAGGACGCGGCCGACGACGTGGTCGAGCTCGACGTGGACGCCGACGACGAGGGGTGGGCCGCGGCGACTGTGACGTCTCCCCGGCTGGGGATGTCCGCGACGATCCGTTGGCTGTCGGCGACGCTCCCGCGCGTGCACCGGTGGCGACGGCGCGCGCCAGGGGCGTACGTCATGGCGATCGAGCCGGCGAACTGCGGCGTGGGCGGGGCGGCGCACGACCGCGCGCAGGGCTGCGCCCCGATCCTCGAACCCGGGACGGATCGCACCACCCGACTCTCGATCCAGCTGGAGCAGACATGACGGACCACACCGAGCTCGCCGGCCGCCGCGTCCTGGTGACCGGTGCCACCCACGGCATCGGCAGGAGCATCGCGCGAGCCTTCGCCGCCGCGGGTGCCACCGTCGTGCTGCACGGGCGCGACGCCGACGCCGGGAACCGGCTCGCTCTCGAGCTCTCCGGCAGCTTCGTCGCTGCCGACCTCGAAGACCCTGGCGCGCCCGCCCGCATCGTCGATGCGGCGACCGAAGGCGGCCAGCTCGACGTTGTCGTGAACAACGCGGGTTTCGAGGTCGAGGCCGCCGTCGACGCGCTCGTGCCCGAGATCCTGACGCGACTGCTTCGCGTCAACGTCCAGGCGCCTGTCGAGATCATCAGGCTCGCGCTCCCGCACCTCGAGCGGTCGGACGGCGCGGCGATCGTCAACGTGACCTCGATCCACGAGTCCGTGCCGGTCGAGGCCAACGGCGGCTATGCCGCCGCGAAGGCCGCGCTCGCCGCGTTCACCCGTACCGCAGCGATCGAGCTCGGCCCCCGCGGGGTCCGCATCAACAACCTCGCCCCGGGCGCTGTCCGCACCTCGATGAACGACCACCTCATCCACCAGGTGGGCGAGGAGCGGTTCGCTCGCTGGATCCCGCTGGGACGCGTGGGTGACGTTGACGACGTCGCCCAGGCCGCACTGTTCCTCGCCGGCCCGGCCAGCCGGTACGTCACCGGCACGACCCTGACCGTCGATGGCGGCTACTCCCAGCACCTCGTGCGATACGCACCCGATCCCGGTACCGCGTGACGCCGGCCCGCCACGACCCTCCCCGTTCGCCAACCGTTCGATCTGAGAGAGCCCATGTTCCAGCTGAGTGAGTTCCTGTCCCCGCGGCCCGAACCGTGGTGGCCGCTCCTGCGCCAGGTCGGCGTCGAGCACGTCGTGGCCGTGATGCGCGGCGCCGAACAGGAACAGCGGATGTATGCGGCGGTCGGCGGCGCAGCCGGTACGACCTCCTGGGCCGTCGGTGAGGAACCGTGGACCGAGGCGTCGCTCCGAGCGGACATGGAGCTGTTCGCGACCCATGGCTTCACCGTGGCCGCGATCGAGGACACGGCACCGATGGACGCCGTCCGCCTGGGACTGCCCGGCAGGGACGAGCAGATCGAGCACATTCTCACCCAGGTCCGCGCCATGGGTCGCCTGGGGATCCCGGTGCTCTGCTACAACTGGATGGCCTTCTCCAGCTGGGCTCGGACCCGGAGCGCCGTCCCCACACGGGGCGGAGCCCTCGTGACCGGCTTTCGACTCAGCGACACGGCGGACCTTCCGCCGCTCACTGATCCCGCCGGGGTGACGCCCGACGTGCTCTGGGACGCGCTCGCCTACTTCCTGGACGCCGTGCTCCCCGACGCCGAAGAGGCAGGCGTGCGCCTGGCGCTCCATCCCGACGACCCGCCGCTCCCGGCGTTGCGGGGGGTACCCCGAATCATCAGCTCGCTCGACGCCTACCGAAGGCTCCTGCGGACGAGCTCCTCCCCGAGCAACGCCATCACGTTCTGCCAGGGCAACTTCGCGCTCATGACCGACGACGTCCCAGCCGCCATCCGCGAGCTCGGCGGAAGCGACGCGATCGCGTTCGTGCACTTCCGCGACCTACGCGGACGGGCTGACGACTTCGTCGAGGCGTTCCACGACGACGGGCAGACCGATATGGGCGCGTGCCTCCGCGCGTACCGGGACGTCGGGTTCTCGGGCCCCCTGCGGCCGGACCACGTGCCGACGCTCGAGGGCGAGTCGAACGACCGTCCCGGCTACGGCGTCCTGGGCCGTCTCTTCGCCACCGGATACATCCGGGGGCTCCAGCACGCGATCTACGGTCGTCCGGGTGCGAGCCCGCTGGCCGGGACCTCAACTGGTTGAGGCCGGCGCCCAGCAACGCAGCCCAGCGACCAGTGGCCTCACGCCATCGGATGCGTGCCCGGTCAGGTCCCCTCGTCACCGGGCTCCGGCCACGACACCGGCGGGCCGAACCGCCCCGGAATGCTGGCCAGCGGTGCGATCGCCGCAGGCGGGAAGTCGGTCGGCTCCGCCTGCGGAAACCGGGCGGCGTGCACGTACCGGTCGAGGAACCACTGCCACCGGCGCAACGCGTCGAGTAGCTGCTCGGTGCTGATCCACCCCGCGTCGTGGGCGTCGGCGATCTCGTCCAGGTCGAGGGTCCGAGGCTGCCTGCCGGGCGTGAGCATCATGTCGATGAACAAGTCGCGGACGACGATCGTGCCCGGGTCAGCGTGCTCGACGCTGACGAGATCGACATACCACGCGCCCTCCGCCTCGGCGGGGAGCTCGAACACCGTGCCGTCGGGTCGCCGGAAGCCCGACCAGCAGGGCAACCCGAACGAGACCCCCACGTCCAGCAGCAGGAACTTGCGCTCGACGCGGTCCCTGCCCGGCCACGTCGTGTAGCTCGGCGGCGCCGATCTCGTAGGAGACGACGTCGCCGAGTCGGCGTCCCGGAAGTGGCCCGAAGGTTGCGGGATCAGATGGGTCGTGCCCACCCAGGTGGACAGCCACGTCGTGGATCTCCGGGGCGCTCATCACGCTCACGCCTGACGACCGCCCTCGCCCTCGCCCTCGGCGTCGGCGTGGCGCTTGCCCTCCTCCGCGGACGCGTTCGCCTCGTCGACGATCCGCTCGACCGTCTCGTCGGTGAGCTCGACGGTCCGCCGCTTCATCGCCTTCACATCCTCGCCGTCGGCCCGGGCCCACTCCGCGGACAGCCGGTCCTCGAGCTCGCTGGTGAGCCGTTCGATCCGCGCGCTGCTCGCCTCCCGCTCGGCGTCCACGGCCCGCCGCACGGCCTTCGCGGCCGTGTCGACGATCCGTCGTTCCAGGAGCACGACGATCCCGACGAGCAGCAGCGTCGTGCCGACTCCCGCGAGCACGCTCGCGACGTACCCCCGGCGATCACCCGGCGCGATGAGCCCGAACCCCACCGAGATCCCCGCGAGACCGAGCACGATGCACCCGATGATCCAGCCCCAGCGGATGCGCAGCCGCGGCTCCGACGGCGTGGACTCGGTCACGCGATCATCGTAGGAGGGCTGCCCGAACTCCCGTGCGCCGCCGACGAGCGCCGAGGCAGTCTTCCGGGTGTGGAGGATCGAGACGCGGAGCGGCCGCGCTATGCCGAGGCCGGTCGATCGGTGCTCACGCCGCGCCTGCGGCTCGAGCCGGTCGGCCCGGCGAACGCCGCCGACCTGTGGCTCGTCCACGACGAGGTCTCGCGGTGGTACGGCACCGACCGGCCGAGCCGCGAGGACGTCGAGCAGTGGGCGGCGTCCTGGGGCGAGGCGTGGCGCGTCCACGGCGTCCACAAGTGGATCGCCTACGACCGGGTGACGGGCGACGTCGTCGGCCGCGGAGGTCTGTCTCGCACGCCTCTCGACGACGACTGGGGCCAGCTCTACGCGTTCCTCCCGGCGGAGCCGTGGGTGCGCGCCGCTCACGAGAGTCGGCACCTCGGCACCGTGCACGCGAGCTGGCTCGAGATCGGGAGGCTGAGGTACAGCGCACCCGTCAGTGCGGCTCGTTCGCGAAGAGCGCGGCGTTGAGGAAGTCGGCGCCGAAGGTGCCGTCCACGTCGTCCCGCACGGCGCGGACCTCGAGCGGGTGCAGCGCTCCGCCGAAGATGGCGGCGAGGTCCCCCTCGGAGAACGACATGCCGCCGCCGGTGTCGCCGCTGACGACGATCTCGGCGTCGGCCGCGCTGGGCTGCCGCTCCTGCGCGAACGCGACGATCCCGTACCGCCCTCCGGCGGCGACGAGCGGCATCACCCGGTCCAGATAGGTGATCCGGCGGTGCGGCGCCAGGTGGTGGAAGCAGCCGGAGTCGTAGACCAGGTCGAAGACGCCGTCCGGCAGCTCGTCGCGCAGGACGTCGGCAGGGATCAGGGTGACGCCGTCGGGCATGCGGGGCCGGACGGCGTCGAGCAGGCCGGCGGCGATGTCGATGCCGGTCACGTGCGCACCCTGGCCCGCCAGCCAGGCCGCGTTCCGCCCGTTGCCGCACCCGACGTCGAGGACCCGCGCGCCGTCGAGCTCGCCGAGCAGGCCGCGAGCGAGCCAGTCGACGAGGGGCTCGTCCGGGAGCGTGGTGGCGAGAGGGTGCCCGGGCTGCGTCAGCATCCGCTCCCAGAACGGCGCGGCGTCCCGCGAGGTGCGGTCGCCGCGCTCGTGGGCGGCGACCACGCCGTCGAGCAGGTCGAGGAGCTGGTCGACGGTGCTCAGACGCATGGGGCGACCCTCCCACAGCCGTGAGCGCCGGCGGCACCTGCTGCGGCTAGGAGATGCGCGTCAGGAACGCCCGCGTCCGCTCGATCGCGAGAGCCGCTGCCTCCGGGTCGTACGACGCGAGCGAGGAGTCGGCGAACAGGTGCTGGTCGCCGGGGTAGACGTACAGCTCGGCGAGCTCCGGCCCGATGGTCGCGACGATCTCGCGGGCGGCATCGATGTCGCCCTCGTGCGCGAAGAACTCGTCGTCCTCCTTGCCGTGGATCTGCACCGGGACGCCGTCGGGCCACGGACCGAACGCCCAGTCGCCGGTGAGCGGGAGGCACGAGTCGAAGAACACGCCCCCGCGGGCGCCGTCGCGCGTCTGCGTGAAGCGCTGCGCGTACTGGACACCCCAGGAGAACCCGATGTACGCCAGATCGGCGGGAAGCGGATCGATCACGGCGGCGACGGCGCGCGCCGTCTCGTCCTCGTCGAGGGACTGCTGAAACGCGATCCCGTCGGGGATCGTCTCGAACGTGCGGCCGCCGAACAGGTCGGGCAGGTGCACGGTGTGCCCGTCGTCCTCGAGGAGTGCTGCCAGGCGACGCAGCCCCTCGGTCAGCCCTTGCACGTGGTGGAACAGCACGATCTCGGCCATCTCGAGGCCCCTTCCTGTCATGATGAGCGAACGTCCCACAACCGTAGAACGGTCCGCATATGTCGATCAATACCGGGATCCCGGACTACGAGCTCGACGACCTCCTCGTGGTCACCGCCCCTCAGGCGCTCAAGGCCATGGCCGACCCCCTGCGCGGCAGGCTCCTGGAGCTGGTCCTCGAACGTGCCGCGACGGTGACCGAGATGGCTGCCGCCGTCGGCCGCCCGAAGAGCACCGTCGCGCACCACGTCGCGCGGCTCGTCGACGCCGGCCTGCTCCGCGTCGTCCGCACGCGTCGGGTCCGCGCGATCGACGAGCGGTTCTACGGCCGGGCCGCGCGGACGTACTACGTCGGGGCGCTCTCGTCCGACACCGACAAGGCCACCGTCGCGACCATGAACGGGCTCGCCGAGGCCGCCCGCGAGGCCGCTCCCGCCCATGCCGCCGACGACCTGCGGTGCCTGTTGGTCCACGCTCGGATCCCGGTCGAGGAGGTCCGGACGTTCTGGGCCGAGGTCCAGGAGGTGGCCCGCCGATTCAGCCAGATCCCACGGTCCGGCGACCAGGTCTACGGCTTCGTCGCCGGCCTCTACCCCACCGACGTGCCGACGCTGCCGCCCGCCGGCGTCGGGGAGTCGCGCGCCCGCTGATCGAGCGCTCGAGTCAGCCCTGCCAGGCGCGCCACAGGCGGGCGTACTCGCCGTCGGCGTCGAGGAGCTCGTCGTGGGAGCCGAGCTCCAGCACCCGTCCGTCGACCACCACCGCCACCCGGTCGGCGTCGGCCGCGGTCTGCAGACGATGCGCGATGGCGACGACGGTGCGCCCGGCGAGCGCGGCGGACACCGCACGTTCCGACGTGCGCGCGCTGGTCGCGTCGAACATCGACGTCGCCTCGTCCAGCACGAGGATGTCGGGATCCAGCAGGAGCACCCGAGCGAGCGCCACCTGCTGCGCCTGCACCGGCGTGAGCGCCAGGCCGCCGGCGCCGACCGAGGTGTCGAGCCCGTCGTCCAGCTCCCCCTGCCAGTCGACGCCGACGGCGCGCAGCGCCCCCTCGAGCTCGCCGTCGGTGGCGCCGCGGCGGGCCAGCCGCAGGTTCTCCGCGAGCGTGCCGACGAACACGTGGTGCTCCTGGGTCACCAGGCACACCGTGCGCCGGACCTCCTGGGCGCCGAAGCCCGCGAGGTCGACGCCCCCGATGCGCACCGCGCCGGTCCGGGGCCGGTCGATCCCGCTCATGAGCCGCGCGATCGTGGACTTGCCCGAGCCGGAGGGCCCGACGACGGCGAGGCGCTCCCCCGGCGTCGTCGCCAAGGACACACCGTGCAGCACGTCCTCGCCCGGCCGGTAGGCGAACGTCACCCGGTCGAGCTCGAGCGCGCCCTGCAGGCTCGCAGCGTCCTCCGACGCGGCGACCCCGCGCTCGACGTCGGACTCGACGCCCAGGATCCGGGCGTACGACACCCAGCTCTGCTGCAGCTCGTCCACCCAGTCGATGAGCTGCTCCACGGGCCGCGCGAGCTGCCCGTTGTAGAGCACGACGGCGGCGACGGCGCCCGCCGTCGCCATCCCGCGCTCCGCGAGCCACCCGCCCCACAGCAGCGTGACCACGAGCGGCACGGAGAACGCCAGGTTCGTCGACGGGATGAGCACGGTGCGGAGGAAGACCTCGTGACGCCGCGCCCGATACAGGCCGCGGAGCGAGGAGTCGACGGCGTCGCGACGGACGCCGTCGAGGCCGAGCAGGTCGATGTCGCGGGCGGATCGCGCGTTGGCGGACACGTCCTCCCCGACGTCCGAGAACGCGGCGCCGACCCGCTCCCACACGGGACGGGAACGGCGCAGGTACCAGACGACGACCGGCCCGACGAGCAGGATCACGAGCATGGCCAGGCTGACCCGCGCGTCGACGAGGACCGCCGCCACGACTGTCGCGACGACGGTGACCACCAGCTGGAGGAGCTGCGGAAGGCCGAACCTGACGGTGTCGGAGACCATGCCGACGTCGCGGGTGGTCCGGGTCACGAGGTCGCCCGTCCCCGCGCGTTCGACCGCGCCGAGCGGCAGGCGGGTCACGGCGGTCATGAAGCTCTCGCGCAGGTCGGCGAACACGCGCTCGCCGGTGCGCATGCCGATGAGCCCGGCGAGCGCCGAGAACGCCGCCTGGCCCGCGAGGGCGATCGCCATCACGACGCCGTAGCGCGCCACGGCGTCGACGCCGCCGTCGCCGCTCACCTCGTCGACGATCCGGCCCACCGCCCACGGTCCGACGAGCCCGCACCCGGCCGCGAGCAGGAACGTGGCGGTGACGACGGCGAGGCGCCCCCGGTGCCGGCGGACCAGGGCACGGCCGGCGCGCAGGACGGCGGCGGGCGGGGCGACGGCGAACGCTGTCTCAGCCATCGCCGTCGCCCACCGCGCTCGTGGCCTGGGCGCGCAGCACGGCGCGCCGGTACCCGGCGTCCGCACTGAGCTCGGTGTGCGTTCCGGTGAGCACGCGGCCGTCGTCGAACCAGTGGACGACGTCGGCCCGGCTCAGCACCACGGGGCTGGTGGTGGCGACGACCGTCGCTGAGTCCGCGCGGCGGTACGTCACCAGGCCGGCAGCGATGCGGTCCTCGGTGTGCGCGTCGACGGCGGAGGTCGGGTCGTCGAGCAGGAGCACCTCGGGGTCGGCGAGCAGGGCGCGCACGAGGCCGACCCGCTGCCGCTGGCCGCCCGAGAGGTCCCGGCCGCCCTCCAGGAGCTCGCCGTCGATCCCGTCGGGGCGGGAGTCGAGCACGTCGTGCGCCGAGGCGGCGTCGACGGCGTCGAGCACCTGCCGCTCGGTGTGCCGCCCGAACGGGTCGACGGCGTCGCGGAGCGTGCCGGCGTACAGGTGCGGGTGGCTGTCGACGAGCATGATGCGGGCGCGGACGTCGCGGAGCGGGATGTCGCGGGTGTCGACGCCGCCCCACCGCACGGGACTGGTCGCGAGCGCCGCATCGTCGGTGCGCGCGAGCCGCTCGAGCAGGCGCCGCGGCTCGACGAGGTCGGAGGAGACGAGCCCGACCAGGCCGCGCGGCGGCACCTCCACGCCCGTTCCGGCGTCCGCGAGGGCGGCTCCCGGCGACGGCGGCGCCGCCGTCCCGACGTCGTGGGTCGCGCTGCGGGTGCGCAGGAGGCCGGTGAGTCGGCCGGCGCCGACGACGGCGGGCACGACCGTCATGAGGTTGTCCGCGACCAGGTTCACGGGAGTCAGGAGGAACGCGGCGTACCCGTAGAACGTGACGAGCTCGCCGGGCTGCAGGTCGCCCCGCACCACGAGCACGCCCCCGACCCAGGTCAGGACGACCACGAGGATCCCGCCGAGCAGCACCTGGAGGCCCTCGAGCAGCGCGACGGGGCGAGCCATGGCCCATCCGGTGCGGAGCGTGCGCGCCGACCGCTCGCGGTACCGCTCGAGGAACTGCGGCTCGCCGCCGATGCCCCGCAGCACGCGGAGGCCGGCGACGGCGTCGGCCGCCACCTCCGTCATCTCGCCGCTGGCCTTGCGCTGCGCCTGCTGGGCGCGGTGCAGCGGTCGTGCCACGAGCGAGACGAGCGCGCCGAACACGGGCACACCGACCAGCACGAAGACCCCGAGCGGCACCGAGGTCCGCAGGACGATGACGGCGACGACGACGTAGCTCGCGATCGCCGACGTCAGGCCGCCGAGCAGGAAGTAGGCACGGGCCAGCGTGAACGCGTCGCCCTGCACCGCGAGGACCTCGCCCACGGCGTGTGTCCGGTTCACCGCCCCGCCCGTGCGCGTCAGGTGGTGCCCGAGAAGCTGCACGGACCGGAACGCCGCCTGGTTCCAGTTGGAGATCCCGGCGCGGTTGCGCATCGCCTCGGCCCAGGCGCGCACGAGCGCGACCACCAGCAGCAGACCGGCCCAGCGCAGGAGGGCGTCGTAGTCGCCGCCGAGGATGCCGTCGTCGATCGCACGCCCCACGGCCCACGGCGTGACCGCCAGGCCGAGCAGCCACACGAGGTCGAACGCGACGCCGCAGAGCATGGTCGGCCACTGACGGCGCGCCAGCCAGAACAGGTACGCGACGCCGCCCCGGTCACCGGGCGACGGCAGCTCCTCGTCGGGCAGCACGCGCACGTCGTGACCGTAGGGCCTGCGCAGGCGGCCAGCAATCGTTTTCAGGCCTCGGATCTCGCGTTGGGGCCGGAGCCGGGCAGGTGGGCGTGTGACCGGCTCGCCAGCGCCACCGTCGCGACGGCGCCGCCGGCGACGAGCGTGATCACGTCGACGGGGTCGAAGCTCCGCCCGAGGAGGAGCGACACGGCGGGCACGTGTGCCGCGAGCGCGGCCGGGATCCCCGTGAGCTGGGCGAGCTCGACGGCGGTCGCGGCGCCGGTGCCGACCACGCCCGGCAGCAGGGCACCGCGGCGCGGCCACAGCACCCCCGCGAGGCCGACGGCCGCGACGCCGTAGGCGAGGGTGCCGGCGACATCGCTCCCCGGCAGGTCTCGGACGAGCTGGATCGCGAGGCCGACGACGACGGCGCCCGCCAGCACGAGCGCCGCCCGCCGCCGACCCGGTCCCGGCAGCGCCGCACTGGTCTCTCCTGGATCGCCCACGTGGGCACTCCACCAGGCGAGACGACGCTCCAGAGCCGCGGGACGCACGTCGTCGGCGGATCTGCGCCCGATCCCCACAGCCCGTCCACGCACGCGGGCGGATCCGGGTCGGAGCCGGCGGCTGTACCATCGATGGTCGCCGCGCGGATCAGGACGCCCGCGGCAGTGTCGGACGAGGAGCGAACGCATGCGGAGCGTCACCGCGGGCTGCGGGGTGGCCCCTCGGGCCTGCTCAGGCTCGCCGCGTCCCCGCGACGCGCACCGCTGACACCCGCACGACCTCGCTCCACCCGCGCCGATGGCGCCCTCGGGTGGATCCGGCGTGCGGACGCGGCGGTCGCGGCCTCCCCGACCGCCGGCGGAGGCCCTGCGTCGCGGGATCCCCGATCCCCCACGTGACCCGCGCGCTCGCGGCATGCTGCCGCGCCGCCGTCGGGCACCTGGTCCGACGACCCGGAGAGAAGTCCTGACATGAACCCCCTGACCGAGAAGCAGATCCGCGACTCCTTCGTGAACGCCTCACGCCGCGAGGTCGCCAACGCCGTCCTCCCCGACCTCGGCGCGCTGCGCTGGGACCGCCTCGACTACCTCGGGTGGCGCGACCGCAAGGCGGCGCTCGTCGCCTACGTCGTGCTCGAGCTCGACGGCGCACCGGTCGGGGTCCGGCTCCGCGCCGCCGACCCAGGCGCCGGGCGCGTCCGCCGCCGCGCCGTGTGTGCCTGGTGCGAGGACATCGTGGTGACCGACGACGTCACGCTGTACGTCGCGCGCCGGGGCGGAGCCGCGGGACGACGCGGCGACACGATCGGCACGCTCATCTGCACCGAGTTCCGGTGCTCGCAGAACGTGCGCCGACCGCCGACGAGCGCCGAGGCGGGTTCGAACGTGGAGGCCGTCCGCGTGGAGATGGTCGAGCGGCGGACCGCGCACCTGCGGGAGGCGTCCACCAGGTTCGCGCGCGAGGTCCTGCGCACGGCGTGAAGCGGCCGCGCGTCAAGACCGACCTCAGCGGTGCTGGTGCGCGGAGTCGTGGTGGGCGAAGACGCGGCGGGTCGTGAGGTCGGCGCCCGTGAGGATCCCGGCGCGCGCGAGGAGCCGCCCGTGCTCCCAGTTCGAGAGCCCCAGCTCCGGCTGCGCGAGGGCGTACTGCCCGTCCACCCAGCGCGTGAAGCCGTCGCCGACGAACGGGGCGTCGACGGCGTCCCGGAAGTCCGCGTGGGCGGCGGCGTCGGAGCTGATGAGCGACGCGACGAAGTGCGGGCTGTGGCGGTTGAAGAGGGCGACGGCGTCGGCCACGTCGTCGACGACGACGAGCGTCAGCTCCGGCGTGTCCTCCCACTCCCACTCGGTGCCGAGCTCCGCCTCGGGCAGCAGGCTCGCGCGGGGCTCGGTGTGCACGCCGTCGGCGCGGTGCACCTCGATGCGGCGGTCGAGCTCGCCCGCGGGGAGCCAGCGCTCGCTGCCCGCGACGACGTGCACGCGGGCCGTGCCGGAACGTGCGGCAGCGGCCTCGTCGGCGGCGGCGAGCAGCACGGGCACGAGCTCGGCCGCCCGCTCGGCGACGACGGCCGCCACGTTGAGCGTGTTGCACACCTTGCGATCCAGGGAGTGCCGGACGGCGCCGGCGAACCGCTCGACGTCAGCCGTGGCGTCGGCCACGAGCCAGGCGCCGCCCGTGCCGTGCGCGCTGACCGGCACGCCGGCGGAGCGTGCGACTCCGCTCAGCTGGGTCACGGCCGGACCGGACCCACGCGCGACGGCGAGGGCGAGCCGGGCGTCGGAGAAGAGGGCCCAACCGGCGGAGCGGTCACGCACGGGGAGGAGGCTGACGGCGCCCTCGGGCAGCCCGGCCGCCGCGAGCGCGGGACGCAGAGCGCCGTCGCGGATCGCCTCGGCGGTGCCGAGAGCGTCGCCGCCGATGCGCAGGACGGCGGTGTTCCCGGTGGCGAGCACACCCGCGGCGTCGGCGAAGACGTTCGGCCGCCCCTCGAACACGAACGCGACGACGCCGAGCGGCGCCGGCACGACCTCGACCTCCCAGCCGTCGTGGCGCACGAGCTGCACGTCGCCGCCGAGCGGCGCACCGCCGTCGTCGTCCCCGGATGCCGCGATACCGGCGTCGTCTGCGCCGGCGCCGCCGCCCCCGAGGATCGCGTCCCACTCGCGCAGCCCGGCGACCATGTCCTCGCGCATGCGGGGGGTGACGGCGAGGCGGGTGGTGCTGCGGCCGGCGTCGTGGGCGCGCTCGACGTCGGCCGCGTTGGCGGCCTCGATGCCGGACCAGACGGCGTCGTCGGCGAGGGCGTCGGCGAACGCCGTGAAGAAGGTCCGCAGCCGGGAGCGGGGGGCGGCGCGCACCGTCTCGAACGCGGCGACGGCGGCGTCGACCTGCTCCGTGACGACGCGCCGCACCTCGCCCGGGACGTGCAGGAGCTGGCCCGTGGCGGGATCGACGTGGAGGGCGTCGCCGGGGGCGAACGCCGCGGCGAGGGCGTCGTCGACGACGGTGAAGCGGTCTCCGCCGAACGGCACGAGGGTGCCCGCGGTCAGGGACTCGAGGGCGCCGGTGGTCATCGGGCCATCTTAGGATCGCCGTCGTGATGTGGCTGATGGTGGGCTTGCCGGGCGCGGGGAAGACGACCCGGGCGCGGGCGCTCGAACGCGAGCACGCCGCCCTGAGGCTGACCCCGGACGAGTGGGCGATGGCGCTGCTCGGCACGCTGCAGATCGGCGACCTGCGCGACACCCTCGAGGGCTTCCTGCTGGACCTCGCGGTGCCGGCGCTGACGGCGGGGACGAACGTCGTCGTGGACTTCGGGCTGTGGGGACGCGACGAGCGCAGCGCCCTGCGCTGGATCGCCCAGCAGTGCGGGAGCCCGTGCGTCGTCGAGTACCGCCCGGTGGGCGCCGCGGAGCAGCGCGAGCGGGTCGGCGCGCGGGTGCGGAGCGACCCGTCGCAGGAGCTGCTGACCGACGCGGAGCTCGACGCCGGCCGCGCTGTGTTCGAGGAGCCGGACGGGGCGGAGCTCGACGGCGGGGCGGTGCCGCCGCCGCCCGAGGGGTACGAGAGCTGGGGGCGGTGGGCGGCGGTGCGGTGGCCCGGACTGCGCGTTGTCGGTACCCACGCGTAGCGTCCAGCCATGGTGCGCTTCACCGCCGACGACGACCTGGTGGATGCGGAGTTCTTCCGCGCGGATCTCCACGGCGCGGTGTTCCGCGACGCGAATCTCGCCGGGATCAGGGTGCGTGGCTCGTTCCTCGCGGGGGCGGACATCGACGGGATGATCGGTGGCCTCACGGTCTGGGGTGTCGAGGTCGCGCCGCTCGTCATGGCGGAGCTCGACCGGCGCCACCCGGAGCGTGCCGTGTTCTCGGCGACGACGCCGGAGGAGCTCCGATCCGGGTGGGCGGCGCTCGAGGCGATGTGGGAGACGACGCTCGAGCGGGTCGGAGCGATGCCGCCCGGGACGCCGGAGAGGTCCGTCGACGGCGAGTTCTCGTTCGCGCAGACGCTCCGCCACCTGGTGCTGTCCATCGACGGCTGGCTCCGGTACGCGATCCTCAAGGACGAGTCGCCGTTCAACCGGCTGGGGGTGCTGTTCTGGGAGGCCCAGGGCCATGAGGAGGAGTTCGGGCTCGTGGCGAAGGATGCGCCCGTCTCGTTCGACGAGGTGCTCGAGGCGCGGGCGGGGCGCGTGGCGATGGTGCGCGAGTTCCTCGCCCGGGTCACCCCGGAGGAGCTCGCCCGCGTGTGCGGGTCGGCGATGTGGGACGACGCTCCCAACGCCGACACCATGACGGTGCTCGACTGCCTCCGGGTCATCTTCGACGAGGAGTGGAACCACCACCGGTACGCCGTGCGCGACCTCGACCTCATCGCCGCCGGCTCCGGGGACGGAGGCCCTGCCGGCTAGCACCGACGCCGTCGGGGATGCACGACGTGTCGGGATACCCCCCGTCCGGCACATAGACCCGGCATGAGACGCGCTCAGGGTTCCGAGGACGGCACCACCACCCGGACCGCGGTCACGCTCGCGCCTCGATTCGGTGTCAACTCGGCAACGACCGACCCGCCGCGCGAGCGCGCCCCCTACCGTTCCGGCATGACTCAGGGGCACAGGGTGGTGCGAGGCGTCGGCGGCGCGGTGGTCGCGATCTTCCTCGGGGCGATCCTGCTGGTGGGGTGCAGCGGTGGTGGCGGCAGCTCGGGCGACGACGGCATCGAGGGCGCCGACGGCGGCGGCGACATGGGCGCGAACGAAGGGGCCGGGGCCGAGGAAGCCGCAGCGGATCGCGAGGCGCCGGCGCAGGACACCGACGGCGAGGTGCGGCAGGTCATCACCACGGCGATGGCGTCCGTGCTGGTCGAGGACCCGGCGGCGGCGGCGGACGAGCTCGCCGACACGGCGGAGGGCGCCGGCGGTCGGGTGGAGCGCCGGAGCGAACAGGCCGGCGACGACGTCGCGGCGGTCTCGCCGTCGGCGAGCGTGACGGTCCGGGTCCCCTCCGACGACCTGACCACGGTCATCGACTCGCTCGACGACCTCGGTGAGGTGCGCGACCTCAACCAGGAGAGCACCGACGTCACCGAAGCGGCACAGGACCTGGACGCGCGCATCGCCGCGCTCGAGACGTCCACGGACAGGCTGCTCGAGATCATGGCCGGTGCCGAGGACTCGTCGGACCTGCTGGCGGCCGAGTCGGCGCTCAGCGAGCGGCAGGCGGAGCTGGAGTCGCTGCAGTCGGAGCGGGACTACCTGGCCGACCAGGTGGCGATGTCGACGCTGGACGTCACGTTCGTCGCGGAGTCCGAGCCGACCATCGAGCCGAGCGGCTTCACCGGGGGCATCGCGAACGGGTGGCGTGCCCTGGTGTCGTTCGTGGGTGTGGTGCTCGCGGTGACGGGCGCGCTGCTCCCGTGGCTCCTGGTGATCGGGGTGCCGGCTGCTCTCGTCACCTGGGTCGTCCGACGTCGTCGGGGCCGGGTCGCTGTCGCTCCCGGTGGCTCTTCGGTCGTTCCGAAGGACGACGGCGGCGCCTGAGTGTGGGCAAGAGCCCCCTCGGCGACAGAGACACGGTGTGAGACGTCTCGGTGCGGTGACGCTGGTCCTCGTCGGTGGCGCGATGGCGCTCGGCGCGTGCGGGGTAGCGCCCGACGGTTCTGACTCCCCGGGTGCGCCCATCGTCCGGGGCGAGGAGGCGCCGTCGGCCGCTGAGGAGGAGGCGGCCGAGGAGCCGGCCGGCTTCCCGGAGGTGCCGCCCGTGGTGCTCACCCTCGCCGACGGCGAGGTGCCGCTCAGGCCCTGGACGTTCTGTCTCGAGGGTGGGTGCGCGGACGGCATGCGGCCGGAGGACCCGTACGACGTCGGTAGTCCCGGGTCGGTGGAGTTCTCGTTCGAGCGCGCTGGGTGGGAGTTCGAGGCGACGTTCACGGACGACCGGGACGCGGACTGCCCGCGCGCCGTCACCACGGAGGCGGAGGCCACGAGCCCGACCACGTTCCGCCTGGAGCCGGCCGGTCCGGCCGGAGCGTGGACCGTTGACCTGTTCGGGAGGAAGGACGGCGAGGGCGACGTCGTCGTCTCCTTCGACTGGACGACCCCCGTCGACGGGACGATGCCGGACGCCGCGACGGGCGTCGCCGCCGTCCTCGCCGACCACGACGGCGCGCTCGACAGCTACGGCGTCGAGGTGTCGGTGCGCGACCTCGCCTTCACGCCCGCCGAGACCGTCGCGACGATGACCGTGACGAGTGCTGTCGGCGAGGCGGTGGTGATCGACCTCGCGGCCCTGGGCGACGGATGTATCGGCGCGGGCGCGCTCTACCTGACGGCGTCGCCGGACGAGGGCCGACGGGCGACGCTCATCGGGGACGGGCCGTTCACGTATCGGGTGGACCTCGTGCTCGACGGCGTCCCGTACGTCGGCGTCGGGACGTGGCCCGACGGCGTGGTTCCCGAGCTCGAGCCGTTCGTCCCGCTGACCTGGACGCCGGAGCTGCCCGTCTACCGCGGCTGAGGTGCCATCGCCTCACGGGTTCGCTCGCGTGGACGGGCGGGGTGCCGGCGCCGGGCATACGGCGTCGAGCCCCACGCCCTGCGTCCGGTCGGCGAGGTCGTAGGCTCGCGCGATGTTCACTGTCGCCGAGCGGGTGAGGGTGCGGGAGTCGCTGGTCGAGGCGGCGCGGGCCGATCCCCTGGTGACGGCTGCCGCGCTCACGGGTTCGGCGGCGCGGGACGCCGAGGACGCCTGGTCCGACATCGACCTCGCCCTGCGGATCGACGGCGCCGCCGATCCGATGGAGGTCGCCGCCGCGTGGACCGCTCGGATGTACGCCGACCACGACGCCGTTCATCATCTCGATGTCTGGGCGGGCGCCACCCTGTTCCGGGTGTTCCTCCTGCGCAGCTCCCTGCAGGTGGACATCGCGTTCTGGGCGGACGGCGACTTCGGCGCGAAGGGGCCGAGCTGGCGCCTGCTCTTCGGCACGGCCGGGCCGCCGGTCGACCCGCGCCCGGCGGACCCGGAGTCCCTCGTCGGAACGGGCTGGCTCTACGCGTTGCACGCCCGCGCGAGCATCGCCCGCGGACGGGTGATTCAGGCGGCGTACATGCTCGACGGCGTCCGCGACCAGGTCGTGTCGCTCGCCTGCGCGCGGCTTGATTTGCCGTTCGTCCAGGCCCGCGGGGCGGACGATCTGCCCGCCGAGCTGCGCGCCGCCGTCGCCGACACGATGCCGCGCTCGATCGAGCGTCCCGAGCTCGAGCGAGCGTTCGCCGTCGTCGCGCGACTCCTTCTGGACGAGGCGGCGCACGTGGACGAGCTTCTCGCCGAGCGCCTGGCCGAGCCGGCGGGATCCTCGCAGGGCTCGAATGACGGGCCGCGTCCGACGCTGCGACTGACCCGCGGCGACCTTCTGGCGGCCTACTGGCGCCGCGGTGGCAGCGGAGGCCGGTGGTAGGCGTTGCGCAGCGGCCCGCCGCGCCCGGATCCGCGGCCCGTTCCGGCGTCGGGCCGCCGGAACCACGGCAGGCCGGAGCGCATGACGATGCTCCAGTGGCCCTCGTGGACGAGGTGGTGGTGGTACGGACAGAGCAGGACGGCGTTGTCGAGGCTCGTCGCGCCGTCGTTCCACCACGGGACGACGTGATGCCCTTCGCACCAGGTGGCGGGGATGTGACAGCCGGGGAACGCGCAGCCGCCGTCCCTGGCGATCAGTGCCTTGCGCACGTGGGTGCGGAACAGCCGCTTCGTACGGCCGACGTCGAGGACGGCGCCGCTCGAACTGAGCACGATCGGCGTGATTCCGGCGTCGCATGCGAGGCGGCGCACCGCGTGCACCGGAACCGGGCCGGTGTACGGCAGCTGAGCCGACCCGAGTCCGGACCGGAGCACGTCGAGATCGACGGTGACCATGACCTGGGTGGGGAGCCCGCCCGTCTCGGGGAGGTCCGCCGACCGGAGCGCGGCACCGCACGCGGCGAAGAGTGCATCGAGGCGCCGTCGGGCGACGGGACGGCGGTCCGGCTCGGGCCGCTCCGTCGCGATCGCCACCGTTCGCGCCGACTTACCACTCGGCTCGTTCGCCGCCACGGCCGCGGCCGCGGAGTCGGCGGCTCCCGCTGACCCGTCGGCGTCGCCGCTACCTCCGGCCACGACGTCGCCCAGGGCTGCCGACCCCGCAGCTGACCCCACGCCGTCGAGCGCCTCGGAATCAGCCCCGACCGAACTGGACGATGACCTGGCACCGTCGGGCACCTTGGATGCCGCACCGGCCGAACCTGCAGCCGACCCGCCGTCGTCGGCCTGTGCGACGCCGGTGCCTGGCAGCGCCCCGCCGCGCGGGTTCGTGCCCGTGGCGAAGACGGTCTCGAGGAGCTCCCGGCCGACGTCGTCGGTGAGGATGCGGATCTGCGTGAGTCCGTGCCGGCGTCCGTCGAAGAAGACGCCTTGGCGTGCTGACAGCTCGGCCTCCGACGGCGCGGGACCGTCCTGGTCGACCAGGTGGACGCAGCGATCGACGAGGCGGTGGACGTCGTCGGCATCGAGCTGCCGTGCAGCATCGGTGAGGATCGCCTCGACCTCGGCGATCTCCGCATCCGGATCCGGATCCCGGTCTGCCGTGTCGTCGGCGTTCGTGCTCGCGGGGCTTTGCTCGGACACGGCCGCGGTGCCGGTGCCGCGAGCTGCGGCCCGGATCGCCCGGTCGACCTGGCGCATGCCGCGCAGGATGTGCCGGACGGCGTCGGGGTCGCCGCTGCCCTCGGCGACGAGTCCAGCGACGCCAGGGAACCGCACCGGCAGCTCAGCGCCAGTGATGGTGACGCGTGGGAGCAGATCCGCGGCGGCAGCCACCCGACGGCGCGCTTCTGCACCTGAGAGCCGCAGGCCGACTCGCAGGGCGTCGGCCGCCGACCGATACGCCGGGCGACGCCGTCGCGAACGACCTCTCGTGCCGGGCTCCGACCACCCGCACGCGAGGTCCGGCACGCTCGTCGCGCGCCCGGTGGCGCCCGTGTCAGTGCAGTCGCGGCGGTGAGCACTCGTGACGCTCTGTGACGCCTCGGCTCCCGTTCCGGCGCCGAGCCGGGCGTCCGCTCCGAACGTGAGCGGACCGTCCTCCACGCCGAGCGCAAAGCTCGCCCCGCCCTCGACCTCACGCTCGTGCGCCTCGGCAACGGCGTGCGCCGCCACGAGCTGCACGTGCCCGAGTGCGCGGGCGAGGTCCTCGACGGCAGCCGCAGCAGCGAGCGCAGCCGCCAAGCCACCACCGGACGATGCGATCAGTTCTGCCGCGCACGCGACGGACGACTGCGCCCTTCCGAGCGTTGCCTGCAGGCCCCCGCCGGCACCCGCATCCGGCACCACGCGTTCCCGCGCGGCGCCTCGGGGGTCGTCGATCTCGGCCATACGTCATTCTCACCGCTCGAACACCCGTTCGCAAGTCTGATGACGCCTCTTCTTGCATTCTGGACAAGAATCCACAGGATTTCTCAGACACGCTCGTGAAGTTGTTCTGGGGACAACTCGTCAAAGTGCCGACGAGGCAGGCAGAGGTGGGGGTGGGCACGGCACGGCCAGTAGAGCTGGGGCGGGCCAGACGGACGGCCCGGCCCGGGCCGGCCAGATCACAGAGCCAACGGGCAGGCCACGCCTCCCACTCGCCCATCAATGAGAGCCCGGAGAACACCAGCAGAACACGAAGCTCGCCGAAATCCGATGAGCGACCCCGCGCCGTCGTCGTCCTCGATATCCGACCAGCCCCGCCCCGTACATCCCCAGCGCCTGAAGCCCACCCTGAGAACACCCCGCGACAACAAACCCCGGAAACCGAACGAAGAACCCCGAAACCCCGAGCCCCAACCACCACCTACGATCAGGAGGTGAGAATCCGCCGCGCGATCGCCCGCGCCTTCTGGGCCGTGAGTCGCTGGCGCCTCCGCACCGAGGGCCCGCCGACCGGCCCGAGCATCCTGCTCGGCGTCCCGCACACGTCCAACTGGGACTTCGTGCTCATGCTCGCGATCGCCTGGGAGGCGGGCATCCACGTCCGCTGGCTCGGCAAGAGCTCGCTCTTTCGCGGCCCGGCGGGACCCGTGATGCGCGCCCTGGGGGGCATCCCCGTCGACCGCGGCGACCCGAGCCGCGTGGTGCGCGACGTCGTCGCCCGGGTCCACGCGGGCGAGACGTTCTCGCTGGTCGTCACACCCGAGGGCACCCGCGGCGCCGGCACCTACTGGAAGTCCGGCTTCTACCGCATCGCCCGCGAGACCGGCCTGCCCGTCACACTGGGCTACGTGGATCGCACCACGATGACCAGCGGCCTCGGCCCGACGATCGTGCTCACCGGCGACGTCCGCGCCGACATGGACGTCATCCGCGCCTTCTACGCCGACAAGTCCGGCATCGTCCCCTCTCGTCGCACCGAGCCCCGCCTGCGCGACGAGGACCAGCCCGAGCCGTGAGCCCCGCCCGCGTCGCGGCCGCGGGAACGCTGGCGCTCGGGCTCGCTGCCGCACTCGCCGTCGTCGTGCTGACCGCCGACGACGCCGCAGCGCACGTGCGCACGACGGCCGTCGTTCTCGCTGTCATGGCTGCGGCCGTCCCGGCGTCGACCCTCCTGGCGCGCCGGCCGCCGACGGTGGGCCCGGCCGACGGCGTCACGCTCGCTCGCGCGGTCGGCGCCGCGGCGTGCGCCGCTCTCGTCGTCATCGGTCTCGTCGTCATCGCTCCCGCCAGCGCTGGCGCCGGCGACGACGGCCCGACCGGCAGCTCGGCCGGCGCCACCGACGTCCGCACGTGGGTCTTGCTCGGCATCGCGGCCCCGGCGCTCGCCCTCGACGCCGTCGACGGCGTGGTCGCGCGGCGCACCGGCACCGCGTCTGCCGCGGGCGGGCGGCTGGACGTCGACGCCGACGCCGTCCTGCTCATCGTGCTGTCCGTGGCGGCGGCCACGGTCGTCGGCTCCTGGGCGCTCGTGATCGGCCTCGCCTACCCCGCGTTCCTCGCGGTCGGCCTGCTGCGCCCCGCCTGGCGGCACGCGCTCCGGCCCGATCCCGACCGCCGCACCATCGCGGCACTGCAGGCGGTGGCGCTCGCCGTCGTCCTCGTCCCGGCCGTCCCGCGGCCCGTGGCGTCGATCGTCGCGGCCCTCGCCTCGGGCCTGCTGCTGGCCTCCTTCGCTCGGGACGCCGTCGCGCTCGACCACGCCCATCGAGCGGGCGACGTGGCGCCCGCCTGAGAACGCGCGAACGGCGGGCCCGCCGAAGCGAACCCGCCGTCCGTGCGATGCGGCGCCGTCTCCGACGCAGCGGCTCAGCCCTGCGTGGACTCCTCGGCCTCGACGGCGTCAGCGCTCCCCGCCTCAGCGGCGCCGGCAGGCTCGGCCTCGACGGCGTCGACGACCGGCGCACCGGTCGCCCCGGTCGTGACGGCGATCTGCCGCGGCTCCGTGCCCGCGTAGGCGCCGGCGACCCGCACCGAGAGCACGCCCGCGTCGTACGACGCCGAGACGTCGTCGGCGCTGACGCTCGCCGGGAGGCGGAACGAGCGCTCGAACGTCCCGTAGCGGAACTCACGCACGGTGCGCCCCTCGGCGCCGCGCACGTCGCGACGCTCGCCGCGCACCACGAGGCGCCCGTTGGTGACCTCGACGGTCACGTCCTGCTCGGCGTCGACACCCGGGAGCTCGAGACGCACGACGGCGTCCGCGCCCTCCCGGTACGTCTCCGCGGCCGGCCGGTAGCCGGCCGGGCTCCCCGAGGGGCGCAGCGCGCCGGGTCCGAAGCTGCGGGCGATGAGACCGTCGAACTCCGTGAACGGGTCGCGGCGCGTCCAGACGGTCCTGGTGGGAAGAGTGGTCATGGTGATGCTCCTCGTCGGTCGTGTGCGGTCGTCCAGCCGATCGCAGCTATCCGGCCCAACGTGAGCCGACCCGACTCAATTCCGGTGCACGCTCACGGCGAACACGTCCATCCCGCGACCGTCGCCGCCCCGCGGTCTACCGTGACGGGTGGGTCCGGACCCTCGGTCGGGGGACCCGCACGGCACGAAGGAGTGACCGGCATGGACGCACGCGAGAGGGCGCTGTCGCGGGCCCACGATCACGCCGTGGACTGGCTCGCGTCGCTCGGGTCCCGTCGCGTTCCGCCGCGGGCGACGACGGACGAGGTCGCCACGGCTCTCGGCCGCGATCTCCCGGACGGTCCCACCGACCCGGCCGACGTCGTCGACCTCCTCGCCGCGGCCAGCGACCCAGGTCTCACGGCGATGCCCTCGGGCCGCTTCTACGGCATGGTCATCGGCGGCACTCACCCGGCGGCGCTCGCCGCGGACTGGCTGGTCAGCGCGTGGGACCAGAACGCCGCCCTGAACGCCGTCACGCCAGCCGCCGCCGCGGCAGAACAGGTGGCGACGGCGTGGCTCCTCGACCTCCTCGGCCTCCCGGGAGACGCGGCCGTGGGCCTCGCGACGGGTGCCACGATGGCCAACTTCACGTGTCTCGCCGCCGCACGCGACGCCGTCCTGCGCCGGCACGGCTGGGACCAGGTGACGCGCGGCCTCACAGGCGCGCCCCGGATCCGTGTGCTCGTCGGTGCCGAGAGGCACGACAGCATCGACCTGGTCCTGCGCTACCTCGGCCTCGGCACCCCGCACGCGGTCGCCGTGGACGACCAGGGGCGCATCCGCCCGGACGCGCTGGCAGCCGCGCTCGGCGACGGCCCCGCCGACGGCCCGGCGATCGTCGCGCTGCAGGCCGGGAACGTCCACTCCGGCGCGTTCGACCCGTTCGACGACGCCGCCTCGCTCGCCCACGAGCGCGGCGCCTGGGTGCACGTGGACGGCGCGTTCGGCCTCTTCGCCGCCGCCTCGCCGCGGCTGCGGCACCTCACCCGCGGCCTCGCCGACGCCGACTCCTGGGCCACCGACGCCCACAAGACCCTCAACGTGCCGTACGACTGCGGGCTGGCGATCGTGCGTGACCGCAGTGCGCTCACGACGGCGATGAGCATGCACGGCGACTACCTCATCCAGGACGCCGCCGGGGACCCGTTCGACACGGTGCCCGAGCTGTCGCGGCGCTCGCGGGCCGTGCCGGTCTGGGCAGTCCTGCGATCCCTGGGACGACGCGGCGTCGCCGAGCTCGTCGAGCGCATGGCGGACCACGCCCAGGCCTTCGCGGAAGGCGTCGCCGCGATCGACGGCGCCGAGGTCCTCAACGACGTCGTCTTCACGCAGGTCTGCGCGTCGTTCGGCTCGGACGAGCGCACGCGCGAGGTCGTGCGTCGCGTGCTCGACGACGGCACCGCTTGGATGTCCGGATCACGCTGGCGCGACCGCGCGGTGCTGCGGATCTCCGTGTGCAACTGGTCGACCACCGACGACGACGTCGGGCGCAGCCTCGACGCCCTTCGGCGGGCCGCGGCGGGCTGAACGCAGCGAGGGCCGGCGTCAGGTCCAGTGCCCCGGACGCTGCACCGTGCTCGGCAGCCGGGTCGACGCGTCGCCGTGCGCCGCGTCGAGCTGCGGCTGGGTGAGGTACAACGTCCCGCTCAGGTCGGCGCCGCGCAGGTCGGTGTCCCGCAGGTCGGCGCCCGCGAGATCGGCGAGCCGCAGGTCGGCGCCGCGCAGGTCGGCCGCCACGAGCAGAGTGCCGCGCAGCAGCGCACCGGCGAGCCGCGCGCCCGCCAGCTGCGCGCCCAGCAGGTCCCGCCCGCGTCGCTCCGCCCGGACCCGGGCCCGCGACGGCTCGCCCGCGGTCGCCCGCACGAGCTCGCTCGCGCGCCCCAGCAGCGCACGCACCCGCGCCGCGTGCGGGGCGACGTCGTACGCGAGCAGCGCCTCGCCGTCGAGCATGGTCACGGCGCGGGTCTCGGCCACCGCGCGTGCCAGCTCCGCGCGCAGCGAGGCGGCATCCGGGCGGTCGAGCGCGTCGGCGAGGTACCAGAGGAGCTCGTGCAGCTCCCGCATCCGCGGCAGGGCGGCGAACATCGCGCGGCCGACGCCGTCGTCGTCGCGCCAGCTCGCCCCGCCGAAGCTCACCTGCGTGACCTGCTGACCCGCACCGAGGCAGTCGTAGACGGTGCACCCGCGCCACCCCTCTCCTCGCAGGCGGTCGTGGATGCGGCACGTGTCGTCGGCGGCGAGGTTGAGGCACGGCGTCCCGGCCGGCTTGTCGACCGGGAAGTCCGCGGAGCGCGTGAGCGCCAGCCCCACGCAGCACAGGCCGACGCAGCTCGCGCAGTCCGCACGCAGGCCCGCGCGCAGCGTGTCCGTGTCGATCGTCTCGGTCACGCCGTCACCGTACGCTCGACGGCTCCGGGCGCCGCACCGGCGTCGTCACATCCGCTCGAGCCGGCGCAGGAACGCCCGGGCCTCGTCGTCGTCCGGATCCAGCTCGAGGGAGCGCGTGAGGTGCTGCCGCGCATCCACGAGGTTCCCGTCCTGGAGATCCGCCCACCCGAGCGCCGCCCACATCTGCGCATCTTCCGGCTGCACGGCGCGCCAGACGTCGAGCATGGGCCGCACCGCCTCGGTCTCGTACATCTCGACGGCGCCCCACACCGACTCCATGAACGCGTCGGGTGACGCGTCGTAGCCGTCGTCGTCGGCGTGACGGCGATACGCCTCGATGCCGGCGTCGACGCCGCCGTCGGCGATCGCCGACCCCACCGGCACCGTGATCGGGATCCTCAGGACCGCGGGATCGACCTCCTGCTCCACACCGAGGACGACGTCGAGCGCCGCGTCCCCGAGCCCGAGGACGGGAGCCGTGTTCGCGTTGGCGAGGACGACGACGGCGCCCCGCACGTCGGGCAGGAGCGCCCAGTACGCGTTGAATCCCGGGTCCTCGCCCTCGTGGCTCACGACTCGGTGTCCGCGGTACGTGCCGACGAACCAGCCGGTCGCCATGGAGCCCGCCCTGTCGGACCAGCCCGTCGCCAGCTGCGGCCTCCACATCGCCTCACGGCTCGCTGCGGAGAGGAAGGGAGCGCCGGTCGTGGCGTCGGGGGCCTCGTTGAGGAGCGCGATCGCCGCCTGGCACAGCTCGACGGCGCTGGAGTGCAGGGTCGAGCTCGGCGCGTGCCCGCGGTGGTAGGGGTAGGTCCCGGGGATCCGATGCGGCGGGGCGCCCAGGTGCGGTCCCGTCGCGAGCTCGGGAGGCACGCTCCGGGCGAGGAACGTGCTGGTCGGCATGCCCAGCGGTGCGAGCACCTCCTCCGCGAGGCACCGTTCGAACGTCCGGCCGCTGACCTTCGCGACGACCGCGCCCGCGACCTCGTAACCCGCGTTGCAGTACTCGAACCTCTCCCCTGGCGGGTGGAGCGCGTCGACGTCGGCGAGCGTGCGGACGAAACGCTCGAGGGCGCCGTCGTCGACCTCGGGTTCGTGCCAGCGGTAGTCCTCGACGTCGGGGATCCCGACGGTGTGCGTCAGGAGATGGCGCGTCGTGATGACGTCGGCGTGAGCGCCGCCCACGCGGACGTACGGCAGGTAGCGCGACACGGGCGCGTCCAGGTCCAGCACCCCGGCGTCCACCAGACGGAGCGCCGCCATCGCCACGAACGGCTTCGACACCGAGGCGACGTGGAACAGCGAGTGCTCCGTCACGGGACCTCCGCCGCCGAGATCCGCGACACCGAACCCGCGTGCGGCGACCACGGCGCCGTCGGCCACGACCCCGACCGCCATCCCCGGCAGGTGGCGCGCCGCCATCACCCGGTCGACGAGCGGCCACAGCCGCGCCTCGACCTCGGCCAGGACGTCACGCGCCATCGTGGGCCACGCGCTCGCGCTCGTCATAGGCCGCGCGCGCCGCCGCGATCTGCATCTGGTGCTCCTCGGTCCAGCCCACGAGCGCCGTGATCGTCGCGTGCAGCGACCGCCCCATCGGCGTGAGCGCGTAGTCGACGCGCGGCGGCACCGTCGGGAAGACCGTGCGCTCCACGAGCCCGTCCCGCTCGAGCCGGCGCAGCGTGCGCGTGAGCATCCGCTGGCTGATGCCGTCGATCTCCCGCTTGAGCTCCATGAACCGCAGGGTGCGGCGGTCGAGGAGCGCGATCGCGAGCAGCGACCACTTGTCGGCGACGCGGTCGAGGATCTGGCGGACCTCGCACCCCTCGCGCACGTCCCACTGCCAGACCTCGTCGTCGTCGCACAGGGACGCAGCCGGGGTAGTGACCGCGAGGGAACCGAGGGACCGAGAAGTGCCGTCTTCCATGGTTCCCCATGGTGACTGACGATGTGGTCGGTAACAAGAGGTAACCGAGAGGACCACCGATGACCACACCCGCCCTGAGCCCTGGCCACCTGAGCGGCCGCGACTGGGCAGCGCTCCTCGTGCTGTGCGGCGCGATCTTCCTCGAGGGCAGCGACGTCGCCATGCTCACCGTCGCCCTCCCGTCGATCCGGACGGACCTGGGCCTCGCGACGAGCGAGCTGGGGGGCGTCCTCACGGCCTACGTCGTGGGCTACGGCGGCTTCATGCTGCTCGGCGGGCGGGCGGCGGACCTCTACGGGCGCCGTCGGATGTTCGTGCTGTGGCTCGTGGTCTTCCTCGTGTTCTCCGGGCTGGGCGGCCTCGCCACCGAGGGTTGGATGCTGCTCGTCGCCCGCCTCGTCACCGGGATCGCCGCCGGCTTCCTGACGCCGGCAGGCCTCTCGCTCATCACCACGCAGTTCCCCGAGGGACCGCGACGCAACCGTGCGCTCATCATCTACGGGGCGGCGGGGGCGGCCGGCTTCTCGCTCGGCCTCGTCGTCGGCGGCCTCCTCAGCGCGATCCACTGGCGCTGGGTGTTCTTCGCCCCGGTCGTCCTGTCGGTCGTCCTGCTCGTGCTCGCGGTCGCCGTGATCCGCCGCGACGCACCCGACCGGGGCCGGGGCCGTCTCGACGCCGGTGGTGCGCTCACCGCCACCGGCGCCATGGTCCTGCTGGCGTTCGGGATCGTCCGCCTCGAGCACCTGGGCGACGAGCCCGTCCCGACGCTCGGCGCGCTCGCCGGTGGCCTCGCGCTGCTCGTCGTCTTCGTGCTGCTGCAGCGCCGATCGCCGGACCCGCTCGTGCGGCTCGGGCTGCTGCGCTGCGGCGTCCTCGTCCGCGCCAACATCACGGCGCTCGCGTTCGCCGGGGCGTTCTACGGCTTCCAGTTCCTGCTCACCCTGTACCTGCAGGAGATGCGAGGCTGGACCCCGCTGCAGACCGGCCTCGCCATGCTGCTCATGGCGATCGACGCCGTCCTCGCCCCCACGCTGACACCCCGCCTCGTCGAACGCTTCGGCGTGGCTCGGGTCATCGTGGGTGGCGGGCTCGCGGCGTTCGCCGCCGTCGCGCTCTTCGCGTTCGCCCGGCTCGACTGGGTGTACGCGCTCATGGTCCCGTCGATGCTGCTCGTCGGCGTCGCGTTCGCCCTCGCCTACGGTCCGCTCGCGATCGCCGCGACCGACGGCGTCGCCGAACGGGAGCAGGGGGTGGCGAGCGGGCTGCTCAACACGTCCTTCCAGCTCGGCGCCGCGATCGGGATCTCGACGGCGACGCTCGCGTTCACCGTGACGCTCGCCGGCCAGGGGTCGGCGGCCGTCCAGCTCGCCGCGTTCCGCGTCGCGCTCGTGGTGCCGGCGGCGCTCGCCCTCGTCGCCGCCACGACCATGGTGCTCCGCGCGCGCCGTCGGCCGCTCGGGGCAGATGCCCCCGACGCACCCGAGACCCGGGCCGAGGTACGCGTGCCGGGCTGAGCCCGCGAGAATGGGCCGATGTCGTCCGACCTGACCGACACGCAGCGGCGGGCGCTCGCCCACGTGGCGAGCCACGCCGTCGGCGACCCGATCGACCCGGCGCTGCGGGTCACGCTGCACTTCCACCCCGACCGCGGCGGCCTGCTCGACGATCTCGCCCGCCGCCGCCTCTACCGGAACCAGTTCGAGACCGGCACGAGCAACGGCGGGCTGACGGCCCACCCGGGCGGCGACCGGTGGCGCTGGGAGCAGCGCATGTTCGCTGGCGCTTACGACGGCGCGGCACCGGGCGATCGGCCGAAGTACGGCGCGCTCGACGTCCGACGGCGCAGCGTCGGCGCCGCTCCGCGCTTCGGTTCCGCGTTCCTCCGGCTGCGCCCGGAGGTGCTCGACCGCACCACGTTCTGCTTCCCGGACAGCGTCCAGGAGCCGACCGACGTCGGGGTCCGCGCCCGCGGGAGCCACGTCGTCGCGCTCGCCCTCGGCGCCGTCCACGATGCGCTCGACGACTACGTCGAGGCCCAGGTGCACGGGCCGGTGCGCCTGCCCGAGGACGTCGAGGCGATCGTGCTCGACCCCGCCTATCGCGGTACCGAGGTGGAGGTCGAGGCGCACCGTGCCTGCCCGGACGTCGCCTGGCACGCCGGCTTCCGGCTCGGCCTCGACGCCCTGCGGGCGCACCCGGACTACCGCGGCCCGGAGTTCGTCGAGCTCGGCATCGAGGTCGTGCGGCGGTTCGGCGACGGCACGACGCTCGACCCGCGGGTGCTCGGCCACGCCGTCCGCACGGGCGAGTACGACCTCCAGGACCTCAAGCGGGTCTGGCACCTGCTCGCCCGTTTCGGGACGCCGGAGCTCGCCGGAACGACGAGCGGGCGGGCTGAGGGATGAGCCCCGTGGAGGTCCCCACGTCGTTCCGCGCGTCGCCGCGCTGGTGGCACGACGCCGACGGCGCCGCCTGGCTCGACGCGCTCCCCTCGCTCGTCGAGGCGGCAGCCCGCCGCTGGGACCTCGAGATCGACGGGCGGCCGTCGCACGGCTCGAACGCCCTCGTGGTCCCGGTCCGGCGTGCGGGAGAGCCGTTCGCGCTGCGCCTGACGCCGCCGGGCGACGGCGTGGCCGCCGAGGTCGCGGCGCTGCGGTTCTGGGCGGGGCGCGGGACCGTCCAGCTCGAGGACGCCGACGTCGACGCCGGCGTCACGCTGCTGGAACGCCTCGACGCCACCCGGAGCCTCGCGAGCCTCCCGCTCGACGACGCCGTCAGGCACCTCGCGCGTCTCATGCGCCGGCTCGCGGTCCCGGCGCCGGCGTCGGCGCGCTCCACCGGCGACGTCGTCCGCGACCGGCTGCCGGAGCTCACGGCCGACTGGGAACGCCTCGGCCAACCGTTCGAGCGCCGCGCGCTCGACGCGGCGCGCGACGCGGGCGCGGGGCTGACGACTCCCGCCGCCGACGTCGCCGTCGACGGCGACCTGCACCACGAGCAGGTGCTCGCCGGCACGCGGGAGCCGTGGCTCGCCGTCGACCCCGTGCTGCTGCGCGGCGACGTCGAGTACGACCTCGCCCGGATTCTCTGGACCCGTCTCGACGAGATGGCCGACGACGACGTCCCGCGGCACGTGCGGACCGTCGTCGAGGTCGCCGACCTCGAGCCGGAGCGGGCCCACGCGTGGGTGCTGTTCCGCACCGTCGACTACTGGCTGTGGGGCCTCGCGCACGGGCTCACCGAGGATCCGGTGCGCTGCGCGCGGATCGTCACTCTGCTCGCCGGCTGAGCTCTGCCCGGTGGCTGACGGCGCCCGCCATCGGTCCGACGTAGCGTCCGGTCGGGCGCAGGCGCAGCGGCGGTCGCGTGTACTCGTCCAGCGCGTGTGCCACCCACCCGACGGTCCGCCCCAGCGCGAAGACGACCTCTCCCGCCTCCGGGTCCGCGCCGATCGCGAGGGTCAGCGCTCCGAGCGCGAGGTCGACGTTCGGGGCCAGCCCGGCGCGCCGCTGGACCGCCGCGGTCACGGCGTCGTACGCCCGGACGACGTCGCCGACCCGGGCGGCGTCGTCGTCCTGTCTCGCGCCGTCGCCGTCCCCGGCGGCGGCGCCGGCCCACGCCCGGAGCGCGTCGAGCAGCACGACGGCCCGCGGGTCGGCCCCGCGGTAGAGCCGGTGTCCGAAGCCGGGCACGCGGCCGACGCCGCGCACGGACGCGGCGACGGCGCCCGCGACGTCCCCCGTGGCCAGCGTCCGCGCGAGGAGGTCGTGCGCCGGCGAGCTCGCCCGGCCGTGCAGCGCGGAGTCGAGGGCGCCGAGCCCGGCCAGGACGACGCCGTCGACGTCCGCGCGGGCCGACGCCGCCGCCCGCGCGGCGAGCGTCGACGCGGCGAGGTCGTGGTCCACCAGTGCCACGAGCGCCGTCTCGAGCGCCAGGACGCCCCCGGGCTCGGGCGGCCGGGCGGTGAGCCGCGGCCAGAGCCGCGCCGCGAACCCTTCCCGAGAGGATCTCTGCGCGTCCGCGAGAGGAAGTCTGCGCCTCCGCGAGAGGATCTCTGTCGGATGCTCGCCGATCCGCGGCAGCGCGGCCGGGAGCGCCCCGAGCAGCACTCCCGCGCGCCGGGCGACGGCGCCGGGATCGAGGTCGCCGCGCGTCGGGTCCGTGGCGGCGACGGCCGGCACCGCCGCCTGCAGGCGCTGCACGAGCCGAGCCGACACCGGCATCGCCGCACCGACGCGTGCGGCGGCCGCGGCGCCGTCGTCGTCCTCCGCGAGCGACACCCCGGGATCGGACCACAGCCACGCCGCGACGTCGTCGAACCGGCTGGCCACCAGCTCGGCGAGCGGGACACCGCGAACGAGCAGCTCGCCGTCGACGACGGCGGCGACGTCCGTCTCGAGCACCATGAGCGGCGTCCCCGCGAGCGTGCCGCCCTCGGACGGCGGCGGAGGGCGACGGCGCGACGCCGCCACCCGCTCGATCTCGAGCGGGTCGAAGAACGACCCCTCCGGTGTCCGGGTGCGCCGCACGCGGCCTCGCGAGACGTACGCGTAGAGCGTCTCGACGCGAACCCCGAGCCGGGCGGCCGCCTCGCCGCTGGTCAGCAGAGGGAGCGCCGGATCGACCTGTGTCACGCCTCACCTCGCACGTTGACGGGATCAACGTTGACGAGTCTAGTAGCCCGGCGGACAGTGGCAGGCGGACCCGAGACCGGGCACTGACGCGAAGGAGAGACCCGTGAGCACCGTCGCACGCGATCGGCTCGACACCACCACCATCGACGCGCCGCCCGGCCTGGCCGGCGTCGTCGTCGCCCCGACAGCCATCGGCGACGTCCGGGGGCTCGAGGGCTACTTCCACTACCGCGGCTACTCCGCCGTCGAGCTCGCGAGCCGCACGAGCGTGGAGGAGGTCTGGCACCTGCTCGTCGACGGCGAGCTGCCGACGGCTGCCGAGCTCGCCGCCTTCTCCGCGGACGTCCGGCGACGGCGGCAGCTGCCCCCGCAGATCGCGCGCCTCCTGCCCGGGCTGGCCGAGGCGGCCCGGGGCGGCGACCCCCTGGCCGGGCTCCGCGCGGCACTGAGCGTGGTGGGCGCCGAGCTCGGGCTGCGTCCGCTGTACGACTCCGACCCGGCCGAGCGCCGCGACGCCGTCCTCACGCTGGGCGCGCTGACTCCCGTGCTGCTCGCCGAGCTCTCCCGCCGGCAGCGCGGCCTCGCCGTCGTGACGCCGGACGACGGCGCCGGCTTCGTGGCCGACTACCTGTGGCGCGTCACCGGGGCCGAGCCGGACGCGCGGCACGTCACGGCGCTGTCCACCTACCTCGTGGCGACCGTCGATCACGGCTTCAACGCCTCGACGTTCACCGCCCGGGTGATCGCCTCGACCGGCGCCGATCCCGCGGCGTGCCTCGTCGGCGCGCTCGGCTCGCTCTCCGGGCCGCTGCACGGCGGGGCGCCGAGCCGCGTGCTGGACGCGCTCGACGAGATTGCTCATGCGCGGAGGGCCCGGGAGTGGGCACGCGACCAGATCTCGGCCGGACGGCGGGTCATGGGGTTCGGGCACCCGGTGTACCGGACGGAGGACCCGCGCTCCGCGATGCTCCGCGAGGTGGTGCTGGACCTCGGTGCGCCGCGCGCGGAGCTGGCGGTCGCCGTCGAGCGCGAGGTCCTCGCCGCCCTCGAGGAGCTGAAGCCGGGCCGCGCGCTGCACACGAACGTCGAGTTCTACGCGTCGGTGCTGCTCGAGGCGTGCGGCATCCCGCGCGAGGCGTTCACGGCCACGTTCGCGACGGCGCGCACGATCGGGTGGTCGGCCCACGTGCTCGAGCAGGCCGCCGACCCGAAGATCATCCGGCCGTCCGCGCGCTACGTCGGGCCGACGCCGCCCCGGCCCCTGCCCTGACCTGGTGGCACCCGACCTGTTGACACCCGACCGGGTCCGGAGCACCCTGGAGCCGGGCGCCGTCCAGCGCCTGACCTCCATCCCGGTGCTCACGCCACCGGCTCCGCGGGGGTAAAGGTGACCTCGAGTCATCGGGCGTGGTTCGTCAGCCCCTTCGGCGGGGCGCCGGGAGCGTGGGTCCGCGGTGTCGTCCGCCGGCGGAGGAGCATGACGCATGACCACGCAGAAGACCTTCAAGCGCCGCGTTCGCGAGCGCATGGCCAAGACCGGCGAGAGCTACACGTCCGCACGCCGCAACCTCGTGCCGGACGGCGACGACGCGGGCGCCGACGGCCCTGGGGCCGGCCCGCCGGGCTCCCCCGGCGGCCCAGCGGGTGACGCCGACGGCGCACTCGTGCTGACCGCCGAGGAACCGCTGGTCGCCGCCACCGGCCACGGCTGGGACCACTGGTTCGCCGAGCTCGACGCGTGGGGTGGCACCGCCCACACGCACACCGAGATCGCCCGCTACCTCACGGGCGAGCTCGACGTGTCCGGCTGGTGGGCACAGACCATCACCGTCAGCTACGAGCGCGCCCGCGGGATGCGGGCGCCGGGCGAGCACGCCGACGGCTTCTCGGTGAGCGCCGCGAAGACCGTCGGCGTCGGCGTCGAACGGCTCTTCGCCGCGTTCGACGACGTGGCCGTCCGTGATCGGTGGCTGCCTGGCGTGCCGCTCAGCCGCCGCACGGCGTCGGCGCCGAGGTCCGCCCGCTACGACTGGGGCCACGACGGGAGCCGCGTCCTGGTCGGGTTCACCGCCAAGGGTCCGGACAAGGCCACGATCGCCGTCCAGCACGAGCGGCTCGCCGACGCCGGCGCCGCCGAGACGCAGAAGGCGTACTGGCGCTCTGCCGTCGCCGCGCTCAAGACGTACCTCGAGAAGGGTGAGACCGATGACTGACAGCACGCAGCCGGCGACGGCCGGGAGCACGGGTTCGGGCGGCGGCCTCACGCACGTCCGCACGGTCGCGATCGCCGTGGACGACCAGGACCGGGCGCTCGCGTTCTACAGCGACGTGCTCGGCCTCGAGGTCCGTCTCGACGCCGAGTTCGCGCCCGGCAACCGGTGGATCGAGGTGGCTCCGGCCGGCGCCGAGACGTCGGTCGCGCTCGTCCCCGCGACCCGGGAACAGCCGGCGGGCGGCGACACGGGCATCCGGTTCACGACGGCCGACGCCGCCGCGGACCACGCCCGGTTCGCGGCGGCGGGCGTCGACGTCGACGACGTGCTCCGCTGGGAGGGTGTGCCGCCGATGTTCCAGTTCCGCGACGTCGACGGGAACCTGCTCACCGCCGTCGAGGCCTGACGGCGGCTGCGTGGGCGGGCCGCCGTCAGGTCACCGGACGGCGGCCCGCTCCCCGCAGAGCTCCCGGCAGCGGGTAACGGTCGCCGCGAGCTCCTCGGGCGTCCGTCCCGGTGCGCCGAGCAGCTCGTCGACGCCCTCGAGACCGGCACGCGCCAGCAGCTGCTTGTCGTTCGTGACCCAGACGCCCCGCGCCGCGACGACGGCGTGCGCGGCCTGCGCCGTCGCCACCGCAGCGAGGCCCACCGCCTGGGTCACCCTGCCGCGCCGCGCGTGCCCGTCGAGCGCATAGCCGAATGTCACCTCCGCGCGTCCCCACCACTCTCGCGGCGCCTCCCGGCGCAGCGCCTCCGGGTACTCGGGCCGCGGGAGCGGTTCGCGCTCGCGCAGCACCTGAGCCTGCGCCAGCTCCGCGAGCAGGAGGTACGTGGGGATGCCGGCGAGGTGGAACATCAAGGGCTCGACGGCGAAGCGTCCGTCGCGCGCGTCGGCGAGCACCCGCTCGGTGACGGCGAGGTCGCGGTAGTGGACGTCGACCCGGCGGTCGTCGATCTCGAGCCACGCCCCGCCGTTGAAGATCCCGCCGCCCCAGCCGCCGAGCTCGGACACCTCGCCGCGCCAGCCGACGTCGCGGAGGTCCTGCGGGTCGAACGACCCGCGGTAGTGGACGGCGAGGTCCCAGTCGCTCTCGGGAGCGTGCGTACCCTCCGCACGTGACCCGCCGAGCGTGACGGCGCGGACGCCGGGCAGCGCGGCCAGTCGGTCCGCGACTCCCCCCAGGAACGCCTCGTCGTCCGCCTCACGGTCCGTGTTCACGACGGCGACCGTAAGGCGCCGTCCGCACGACGGTCCACCGCTTTCAGGTCGCCGCGCATCGCGGGCGCGTGCTCCTTCCCCGCACGTGAGGCCGCGAGCTCGTACCTGGGCGGCGAGCTCGCACCTCCGGGAGCTCGATCTCGCCGCCGGCGTACGAGCTCGGCACGAGCCAGGCAGCCTGCGAACGCCGGGTGCGACGATGGGCCGGTGAACGGACCTGCGCTGCCTGGTGCCGCGTTCGCGCGGCGCGCTGCCGAGGGCCTCGCCGAGCGCCGGCTCGAGCGTGCCCTCGCCGGGGCGCCGGTCCCGCGGCACGTCGGGCTGGTCATGGACGGCAACCGACGGTGGGCGCGCCTCGCCGGCTCGCTCGACCCGCGCGTCGGCCACCGGGCCGGCGCTGAGCACCTGAGCGTCGTCCTCGGCTGGTGCGCCCGAGCGGGCATCGACCGCGCGAGCGTCTACGTGCTGTCGGCGGCGAACATCGCCAAGCGCGGCCCGGACGAGGTCGCGCACCTCATGACGCTGCTCGAGACCACGATCGCCCGGCAGCGCCGGGACGACGCCGAGTGGTCGCTCGCCGTCGCCGGCTCGCTCGATCTCCTTCCCGACCGCACCGCTCACGCGCTCAAGGAGGCGATCGACGCGACGGCGGGGCGGCCCCGCTCCCTCACGCTCGCGATCGGGTACGACCCGCACGAGGAGATCGCCGCCGCCGTCCGGGCCCATCTCGCGGATGCTGCCGACGACGCCGGACGGCCCGGCGCGACGCTGACCGACCTCGCGCGCGCGTTCGACGCCGACGACCTCGACGCGCGGATCCCGGGCGGCTCCGACATCGACCTGGTCATCCGCACGAGCGGCGAGCGGCGGCTCTCCGGTTTCTTCCCGTGGCGCAGCGCGGGCGCGGAGCTCGTGTTCTGCGACGTGTACTGGCCCGGGTTCCGCCGCCTGGACTTCCTGCGGGCGCTGCGCACGTACGCGCAGCGGGTCGGCACGCGCTGAGCGGACCGGCTCAGCGCAACCGGACGAGCCCGGCGGGCGTGGGCTCGAAGCCGCACGCCGCGTAGAAGGGCTCGAGCTCCGGTTCGTAGTCGACGTGCAGCCACTCGCAGTGCGCGTGCCGGGCTCCCGACGCCGCCCGCGCCACCAGCCCTCGCCCGATCCCCCGGCCCCGAACCGCCCGAGCGACCATCGTGTCGAGCACGAACGCGTGCACGCCGCCGTCCCAGGCCACGTTGACGAACCCGACCGGGTCGTCGTGACCGTCGTCGTGCGCCGTCACCCAGCCGAGGCTGTGGCCCTTGAGCTGCGCCGACCATCCGATGTCGACGTAGGCGTGCTCGAACGCCTCCGCGTGCAGCTCGCCCAGCGCGCGGTCGTCGACCGCTCCGCGCCATACGTACGTCGTCATGCGGCTCAGGGTCGCTCCCGCGCGTCGCCCGAGTCCAGGGGATTCCGGCGCGCTCGGGCTCGCTCAGCCCGTCCGCAGGTCGCGCCTCGCGAAGCGGGCGAGCCCGAGCGCAACCCCGGCGGCGGCGAGCGCCGCCAGCACCACGAGCGGCGCGGCGTCCATGGACTCGAGCGGCTGGTACGGCGTCGCGGAGAACGGCATGCCGTCGAGCACCCAGTCGGGCAGGTTCAGCGCGTCGCCGACGAGGACCAGCAGCCACATGAGGCCCAGAAGCGACCACGTCACCGGGATCGCGACGCGCGGTAGCCACCCGAACAGCGCCACGGCGATGCCCACCAGCAGCATCACGGCCGGCCAGTACGCGAGCGCCGCACCCGCCAGGACCCAGGTCTGCCCGCTGTCGCCGACGAGCGACCCGTATCCGGCCCCCATCGCCGCGCCGCCCAGCAGCAGCAGAACGGCGCTCCCGACGGCGGGCACCAGCAACCGCTCCAGGGCCCACCGCGTCCGCGAGAGGGCGCCCGCGAGCTGCGGCTCGAGGATCCCTGTCGCCTCGTCGGCGCGCAGCGTCATCGTGGACTGCAGCGCGAACACGGCCACGATGAGGGCCACCAGCATGACGAGCAGCGAGACGAGGGCCTCGACCCCGGAACCGCCGATGAGGACGTCGACGTCGCCGCCGGCGTCGTCCACGAGATCCGTCATCGCCTCGACGACGGAGCCGAACAGCAGGGATGCGAGCACGACGGTGAGCGTCCACGCGAGGATCGCGCCACGCTGCAGGCGCAGCGCGAGGCCGAGCGGGGACGCGAGCTGCGCCGCGGCGTCTGAGGGTCCGGGGCGGTCGGGAAGCAGCCCGCTCGCGAGGTCGCGGCGCGCCTCCAGGCGGGTCGCGACCGCGAGCAGCACCGCGGCGAAGCCGACCAGCAGCGCGAACGGCCACCAGCTGTTGGCGCTCCAGGGCTCCATCTTCTCGCCCCAGCCGATCGGCGAGAGCCACGTCAGCGTGCCGTCGCCCAGGTCACCCATCATCCGCAGCACGTAGAACCCGCCGATCACGACCGAGGCGAGCATGTTCGCCCCGCGGGCGGTCGACGCGAGCTGGCCGGCGACGGCCGCGACCCCGATGGCCACGAGCCCGACACCTGCCACGGAGGCGCCGAACACCACGGACCCGACGACACCCGCGCCGTCCGGATCCAGCCCGTTCGCCATCGACACGAGCGCGACGCCCGCCCCGCTCGCCAGGCACACGACGGCCAGCACGAGGTACGTGGCGAACGACTGCGCGTGGATCCCGAGCGCTCGAGAGCGCAGCAGCTCGGTGCGGCCGAGCTCCTCCTCGGCGCGCCCGTTCCGCGTCACGAGGAACGCGACGCCCAGCGCGAGAGCGACGGCGCACGTCATCCAGATCTTCGTCCAGACGGCGCCGCCGAGCGTGGCAGCCGCCGCGGCGAGGCCGGTCAGGGCCCGGATCGACGGCGTGTCGCTCAGTGCGGCGAAGTCGTCGAGCGCCTGCTGCGAGTCGAAGACGGTCGTGTAGTAGCTGCCGACGTAGGCCACGAGCCCGACGATCACGACGAACCAGGCCGCGAGCCGGACCCGGTTGCGCCGGAGCACGAGGCGGATCATCGCGCCGGTGCCGGCAGCGCCGCGCGCGGCGGGGCGGAACGCGCGCCGCACCGGGAGACCGCCCCGGGTCAGCGTCGCGGAGGTCATCGTGCGGCTCCGCTCAGGGCCGCGAGCTCGTCGCCGTAGTGCGACAGGAACAGCTCCTCGAGAGACGGCGGCGCCGCGACGATCGACCTCGGCCGCAGGCGCGCCAGCTCGGCGAGGAGGGCCGGCAGCTCGGCGTCGTCGACGGCGAACGTCACGTGCCCGTCCGTCGAGCGCAGGTCGTGCACGCCCGGGAGCGCGGCGAGCCGCTCGGCGCCGTCATCGATCGCCACCGTGACCTGCGAGCGTGTGAGGTGGCGCAGCTCGGCGAGCGTGCCGGACTCGACGGCGACGCCGTTCCGGATGATCGTCACGCGGTCGGCGAGCTTCTCCACCTCGGCGAAGATGTGGCTCGAGAGCAGCACCGACCGCCCGGCGGCCTTGACCTCCTGGATCGACGCCGTGAAGGCCGCCTCCATGAGGGGGTCGAGGCCCGACGTGGGCTCGTCGAGGACGAGGAGCTCGGCGTCGGACGCGAGCGCCGCGACCAGCGCGACCTTCTGCCGGTTCCCCTTCGAGTACGTGCGCGCCTTCTTGGTCGGGTCGAGCTCGAAGCGGGCGAGCATCTCGGCCTTGCGGCGGGGGTCGAGCGGCCCGCTGAGCCGCCGCAGGATGTCGATGGCCTGACCGCCGGTCAGGTTCGGCCAGAGGTTGACGTCGCCCGGCACGTACGCGACGCGTCGGTGGAGCTCGACCGCGTCGGCCCACGCATCCTTCCCGAGCACCGTCACGCGGCCGGCGTCGGCGCGCAGCATCCCGAGGAGGATCCTGATGGTGGTGGACTTCCCGGCGCCGTTCGGGCCGAGGAAGCCCGTGACCTGACCTGCCGGTACCTGCAGGTCGAGGCCCTGGAGGGCACGCACGTGCCCAAAGCTCTTCGTGAGTCCGGTGATCTCGATGGCCGTCTCGCGCGTGGACATGCTTGTCTCCCTTGGAGCGTGGTGAGGGGCGCCGCGGCGAGTGGTGGCGCTCGTCAGGCGCTGGTGGGTTCGGGATCGGCGGACGACGGCGGAGCGTGCGTGCGCGCTCCACCGTCCGTCCCGTGCCGGCCTTCCCAGACGTTCTCCAGGTAGCTGTCGAGGTACTCGCGACTGGCCAGGTAGCCCTCGGTGCCGACCTCGAGCATCGGGAGCAGGAGGTCGCTCGACCGTTGGCGCATCCGGGCGACGAACACGCCCGGATCGCTGCCGCCGTCGAGCATGAAGTCCACGAGCATCGCGCCCACCGTCTGGTACGTCAGGTAGCGCAGGCGCGCCTCCTCGTCACGCGACGGACGCACCAGACCACGCGCCACGCCGTCGGCCATCGCGTCGCGGGCGTCGTCCATGAGGTGCGTGAGGAACGCTCGCGCAGCCGGGCCGCCCGCGTGCACGGCCCGCAGGATGTACACGAGCAGGGCGGCGTCCGGGCCCGGGTCGGCGAGCGCCTCGAGCAGGTGCGGGGTGGGACGCTCGACGGCGTCCTGCTTGACGAGCCGGTACCTCCGCAGGACCTCCGTGTCGCACTCCGCCCGGAGCTTCGCCTTCGACCCGAAGTGGTGCGTGATGAGCCCGGCCGAGACGCCGGCGCGATCGGCGAGCGTGCGCACGGAGGCGTCGAACCCATCGCGCGCGAAGCACTCGATCGCCGCATCGCGGATGCGTGCCCTGGCCGTCAGGTCCTCGGGGCGGACCTGCGACGAGCCTGACGCCGAGGCGACTGTACGCACGACCAGCATGCTATACGCGTGCATAGCCGGAGGGCAACCGCGGCGCGCCGGCTCGCGGACCTCGGACTAGGGCCCGGACCTCGGCCCCGACCCGTGCCCGATGCCGGACCCGGCCCCCGGCCCTCGGCACGGCCGTGCGGTTACTCCCTCATCCACCAACCTCGGGAGGAACGACCGCACGGTCGACCGGGGGTCGGAGGCCGACCAGCGGGAGGACGTGATGCTCCGTGAGCGGCGCGAGCGTCAGGCGCCGGAGGTGGTCGCCGTCGTCGGGCCGCACCCATGCGGTCTCCGCGATCTCCCGCGCGGGTGCGACGCGAGCGGCGTCGTCGTCGTCGAGCGGGACGTCGAAGACCTCGGCGTCGACGACGTGGTCCGGCTCGTTCGCCGCCGGCGCCCGGAACGTGCCGAGGTGCCGGCGCACGACGACGTCGACCCCGAGCTCCTCCGCGATCTCGCGGGCGAGCGCCTCGGCCGGCGCCTCCCCCGGCTCGATCTTCCCGCCCGGCTGCATGAACGCCGTCGTGCCCGCCTTGCGCACGAGGAGGACGGCGCCCCGCGCGTCCCGGACGAGTCCCGCCGCGACGCGGATGGTCCGGGCGGCACGGCTCATGCCCCCATCGTGACTCACCGCTGCGGCGGACTCCCCGGAGGCGCGCTCGGCGCATCGGGTCGGGCCGACGGTGGTGGCGGCGCCTGCGGGAGGCCGTACCCGGACACGGGCGGCCCGGCGTCGGCGCCGACCGGCGGGACGCCGTAGCCGGACGTCGCCGGCCCGCCGTAGCCGGGCGCCGTCGCGCCACCGTAGCCGGGCGCCGTCGCGCCGTGACCCGGCCACGAGGCCGCGCCGTACGCCGTCGCCGCCGCGGCTCGGCGCTCCCCTGCGGCCGTGACGTTCCCCAGGATCAGCACGATCAGCAGCCAGATCCAGGCCGCCGCAGCGAGCGCGCCCGTCACGATCGTGAGCGTCCAGGACAGGTCGATGAACTGGCGTCCGACCAGCTGGGTGAACGCCGAGGACTCGCTGTCCGTCGTGTCGCCGAAGTCGACGAGGAAGAAGCCGAAGCCGAGCAGGCCGACCCAGGTCAGCAGCTGGGCGAGCGTCTGCTGCCCGGTGATCCGACCGACGACGGCGTCGCGGCGCTGCGTGAACGCGAGCACGGTCGTCGCGGCCAGCACCGCCGCCAAGATCGGGACCACCGACACGAGCAGGATCAGGAGGAACCAGCCGCCGGACCCGAACAGCATCCGGCCGATCCACACCCACGCGATCATCAGGACGTTCACCGGGATCATCGCGTAGAACACCCCGTTGGCCACGGACCTCATAGCCGGGAGGCTACGCCGTCGGTCCCCGGCAGGCGCTGTGGCTCTCGCCGCCACGTGATGGGACCATGCCGGATGGACTTCCGCCTGCGGGAGCTGGGGCCGGACGACGAGCATCTGCTCCTCGCCTGCGCCGGCGCCGACGTCTTCGACGCCGACCCCACACCGGAGTGGAGCCGGCGGTTCCTCACGAGCCCCGGCCACCATCTCGTGCTCGCGACGGGCGACGACGGCGCACCGGTGGGCTTCGTCTCCGGCGTCACCATGACGCATCCCGACAAGGGGACGGAGATGTTCCTCTACGAGCTGGGCGTCGCCGAGCGTGCCCGTCGCCAGGGCATCGGGCACGCCCTCGTGGAGCGGCTCGCCGACGTCGCCCGACGCGAGGGGTGCGTCGGCATGTGGGTGCTCACGGACACCGACAACGACGCCGCGCAGCGCACGTACGTCGGCGCCGGCGGGTCCGTGGAGGACCCGCCGGCGCTGATGATCACGTGGACGTTCAGCGAGGACCCGACGCCGGGGCACCGCTGACCGACGGCGCCACGAAGCGCGCGCCCAGGACCTTCGCGGCGACCACGAGACCCGCGGCCGCGAGCACGATGTCCTTGAACACGTACTGCGCCTCGAGAGTCGGCAGCCCGCCCGGGAACAGCTCGGCCGTGAACAGGACCAGCGGCGACATGATCCCCACGAGCGCGCCCGCCAGCACCACGAGCCCGACCTTGAGGAACTTGCCCGTGACGAGCGTGACCCCGATGACCACCTCGGTCACCGCCGTCAGCAGCAGAGCGGCCTCGCCGCTGACGATGCCGAGCGTGAGCCGGTCGATCGTGGCGACCGCCAGCTCCTCGGCCGGGCTCGCGCCCGGGAAGAACTTGAGGACACCGAACGCGAGGAACACCAGTCCGAGGCTCACGCGGAGCGCATCCACGCTGTACCGCGCCAGAACCTGCGTGAGCGAGTCGATCGCGCGCCGCACGGGCGTGGACACGTGCCCCGGAACCGGACGCGGGGACTGCAGCTGAGTAGCCATCTGAGAACTCCTTGATCAGGCGATCCGGAGCGGATCGGCGTGCCACCCAGAGTTCTCGCCAGGCCCCTGCCGGCGCGTCCGGCCGGCGATGACAGTTGCGCTACCTCTGTGGCGTGAGTCGGCGGACGACGCCGTCCCCTCCTGTCGTACTCGGCTGCGCCCCAGGCGGTGGTCGCGTACCCCGCTGGACCCATCCCCGTGTCACCCCTGGGCGAACGCAACAGGCGCCGTCGTACCCCGCAGGTACCCTGCCGAGACCGACCGCCCCTACGGGACCACCCCGTGGTCACCCCTGGGGCGACGTTCGTCGACACGAGGGAGCGCACATGCCGCAGCTGAAGGCGTTCAACATCAGCATGTCCGTGGACGGGTTCATGGCCGGACCCGGCCAGACGCAGGAGGATCCGCTCGGCGCCGACGGGGAGAGCCTGCACGAGTGGGTCTTCGACTCACCGGGCCCCGTCGACTCGCGCTACCTGGCGCAGCGCACCCAGGGCGTCGGCGCCACGATCATGGGTCGCAACATGTACGGGCCCGTGCGCGGCGAGTGGGGCGAGGAGATGTGGCGCGGCTGGTGGGGCGAGGACCCGCCGTACCACCACCCGACTTTCGTGCTCACGCACCACCCGCACGAACCGGTCGAGATGGACGGCGGCACCACGTTCTACTTCGTCACCGACGGTCCGGCGGCGGCGCTCGAGCTCGCGTTCGACGCCGCGGGCGGGGCCGACGTCGCACTCGGCGGAGGAGCGTCGACGATCCGCCAGTTCCTCGACGCCCGTCTGCTCGACGAGCTCAACGTCGCGATCGCCCCCGTCCTGCTCGGCGCCGGAGAGCGGATCTTCGACGGCCCGCTGCCTGCCGGGTACGGCGTCGTCTCGAGCGAGCCCGGCGAGGCCGTGCTGCACGTCGTCATCGGCCGCACGAGCTGACTCCCCTCGAGCGCCGGCCCGCAGAGTGGGGTCGATCCGGGAGCGCGGGGCTCCCGGATCGACCCCAGTCCGCCTCCGGCACGGGTCTCCTGGTGGACCCGCGCCGTCCTCAACGCGCGCGGCCGGCCGCCTCGGCACGTCGCGCCTCCAGGTGGGCGCGCTCGGCGTCGTTCCCGCACTGCGCGATCGCCACGTCGTACTGGGCGAGCGCCTCGGTGGGGCGGCCGGCGCGCGCGAGGAGCTCCGCTCGCGTGGCGGCGAGCCGGTGATGGTGCGGCAGGTCGGCGTCGAGCCCGTCCAGCAGCACCAGCCCGGCCTCCGGGCCGTCGGCCTCGGCGAGCGCGACGGCGCGGGCCAGCCGCACCACGGGTGAGCCGGTCAGCGCCTCGAGCCGCGCATAGTGGCCGTGGATCGCGCTCCAGTCGGTCGCCTCTGCGGCGTGAGCGCGGGCGTGCTCGGCGGCGACCAGCGCCTGCAGCCGGTACTCCTCCGCCTGCCCGTTCTGTGGCGGGAGCGACGCCGCTAGCTCGAGCCCCTCGTCGATCTCGTCGTGGTGCCAGCGGGACCGGTCCTGGTCGTCCAGCAGCACGAGCTCACCGTCCGGACCGACGCGGGCGTCCCGGCGGGAGTGCTGCAGGAGCATGAGCGCGAGCAGGGCGCGGATCACGGGCCGGCCGGGTAGCAGCTCGTCGAGCATCCGCACGAGGCGGATCGCCTCGCCCGCGACGTCCGAGCGGACGAGCTGCGGGCCGGTGCCGGGCGAGTACCCGGCGGTGAACGCGAGGTACAGCACCGCCGCGACGACGTCGAGCCGCTCCGCGAGGCGCTCGGGCGGCGGCACCTCGAACGGGATGCCCGCCGCCGCCACCTTCTTCTTCGCGCGCGTGATGCGGGCGGCCATCGTCGTCGTCTGGACCAGGAAGAGCCGAGCGATCTCGTCGACCGGGAGTCCGGCCACGAACCGCAGCGTCAGCGCGACCCGGCCCTCCGGTGGGAGCGCGGGGTGGGCGCAGGAGAACACCAGGCGCAGGCGCTCGTCGGGGATGTGGCCGCCCGGGTCCGTCTCACGCGCGGCGCGTTCGCGCAGCTCCGCGTCGACGACGACGAGCGGCTCTTTGCGCCGCGCCAGCGCCTCCCCGCGGAGCTGGTCGAGCGCCCGGCGGCGGGCCGCCGTCCGCAACCAGGCCGCCGGGGACGCCGGAACGCCGTCGCGCGGCCACGTGCGCGCCGCCGCCACGAACGCCTCGGCGAGCGCGTCCTCGGCGACGTCGAACCGCCGGAACTGACCGACCAGAAGCGCGAGCAGCCGTGCCCAGTCCTCGCGCATCGCCGTCGCGAGCGCGGCCTCCGTCGCGTCGGGTGCTGCGCCGTCGCCGATGTCCACGGCACGCAGCATGCCGCACGGGGGTGACACGGTCCCCGCGTCGGACACGACGGGGACCGTGAGCGTCACGACGTGGGGTCCTGCTCCTCGCTCGGCGTCGTCGGGCGGATCTCGAACAGCCCGCGGTCCTCGCGGAAGCAGTCGGCCACGAGCCTGGCGAGACCGTCGGCGTCCGCCGTGCGCACGACGTACAGGCCGCCGAGCTGCTCGGCCAGCTCGGCGTACGGCCCGGCCGTCACGCCGACCGTGCCGCCTCGGACGAACGTCGCCGTCGCGATCTCGCGCAGCTCGGCGCCGCTCGTGAGCTCGTGGCCCTCCTCGCCCGCTCGCCGGGCGAACTCCTCGTGGCGGCCGTACTCCTTCGCCCGCTGCTCCGGCGTGGCGCTCGTCCAGCCGGACTCGTCCCCGTAGATCAGGACGACGTAGGTGGTGGCCGGTGTCGTGGTGGTCATGGCTCTCCTCGCTGGTTCCCTCGGTCGAGCGACCGGAGCACCTTTGCGGTGCTCTGTCCCCTTGACGCACGAGAGTGCGCTGGATCGACAGCGAGCGCGAGGCGGCGTCAGGCCGAGGTCGCGTGATCGCCGCTCTGCGGGACCACGCGGCAGTCCGGGCCGGGGACGATGGTCGAGGTGTGCCCGTCGTCGTCCCAGCGGACCACGTACGGACCGTCCTCGCCGTGGACCTCCACGACTGTCCCGTCCCGCTCGGTCTGGTCCAGGTGGGCCGTCGCGATCCGCACCTTGTCACCGAGGACTGCCTTCATCGTCACTCCTCCCATGGCGTGACACGTGCCGACCGGTCGCGTCGTCGCCGTCGGTCGCCGAACCGTGCCTGCTCGACCAGCGTACGACGGCGCCGCCGGGCGCGCAGCGCCCGATGTCGTACGCGCCGGGGCCGTTCCGGGCCGATGTCGGGGTCCGGTGCCACGATCGGCGCAGGGGCCCACGGCCGCGACCCGTCCTGACTGCGTGGCCGCGCAGGAGGAGAGGAGGAGCGAGGATGCGAGCCGACGAGAACGTCTGGCCCGACGAGCGCTGCGTCGACTGCGGTGACCCGCTGCGCTTCGGTGACGAGGTCACCTGCCGGTGGTGCGACGCGCACCGGGCGGAGCGCCCGGAGGTGGCGAAGAAGAGCGCCTAGCAGGTGCGCGAACCTCAGGGGTGCCCGCGGAGCCGGTCGAGCTGACGACGCTCCCGCTTGGTCGGCCTGCCCGTCCCGGGGTCACGGATCGCCACCTGGATGCGGATCTCCCGCGGCGGGGGCGGTGGGCTGTGGTCGACGTAGCACTCGACCGCCACCGGTGCGCCGACCCGCTTGACGATGAGCCGGCGCACCTCGAGCACGCGCTCGGCGTGGCCGCCGCGCACCCGCACCGAGTCGCCGACGCGCACCGGGCTGGCCGGCTTCGCCCGCTCCCCGTTGATCTGGACGTGTCCGGCGCGGCACGCCGTCGACGCCGCCGAGCGACTCTTGAGGATGCGCACGGCCCACAGCCACGCGTCCACGCGCACCGACTCGGCCATGGTCCCGACCCTACGACGTGGGCGCGGGCTCCGGGACTGCCGAGCGCAGCATCTCCAGCGCCGCCCGCGCGATCTCGACGCGCTCCGCGACGCTCCGGCTCGCCGGCCCCGCCGTGACCTTCATGCCCACGTAGGACGGCGCGGTGCCCGCGCACGCGGCGAGGGTCCGGCGCATCCGGTCCGCGTCGAGCAGGCTGTCGCGCCAGTCGTCCGGCGTCGGTCCCGCGCCGCGCGGCGCGACGTGCCAGTCCTCCCAGGCGCCGCCTCCCACCCCGGCGACGGCGCTCGCACCGGAGAACATCAACCCCGCCAACCGGCCACGCGACGCGGCGAGGGCGACGTGCTCCTCCGGCGTCGACGCTGACCGCCCCTCGATCGCCGACCTGCCCCAGTTGACCGTGAGGCCCACCCGCGGGTCGTCGACGGCGTCGATCGCCGCGAGCTCGTCCTCGATCTCGAGGAACCCCTTCTCGGGGCGCCGGCCGGGCCGGGCGGCGTCGCAGTGCTCGATCGCGAGCTGTGCCCCCGCGCCGTCCACGCTCAACAGCTCGGCGAGCGAGGCGGCGAGAGCCGTCGCCGACCCTCCGCCGTCGCGCGGGGCGCTGTGGATCTCGACGGCGCGCACGCGCTGCCGTCCGCTGAGCTCAGCCGCGCGACGGGCGACGTCGAGCGCCCGGCGCACATCCGCCACCGCGACCGCGCGGCCGTCCTCGTCCGTCGATGCGATGCCGTACCGCGGGTCCGCGGCCAGCCGGCCCATCACGGCGGGGATGCACGTGACGACGACGCCCCAGCCGGCGGGCACGAGGGTCGGCAGACCGTCCGGGCCGACGTCGAACCCCGGGGTCTCACCGCACACCTCGGCGAGCGGCATCTCCAGCGCACCGGCCGTCGTCAGCCCCTCGAGCGCGCGGTAGGCGGCGGGCAGCTCCTCCGGCGGGCGCCCGGCGAACAACGCGTACGCGCCGACGACGACGCCGCCCGACTCGGGTGGGGTCATCGCCCGGCCGCCGGTACGTGCTGGTCGAGCGAGCGGACGAGTGGTTCGTAGTGGCGCAGCACAGCCGCACGATAGCCGCCCACGTCGCCCGACTCGGCGGATCGAAGCATGTCCTCGTGCGCGCCGGCCGTCTGCACGAGATCGGTGGGCAGGGACACCCCGAGCCGGGGCATGACGGCGGTGTGCACGTCCCAGAACGCCCCGACCAGCGGCGCGATGATCGAGTTGTCGATGCGGCTGAGCAGGTCCGTGTGAAAGGCGCGGTCCTGCTCGGTGAAGGTGCACCCGTCAGCGCTCAGGCGGACCATCTCACGCACCATCGCCCAGAGCCCGGGATCGTGCGTCCCCGCGACGGCGCCGGTCACGCGCTCCGCCATCGCCAGGTCCAGCGCCTGCCGGATCTCGATGATCTCGCGGAGGGCGCGCAGGTCGTCCCCCGGTTGCAGCGCACCACGGAACACCAGCGTCTCCACGAGAGCGTCGAGCGACATCTCCCCGACGTACGTGCCGTACCCGTGCCGCACTTCGACGATCCCGAGCGTCGCGAGCGTGCGCATCGCCTCACGCAGGCTCGAGCGGGACACGCCGAGGGCCGTGCCGAGCTCCGCCTCCGTCGGCATCGCATCCCCGGGCCGCAGGCCGTTGACCAGGATGAGGTCCTTGATCTGCGCGGCCGTCTGCGCGCTGCGCGTACGTGGACCAGCCGCCCGCGCATGCGCGCCGTCGTCCACTCCGGCCCCTGTCCACTCAGTGCTCGTCATCGCGTTCCCCTGCTCCCTCGCCCGGGTGTGACCGGGCCTCCTGCACCGCTCGGGCGAACCACGACGTGATCGTCGTGGGATGGGTGATCGCCGTGCCGACGCACACGGCGTGCGCGCCGAGCGCCATGGCCGCCGCCGCCTCATCCGGCGTGTGCACCCGGCCTTCGACGACGACCGGCACCCGGCAGGCTCCGACGAGCTCCGCCACCAGCTCGAGGTCCGCCCCCGTGGTGCGCGCCCGCTCCCCCGTGTAACCGGCGAGGGTCGTGCCCACGAGGTCGGCACCCGCGACCTGCGCGGCGAGCGCGTCGTCCAGCGATCCGCAGTCGGCCATCACGAGGACGGCGGGAACCTCCACGCGCAGGCGGCGGATCGTCTCCACGAGCGTCAGCCCGTCGGGCCGGGGTCGGCGGGTCCCGTCCAGAGCCACGATGTCCGCGCCCGCTCGGGCGATGCCGACGGCGTGCTCGAGCGTCGGGGTGATGAACACGTCCGCGTCGCCGTGCTTCCACAGCCCGACCACCGGGACGTCGAGTGCGTGGCTCGTCGACTCGACGTCCTCGAGCCCCTGCACGCGCACGCCGGCGGCGCCCCCGGCGACGGCGGCGCGGGCGACCTGCGCCGTCGTGCGCGGGTCACGCATCGGCTCGCCCGGATACGCCTGGCACGAGACGATCAGTCCGCCCCGGAGCCGCTCGACGGCGTCCGGCGGCACACTCGCCGCCGTGGTCACACTGCCTCCCAGACGTCCCGCGCGGCGCCGACCACAGCGGCGCCGGCGCCGAGCATGGCCGGCCGGAGCGGCACCTCGCGCAGCACCCCGATGAGTTCGCCTCGAGCTGCCTGTTCCATCGGGGTCCACCACTGCTCGCCGGCGCCGGCGAGGCCGCCGGCGACCACCACGACCTCCGGGTCGAGGGTCGTGACGAGACCCGCCACCATCCGGCCGACGGCGCTCGCGGACTCCTCGACCGCCCTGCGGGCCAGCGCGTCGCCGTTCGCGGCGCGGCCGACGACGGCGCGGGCGTCAGCTGTGCCCGTGTCGCCGCCGAGGGACAGGTAGTGGCGCAGCAGGCCCGGACCCGCACCGATGGCCTCGACGTGGCCCATCCGGCCGCACGCGCACCGCAGGTGCTCAGCACCGGGCACCGGGACGTGCCCGATCTCCCCGGCCACCGAGTGCGCCCCGCTCCAGACGCGCCCATCGGTGACGATCGAGCCGCCGATGCCCGTCCCGACCGCGACGACGACAGCGCTGCTCGCGCCGGCCCCCGCACCGACCCACGTCTCGCCACGGGCGTGGGCATCGACGTCGTTGCGCACCGTCAGGGCCGGCGGCGGAACCCCGCGGTCGGCCAACCGCTCCCGCAGCCCTCCCGCGACGTCCGTGCCGGCCCAGCCGGGCATGCTGTCGGTCGCGGAGAGCACGCAGCCGGAGACGGCGTCGAGGACGCCCGCCGAGCCAACCCCCACGCCGCCCAGCCGAGCACCTTCGCTCCCCCGAGCGGCCCGCTCCAGCACCTCGCCCACGAGTGCGGCGACGGCGTCGAGCACCGCGTCTGGCCCGGCGGACGCGGGCGTCGGGCGGCTCAGCAGCTCGCCGGCGCGTCCGGACGCATCGACCACCCCCGCGGCGGTCTTCGTCCCACCGAGATCGACTCCCACCACGATCACGTGCGCGCGACCTCCCGCAGCCCGGCGGCGCGCACGATGCCCGTGATCCGCGCGACGGTGTCGGCGTCGAACGGACCGACCGGTGGCGCCATGGTCGGCGCATCGAGCAGACCCAGCGCGTGCATCGCCACCTTGAAGGCACCGACGCCCGCGGCGTCGCCCGAGCGCCCGCTCGCCTGGAACACGATCTCGAACAGGGCCGCCAGCCGGTCCTGCTCGGGGCGCACCTGCTCCCAGTCCCCGGCCTGCGCGAGGTCCCACATCCGCACGTACGCGCCCGGGTCGACGTTCCCGAGGCCGGGGACCACGCCGTCGGCGCCGAGCAGGAGCATGCCGTCCACGACGACTTCGTGGCCCGTGAGGACGCTCAGCGGTGCCCCGGCGGCGGCGTTGGCGGCGACCAGCCGGCGGAACCCGACGTCGTCGCCGGAGGAGTCCTTCACCCCCGCCAGCACGCCCTCGCTCCCGAGCGCGACGACCATCGCCGCGTCCAGCTTCGTCCCGACGCGCACGGGGATGTCGTACGCGTAGACGGGCACCGGGCTCCCGGCCGCGATCGCCCGGAAGTGGTCGGCGATCTCGGCCCGGTCGTTGCGGGCGTACACCGGCGCGCAGGTGACGACGCCGTCCACGCCGGCGCCGACGGCGTCGTCCACCTGCTCGAGGACGCGGCGGGCCGTGAGGTCGATGGCGCCAGCGAGTACCGGGACGCGGCCGGCCACCGTCCGCACGACGGTGTCGAGGACGACAGACCGCTGCTCCCGTCCGAGGTACGCGACCTCGCCGCTGGAGCCGAGTGCGAACACCCCGTGCACGCCCGCTCCGACCAGGTGCTCGACGACGCGAGCGAGCGAAGCGGTGTCGACCTCCCCGTCGGCGTGGAACGGGGTGATCACCGGCGGGACGATCCCGCGGAGATGGGAGGCGCTCACTGAGGGCTCCGTTCGGGTCGCGCCGGCGTCCGGCGTCTGGTCGGGGGTCATGTCGGTCCCGCTCACGCGTTCGACCCGACGACGACGGCCGTGACCTCGGCTACCGCCACCTTCCGTCCCTCGCGCAGGGAGCGCGTGAGCGCGTCGGCTGTCGCGATCGACGCGGTGGCCGCGCTCCCGTCGGTCAGGGCGGCGAACTCCGGTAGCGCGTCCGCGCCCTGGACGAGACCGTGGAAGTAGGTGAGCTCCTCCTCGATGATCCCGCGGAGCCACATCGGCGGGCGACGGTGCGGGTTGCCGTACTGGATCGCTCCGTCGGTGCTACTGCCCCGGTAGATGGCTGTCCGGTCGGCGTCCTCCTCCTCGCTGCGGTGCAGCAGGAAGCGCTGGGAGCCGCCCGGCGTGCGGAGCTCGACGCCCGTGTCCTGCAGGTCGATCCGGATCGCGCCGAGCGTGCCCTGGATGAGCACGTAGTGCTCGGGCCACCGGAACGCCGACCCGTACTCGAGCGCCGCAAACCGCTGACCGGGGAACTCGAGCGTGATGAGGAGCAGGTCGTCCTCGTCGCCGAACTGCGGGCCGTCGTGCGCGACGTTGCCGCCGGCCATCGTCACAGTCTCCGGGGAGCCCATGATCGACTGCACGAGGTCGAGCTCGTGGATGTGGTGGTAGAGGTGGCCGCCGGAGAGGTCCCGCCGCTTCTTCCAGCTGACGGACTCCTGCGGCTCCTCCCAGCCGTTGCGGATCGCCCGGCAGAACAGCACGTCACCGATCGCGCCCTCCCCGATGAGCCGCTTCGCGTGGCGGACCCCGGCCATGAAGTTCATGACGTGCCCGGCCATGAACAGCACCCCGGCCCGAGCGGTGGCGTCGATCATCGCCGCGCAGTCGGCGTAGCTCAGTGCGATGGGCTTCTCGGAGAACACGGGCTTGCCCGCCCGGGCGGCGGCCAGGACCGCGTCGCGGTGCGCCCAGTTCGGCGAGGCGACGATGACGACGTCGACCTCGGCGTCCTGGCACAGCTCCTCGACCGAAGGCACCACGCGGGCACCGACCTCCTGCGCGACCGGCTCGGCGAACTCCGGGTCGTGCACGGCGACGACGCGCGCGCCGCCCAGGCCGGAGAGGTAACGGGCGATCTCGCCACCGAAGTATCCGGTGCCGACGACTCCGTACCTGACTTCACTCACGGGTGCTTCCTTTCGGGTGCTGGGGCGTGCGCGCAGGCGCGCGGCGGTCACTTGACCGACCCCTCGGCGAGACCGCCGGCGATGTACTTCTGGATGGACATGAAGAAGAGGACCGAAGGCACCACGACCAGGACCGACGCGGCCATCATGGCTCCCCAGTCGAGCACCTCGGACCCGGTGAGCGAGTACAGGGCGACAGCCACCGGCATCCGGTCGGTGCTGTTGATGAACAACAGCGCGTAGAGGAACTCGTTGAACGTGTTGATGAACGTGTAGACGGCTGTGGCGACGATCCCCGGCAGCACGATCGGCGTCGCGATCTGCCAGAAGATGCGTACCTTCCCGGCGCCGTCCATCTGCGCACCCTCCTCGATCTCCAGAGGCACCGTCTGGTAGAAGCCGACGAGCATCCAGATCGCGTACGGGAGCGCGAACGAGAGGTAAGCAAGGATCAGCCCGGCGTACGTGTTGATGAGCCCGAGCTTGACCATGATCGCCGCGTACGGCACAGCGAGCAGGATCGGCGGGAACATGTATGTCGCGATGAGCACACGGGTCAGGCGCTGCCCGAACCGCGGGAAGAACCGGACGATGCCGTAGGCGGCGAGGGTCGACAGCACGATCGTCACGGCCGTCGCGACGACGGCGATGAGCACGCTGTTGCGCAGGTTCTGCAGGAAGCCGAGATCCTCGAGCACCCGGCGGTAGTTCGCGAGCGTGAACTCGTCAGGGAGGACGTCCAGGGGATTGTTCGCCAGCTCCGCACCGGTCTTGACGGACGAGAGGATGATCCACGCGAGCGGGAAGACGAACGCGATCGATGCGACGGCGAGGACGACGTGCCGGAGCGCCCCGGCGCCGCTCTTCGTGAGACGGGCGGTGCTCATCGGTCCTCCTTCTCCCACCTGCTGAGCACGGCGAACGCGACGCGCGACGCAACGAGCAGGAACACGAGCAGCAGGACTGTCACGGCGGAGGCCATGCCGAGCTGGTGCAGCCCCCAGCCCGTGCGGTACGCGAAAATCGGCAGCGTGGTCGTCATCTCGCCAGGACCGCCACCAGTGAGCAGGAACAGCAGGTCGAAGTTGTTGAACACCCAGATCGTGCGGAGGATGACGAGGAGCCCGATGACGTTGCGGATGTTGCGCAGCGTAATGAACGAGAACTGCTGCCACGCGTTGGCGCCGTCCATCGTGGCTGCCTCGTACTGCTCCCTCGGTATCGTCTTGAGCGCCGAGAGGATGTTCACCATGAACAGGGGCGCCCCGAACCAGACGTTGATCGCGAGCACCGTCCAGAACACTGTGGTCGGGTTAGCGAGGAGGCTGACGTTGCTGTCCGTGAGGCCGAGCCGGGTGAGCAGGTTCGGCAGCACGCCATAGACGTCGTTGAGGATCCACTTCCAGCCGAAGGCGATGACGATCGGCGGGAATGCCCAGGGAACGATGAGCAGCACCCGGTACAGGCCCTGGAGCCGGCGGACCTTGTCGAGGCAGAGTGCGAGAACCATCCCGACGGCGAGCTGACCGACGATCGATGCCGCCGTCCACCGGATCGAGGTGGCGAACGCGTTCCAGAACGCGTCGCTCGTCACGAGCTGCCGGAAGTTTTCCAGCCAGACGAGATCGTGGCTCGGGCGCAGCAGGTTCTGGTCGGTGAGGCTGTAGTAGACGCTCGACAGGACCGGGTAGATCAGCAGCCCGAGCACGGCGACGGCGCTCGGAAGGACGAATGCGACACCGACCTTGTCGATCCGGGTCAGGCGGGCCCACACCGACGGTCGAGTCGGTGCGGGGCCGCCGGACGGTGCCAGCGCGGGCCGCTGCTCGGCGAGGGCCGTCATCCTCAGCCCAGCTCGGCGCCGGCCGAGGCGAAGAGGCTGTCCAGCTGCTCCTGGGCCGCGATTGCCGCATCCTCGACTGGCTCGTCATTGAGGATGATCGACTGGAACATCCCCTCGATGACACCCTGGCTGGTAAGGATGCCTGCCTGGATCCGCGGGCCCTCCTCCATGCCGATCGCCGTCCCGAGCGGGACGGCCTCCTCAATGACGTCGACCGTGTCGGCGAACTGCTGGAGCGTGGGCTCGTCGAGGTACGCCGGGTCCTCCGAGATGTCCGACAGCGCCGGGAGCATGCCACCCGGCACGGAGTGGATGAAGTCGATGTAATCGGAGTCCTGGTACAGGAACTCGAGGAACGCCTTCGCCTCTTCCTGCACGTCGCTCGCTTGCCAGACGACCATCGGCGTGTTGGACGTCTCGCCGCCATAGATCGGGTCATCGGCGTCCATGCGCGGCAGCGGGGCAGCAGCGATCTGGTCAAGCAGGTCCGGCGACGTATCGGCGACGCCGGAGATCTGGAACCCGGAGTTGAAGTCGAACGCCGTCTTGCCCTGGTAGTACAGCGTCGCCTGGTCGAGCACCGCGTAGTTGATCGAGCCCTCGGGGGAGGTCGTCTCGTACATGTCGACCCAATACTCGATGCCGTCCAGCGCGGCCTGCGACGTGAGGTTCGCGGTGCCGTCCTCGTTGAGCAGCGTCTCGCCGTTGGACTGCACGTAGTAGTTGAGGAACCGCGTGGCCATCATGTCGTTGGAGCCGAGCGGCACGGACAGCCCGTACACGTCGTCGCTCGTGAGGACCTCTGCAGCCTGGCGCAACTCGTCCCAGGTCTGCGGCACCTCGAGCCCGGCGGCCGCGAGCAGGTCCTTGCGGTACCACATGACCTGCGCGTGGGTGTAAATCGGGACGGAGTAGCTGACGCCATCGACCTGCCCCTCCGCGAGAGCCGCCTCGGAGAACCGGTCGCGGCCGATCGAGTCGATGACGTCGTCGACGGGGACGAGCGCCTCGGCCCCGATCATCTCCACCACGTGGGTGGGCAGCGCGCTCGAGAGGTCGGGCACCTGGCCGGAGGCGAGGCCGGTGGTCCACTTCGTGTAGAACTCCGGCCAGGCGAACGTCTCGATGGTGATCGAGACGCCAGGGTTTTCCTCCTCGAAGCGCGCGGCCATGTCCTCCATGTACTCGGCGCGCGGGCCCTGGGTGAAGCTCGTCCACATGAGGACGTCGCCGGCAAGGGTGCCGTCGCCCTCCTGCTCCTCGGAGCTCCCCGCGGAAGCACATGCGGCGAGCCCGGCCAAGAGACCGACGGCGGTGGTGGCGCTGAGAGCGCGACGGATGGTGCGAAACCCCGTGGGGGGACGTGCGGTGCTCCTCGACAACGGGACCTCCGGAGACTGGTGACCTGACGCCTGACGTCTGATGTCTGACGTGTGAGGCACCGTAGACTCCGAGGCACCCCTCGGTCAAGGAGCGTTCGTTCGATGGTGGATCGGTCAGCCAGAACGGTGACGACGTCAGGTGACGGTCTCGGCGTCTCTGCACGCACGGACGGCGGCGCGCTCGCCCAGACCCCCAGCCCGCCGCCGATCGCTGCCCGGAGCCGCAGAGCGGCAACCGTGGACCAGATCAAGGAGTACATACTCACCGAGGGCCTGCGGCCGGGCGACGCATTGCCCACCGAGGCCGCGCTGTGCTCGCTGCTCCACGTCTCCCGGTCCAGCGTCAGGGAGGCCGTGAAGACCCTCGCCACGCTCGGCATCGTCGAAGTCCGGCACGGATGGGGCACGTACGTCGGCACGATGAGCCTCGACGCCCTGGTCGAGACGCTCGTCTTCCGCGGCGTCCTCAGCCCGGGCGACGATCTCCGCGCTCTGCGCGAGGTCCTCGAGGTGCGCCAGGCCCTCGACGTCGCGATGACCGACAAGATCCTGGCGTCGCTCGCCGGGGAGCAGCATCCCGCCCTCCACGACCTGGTCGACGAGATGACTGCTCTCGCGGAGCAGGGTGTGCCGTTCGGGGACCAGGACCGCGCCTTCCACACTCTCCTGCTCGACGGCGTCGACAACTCGCTCGTCCGACAGCTTGTGGCTGCGTTCTGGGACGTGCACGTCGCCGTCCTGCCGCGGCTCGACGTGACGCTTCCCGACGCGCTCGCGGAGACCGCGCGAGCCCACGCGGAGATGCTCGACGCCGCCGAGCGAAGCGATCCGGACGCCTACCGGGCCGCCGTCGCCGCGCACTACGCTCCGATCGAGCGAGCGATCGCGGCGGCCGCCGCGGGCGCGGGCTGAGCCGCGGCCGTGGCGCCAGGAGCGGACACGCAGCCGAGCGTGCACCGCGCACCCTCGCTCCAGGGGTGAGGATGGATCGATGCGCCCCATCCGCTCGCACGCCCGCACCGACCGCAGGGCCCGCCGCGCCGCGCGGGTGCCGGCCATCGCCACGACCGCCGCCCTGCTCCTGGTCACCGCGGCGTGCACCTCGCCCGCGAGCGGACCCACGCCCGAGCCGAGCCCCACCGCCACGACCAGCCCGACGCCGTCGGCCACGCCCACCCCGAGCCCGACGGCCGACCCGCTCGCCGACCTCAGCCTCGAGCAGCGCGTGGGGCAGCTCTTCATGGTCGGCACGGACGCCGCGACCGCCGAGCAGGTGACCCTCGACGCGATCACGGCCTCGCACGTCGGCAACGTGTTCCTCGCCGGCCGCTCCAACGCTGGTGTGGACGCGACGGCCGCCGTCGTCGAGCAGCTGACCGCCGCCGTGACCGACGAGGCGACCGGCGGCGTCCCACTCCTCGTCGCCACCGACCAAGAGGGCGGCAACGTGCAGGTCCTGCGCGGGCCGGGCTTCTCCGACATCCCCACGGCGCTCGACCAGGGCGCTCTCGACCCGGCCACGCTCCAGGCCGACGCCACCACGTGGGGAGCCGAGCTCGCCGCATCGGGCATCAACCTCAACCTCGCCCCGGTCATGGACGTCGTCGCGAGCCCCGAGGCCGCGGCGGCGAACCCGCCGATCGGGTACTTCCACCGGGAGTTCGGCTACGACGCCGAGACCGTCGCCTCGCATGCGAACGCCTTCAGCGCCGGCATGCGCGCCTCCGGCGTCGAGACCGTCATCAAGCACTTCCCCGGGCTGGGCCGGGTCACGGAGAACACCGACACCACCGCCGGTGTCGTCGACGACGTCACGACCGCCGACGACGCCAGCGTCCAGGCGTTCGCCGCCGGCATCGACGCCGGCGCCGCCTTCGTCATGACGTCGACGGCGGTGTACAGCCAGATCGACCCGGACGCGCCGGCGGCGTTCTCCCGGGAGATCGTGAGCGACCTGCTGCGCGGCCAGCTCGGCTTCGACGGCGTCGTGGTCACCGACGACGTCTCCGCCGCCGAGCAGGTCCAGGCGTGGTCGCCCGCCGACCGGGCCATCCTCGCGATCGAGGCCGGGACCGACATCGTGCTCGTGTCCGCCGACCCGAGCATCGCCGCCGAGATGGTGGCCGCCGTCGTCGCGAAGGCGCAGGCCGATCCCGACTTCGCCGCCATCGTCGACGACGCCGCGCGCCGCGTCCTCGCCGCGAAGGGTGTGGCGTAGGGCACCTGTCTCGATCCTCCTCCGCTCGTTCCTCGCTACGGAGTCCTCACTCCTCGAAGCGGTAGCCCATGCCGGGGCTCGTGAGGATGTGACGGGGCGCCGCGGCGTCGTCCTCGAGCTTGCGCCGCAGCTGCGCCACGTACACGCGGAGGTAGTGCCCCTCGCGGGTGGCGGTCGGGCCCCACACCTCCCGCAGGAGGTGCTCCCGACCCACCACGCGGCCCCGATGCTGGACGAGCTGCTCCAGCAGCGCCCACTCGGTGGGGCTGAGGCGCACCGGCTCGCCGGACCGCCGCACCTCGCGCCGAGCGAGGTCGATCTCGAGATCGCCGGCGCTGACCACTGGCTCGTCGGGCTCACCGACGAGCGCGGAGCGCCGGACGGCGGCACGGAGCCGGGCGAGCAGCTCGGGCATCGCGAACGGCTTCGTCACGTAGTCGTCGGCGCCGGCGTCGAGCGCGTCGACCTTGTCGTCGCCGAGCTGGCGCGCGGACAGCACGATGATCGGGACCTGGCTCCAGCCGCGGATGCCCTCGATGACCTCGAGGCCGCCGATGTCCGGCAGCCCGAGGTCGAGCAGGATCACGTCGGGATGGGCGCGGCCCGCGGCGTCGAGACCGGCCGCGCCGGTGGCCGCCGTCGTCACCTCCCAGCCGTGGGCGCGCAGGTTGATCCCCAGGGCGCGGAGGAGCCCGGCGTCGTCGTCCACGACCAGGATGCGGTTGCCGTCCCCACTTCCGCTCACGAGCGCCTCACCCTCCGGCCATGGGGACGGTCAGCACCATCGTCAGGCCGCCGCCCGGCGTGTCCTCCGGGGCGATCGTCGCACCCACTGCGCGCGACAGCCCTGCCGCCACGGCGAGGCCCAGCCCGAGGCCCGTGCCGCTGACGTCGCCGAGGCGCTGGAACGGCTCGAACATCCGGGCCTTGCGGGCGTCGTCGAGGCCGGGGCCACGATCCTCGACCCGGAGCTCGACGGAGTCCCCGGCCCTCGCGGCGAGCACCCGCACCGGCACGCCGCCGGGCGCGTGCCGGACGGCGTTGGCGACGATGTTCGCGACCACCCGCTCCAGCAGCCCGGGATCGGTGTGGACGAGGGGGAGATCGTCCGGCACCTCGAGGCTCACGTGGTCGGCGAACGGGTCGACGGCGAGCGGCACGATCTCGTCGAGCGACACGTCCCGAAGCACCGGCGACAGCGCCCCGGACTCCAGCCGCGACGCGTCGAGCAGGTTGTCGATGAGCTGCTCGAGCCGCGCCGTCGAGGTTGCGGCAGTGTCGACGAGCGCCGCCTCGTCGTCGGGATCCAGTGCGACGGCGTCGGAGCGCAGGCCGTCGACGGCGGCCCGGATCGAGGCGAGCGGCGTGCGCAGGTCGTGGGAGACGGCGGCGAGCAGCGCCGTCCGCGTCGCGTCCGCCTCCTCGAGGATCCGCGCCTTCTCGGCCCGCGCGCTGAGGCGCCGGTGCTCCAGCACGATGCCGGCCTGGGTGCCGAACGCCTCGAGCACCTGCCGGTCGCCCGCGGGGAGGGGCCGCCCGGTGAGGACGAGGCGGCGGGTGTCGTCGATGCGGACGATGGTGCGGTCGTCGTCGGAATCAGAGCCGGAGCCGGAGCCGCCGCCGCCGGGCGACGCCGTCGACCGCGCCGCCTCGGCGATCGTCGTCCACGGTGCGCGCTCCGCCACACGCTCCTCGAGTGCCACGTGCGCGAGCTGGAACGTCTCGGCGAGGCGGGAGACGACGGCGTCGGCCGTGTCCTCGCCCGACAGCACGGACCGGGAGAGCGCGGCGAGCGTCGAGGCCTCCGCCCGCGCCCGGTACGCCTGGGACGCCCGCCGTGCGGCGAGGTCGACGACGGAGGCGACGGCGGCTGCCACGAGGACGAAGACTACGAGCGCGAGCAGGTTCTCCGGGTCCGCGATCGTGAACCTGCCGGTCGGCTCCGTGAAGAACCAGTTCAGGCACAGGAACGAGGCGGCGGCGCACGCGACGGCGGGCCACCGGCCGCCCACCAGCGCCACGCCCACCGCCGCCGCCAGGAACAGCATGAGCTCGGTGGACGCGCTGACGTCCTCCTGGACGAGGACGAGGAGCCCGGTGAGCGCGAGCGGCGCCACGAAGGCGAGCACCCACCCGGCCAACCGCCGGCTCGGCGAGAGCGCGCTGGACGCGAGCGGGCGCGCGCCGGAGCGGGCGCGTTCGTGGGTGACCAGGTGCACGTCGATCGCGCCCGCGAGCCGGGCGATCTCCGTGGACGTGGACCCGAGGAGCGCCTCCCGCCAGCGCGAGTGCCGCGAGACGCCTACGACGACCATCGTCGCGTTGGCGCCCTGCGCGAAGTCCACGACCGCGGACGGCACGTCCTCGCCGACCACGGTGTGGAACGTCCCCCCCAGCGACTCGACGAGCGCACGGTCCGCGGCGATCACGGCCGGCGGCGCCGTCGGCAGCCCGTCCGTGGCAAGGACGTGCACCGCCAGCAGCTCCGAGCCCGCGGCGCGTTCCGCGATGCGCGCCCCGCGCCGCAGCAGGGTCGCGCTCTCCGGACCGCCGGTGACCGCGACGACGATCCGCTCGCGCGCCGGCCAGACCCCCGCGATCGCATGCTCGGTGCGGTACTGCGTGAGGGCGTCGTCGACCCGGTCCGCGAGCCACAGCAGCGCCAGCTCGCGCAGCGCCGTGAGGTTGCCCTCGCGGAAGTACGACGCAAGAGACGCGTCGATCTGATCCGCACGGTAGACGTTCCCGTGGGCCAGTCGTCGGCGCAGCGCCTGCGGCGACATGTCGACGAGCTGGATCTGGTCGGCCGCACGCACGACGTGGTCCGGCACGGTCTCCTTCTGCCGGACGCCGGTGATCGCCTCGACGTCCTCGTTCAACGACTCGAGGTGCTGCACGTTGACGGTCGTGACGACGTCGATGCCCGCCGCGAGCAGGTCGGCCACGTCCTCCCACCGCTTCGGGTGCGGCGAACCGGGCGCGTTCGTGTGGGCGAGCTCGTCGACCAGCGCGACCTCAGGCCCGCGGGCGATCACGGCCTCGGTGTCGAGCTCTGTCAGCTCGACACCCCGGTGCCGCACCACACGGCGCGGCACGATCTCGAGGTCGCCGATCTTCTCCAGCGTCGCGGCCCGGCCGTGGGTCTCGACGAGGCCGACGACGACGTCCGTGCCGCGCGAGCGGCGGCGTTGCGCCTCGTCGAGCATGGCGTAGGTCTTGCCGACGCCCGGGGCGGCACCGAGGTACACGGTGAGCCGCCCCGGGCGCCTGCCCGGCTCCGCGCCCGCGGACGGCGCGGAGCCGGGGTCGACGGCGGGGTCGCTCATGCGTGTAGTCGACCAGCCCGGCCGTGATCAGCCAAGTCGCACGAGCGCGAGGTTGAGCTCGAGCACGTTGACGCGCTCCTCACCGAGCACCCCGAGCACGCGCCCGGCGAGCGCCTCGTCGACGATCGCCCGGACCTGGTCGCTGGTCAGGCCGCGCGCCTCGGCGACGCGGTTCACCTGCTGGAGGGCGTACGCCGGGGAGATGTGCGGGTCGAGACCGGACCCCGACGCCGTGAGCGCGTCGGGGGGAACGGACGCCGGGTCGACGCCGTCCTCCGCGGCGACCGCGGCGCGCCGTTCCTCGATCATCGCCACGAGATCCGGGTTGTTCGGGCCGAGGTTCGAGCCGGCGGAAGCGAGGGTGTCGTACCCCTCTCCGGCCGCCGAGGGGCGCCCGTGGAACCACTCGGGGGACTCCCCCGGCGCCCCGAACGCCTGACCGATCAAGACGGACCCCACGACGGGGGCGCCGTCGTCACCGTCGCTGTCGACGGCATTGGCATGGGTGCCGTCGGAGCGGACCAGCGACCCGTTCGCCTGCCACGGGAAGACGACCTGGCCGATGCCGGTCACGGTGAGCGGGTAGATCAGGCCGAGGACGACGGTCGCGAGGAGCAGGACGCGGAGCCCTGCCCACGACTGGCGGACGAGGGCGACGAGGGTGCCGGCGCCGGACGGCTGGACGGCGGGGGCGGAGTCGGACGATGCCATGAGAGAAGTCCTTCGTGCGGTCGAGGCGGGTCAGAAGCCCGGCAGGGCGCTGACGACGAGGTCGATGAGCTTGATCCCGATGAACGGGGCGATGAGGCCGCCGACGCCGTAGATCAGCAGGTTGCGTCGCAGGAGGTCCGAGGCGGACGACGGCCGGTACTTCACGCCCCGCAGGGCGAGCGGCACGAGCACGAGGATGATGAGCGCGTTGAAGATCACCGCCGAGAGGATCGCCGACTCGGGGCTCGACAGCTGCATGATGTTGAGCACCCCCAGCTGCGGGAACAGCGCGAGGAACATCGCCGGCAGGATCGCGAAGTACTTCGCGATGTCGTTGGCCACGGAGAACGTCGTGAGCGCACCGCGCGTGATGAGCAGCTGCTTCCCGATCTCGACGATCTCGATGAGCTTCGTCGGGTTCGAGTCGAGGTCCACCATGTTCCCCGCCTCCTTGGCGGCGGTGGTGCCCGTGTTCATCGCGACGCCGACGTCGGACTGAGCCAGCGCCGGCGCGTCGTTCGTGCCGTCGCCGGCCATCGCGACGAGCCGCCCGCCCTCCTGCTCGCGGCGGATGAGCGCCATCTTGTCCTCCGGCGTCGCCTCGGCGAGCACGTCGTCGACGCCGGCCTCCGCGGCGATGGCCCGTGCCGTGATGGCGTTGTCGCCCGTGACCATGACGCTGCGGATCCCCATGGCGCGCAGCTCGTCGAACCGCTCGCGCAGGCCGTCCTTCACGACGTCCTTGAGGCGGACCACGCCCAGCACGCGCGCCGGCCCGCGGCCGACCTGCTCGGCGACGACGAGCGGCGTCCCACCCTGGGAGGACACCGCCTCGATGTGGGCGGCGAGCTCCGCCGCCGCAGCATCGGACACGTGGGCGCCGCTGGCGTGCACCCAGCGGCCCACGGCGCTGCCGGCGCCCTTGCGGATCCGACGCAGGTCTCCCGGCCCGGCGTTCGGGCCGGACGTGGGCAGGTCGATCCCGGACATGCGCGTCTGCGCCGTGAACGGCACGAGCTCCGCGTCAGCGAGCTCGCCGCCGTCGTGCGCCTCCGCGGCGACGCTCGGGTAGACGCGCTCGACGAGGTCGACGATGCTGCGCCCCTCCGGGGTCTCGTCGGCGAGCGAGGAGAGCCGGGCCGCGGCCGCGAGCTCCTGCGCCGTGACCTGCCCGACAGGCATGACCTCTGTCGCGAACCGGTTGCCGTGCGTGATGGTGCCGGTCTTGTCGAGGAGCAGGACGTCGACGTCGCCCGCCGCCTCGACGGCGCGGCCGGACATCGCGAGCACGTTGCGCTGCACCAGCCGGTCCATGCCGGCGATGCCGATCGCGGAGAGCAGCGCACCGATCGTCGTCGGGATGAGGCACACCAGGAGCGCGATGAGCACGAGCAGCGACTGCCGCTCGCCGGAGTAGATCGCGAACGGCTGGAGCGTCGCGACGGCGAGCACGAACACGATCGTGAGCGTCGTCAGCAGCACGTTGAGCGCGATCTCGTTCGGCGTCTTCTGCCGCTCCGAACCCTCGACGAGCGCGATCATGCGGTCCACGAACGTGCTGCCCGCAGGCGCGGTGATGCGCACGACGATCTGGTCGGACAGCACCACCGTGCCGCCGGTGACAGCCGAGCGGTCGCCACCCGACTCCCGGATGACCGGGGCCGACTCGCCCGTGATCGCCGACTCGTCGACGGACGCGACGCCCTCGATGACGTCGCCGTCGCCCGGGATCGTCTCACCGGCAGCGACCACGACGACGTCGCCCACAGCGAGCGAGGAGGACGGCACCTCGACCGTGGGCAGCCGGTCGAGCCCGGTGCCGGTGGCGAGCGTGTCGGCGGGCGCGTCCACGCGCCGCGCCGTCGTCTGCTTCTGCGTGGCGCGCAGGCTCGAGGCCTGTGCCTTGCCGCGGGACTCGGCGATCGCCTCGGCGAGCGTGCCGAAGAGAACCGTGAGCCAGAGCCAGATGGCGATCGCGATCGCGAACCCGCTCGGCTCGACGACGGCAAGCACGGTCGTGACGACGGCCCCGAGCTCGACGACGAACAGGACCGGCGAACCCAAGAGCTCGCGCGGGTCGAGCTTGCGCAGCGCCGCCGGCAGGGACGAGCGGACCTGGGCCCAGGTCAGCGCTCGCGCCCGCCGCTTGCCGGGCTTGGCCGAGGCCGGGGCCGGGGCCGGTGGGACCGGACGGGTCGGAGTGAGGGACGTGCTCATGAAAGGGACTCCACGATCGGACCGAGGGAGAGAACAGGGATGAACGTCAGACCGACGACGACCAGCGCGACGCCGGAGGTCAGCCCGACGAACAGCGGGCGGTGCGTCGGCAGAGTGCCGGACCCGGCGGGGACGGCCTTCTGCGAGGCCAGGCGGCCGGCGAGAGCGAGGACGAGGGCGATCGGCACGAACCGGCCCGCGAGCATCGCCAGCCCGAGCAGCGTGTTGTAGTACGGCGTCCCGGTCGTCAGACCGCCGAACGCCGAGCCGTTGTTGTTGCCGGCCGACGTGAACGCGTAGAGCACCTCGGACAGGCCGTGCGGCCCCGACTCCTGGATGCCGGCGAGGCCGGCGGGGAGGACGACGGACGCCGCGGTCCCGAGGAGCACGATCGCCGGCATGGTCAGCACGTAGAGCGCGACGAGCGTGATCTCTCTCTGGCCGATCTTCTTGCCGAGGTACTCGGGCGTGCGGCCGACCATGAGGCCGGCGATGAACACGGAGACGACAGCGACGATGAGCATCCCGTAGAGGCCGGCACCCACCCCGCCGGGCGCGATCTCGCCGAGCAGCATGTTGAACATGACGACGCCGCCGCCTGGTGCGGTGAACGAGTCGTGCATCGAGTTCACGGCTCCGGTGGACGTGCCGGTCGTCGAGGCTCCGAAGAGCGCTGACGCGGCCAGACCGAACCTGGCCTCCTTGCCCTCCATCGCGGCGCCAGCAGCTTGCGGTGCAGCGCCGGGCCCGGCCATCTCGGCCCAGGTCGTGAGCGCGAGACCCGCGGCGAACAGCGTCGCCATCACACCGGCGATCGCGGCACCCTGCCGGCGGTCGCCGACCAGGATGCCGAAGGTGCGCGGCAACGTGAACGGGATCACCAGGATCAGCAGGATCTCGAGCAGGTTCGTGAACGGGTTCGGGTTCTCGAACGGGTGCGCGGAGTTCGCGTTGAAGAAGCCGCCGCCGTTCGTGCCGAGCTCCTTGATGGCCTCCTGCGAGGCGACCGGGCCACCGAGCGCGCTCTGCGAGTCCCCCATCAGCGTGTCGAGGGGCGTGTGCGGGAGCAGGTTCTGGATGACGCCGTTGGCCATGAGGATGATCGCGGCCACGAAGGCGATCGGCAGCAGGATCCGGGTCACGGAGCGCGTCAGGTCGGACCAGAAGTTTCCGATCCGGCCGTCGGCGCGGGACCGGGCGAAGCCGCGGACGAGCGCGATCGCGACGGCCATCCCGACGGCGGCCGAGACGAAGTTCTGCACGGCCAGGCCGGCCATCTGGTACAGGTGGCCGGCGGCCGCCTCGCCGGAGTACCACTGCCAGTTCGTGTTGGTCACGAAGGAGACGGCGGTGTTCCAGGCGCCCGCCGGGTCGAGGCCGACGAAGCCGAGGTTCCACGGGAGGTACTCCTGGAGGCGGCCGAGGCCGAACAGGAAGAGCACGCTCACGAGCGAGAAACCGAGGAGCGAGAGGAGGTACGTGCTCCACGTCTGGTCGGCGTCGGGGTCGACCCGGGCGAGCCGGTAGCCCGCGCGCTCGACGCGCAGGTGCTTCGGCGAGCTGTAGACGCGCGCCATGTAGGCGCCGAACGGCACGTGAACGGCGGCAAGCACCGCCAGCACGAGGGCGATCTGGGCGAGCGCGGCCCAGACCACCACGGATTCGGTGGTCATCGCAGGGCTCACCGCACCTTGTCGCTGCGGAGCAGGGCGACGACGAGGTAGCCCAGCAGGACGACGGTCAGGACGATGCCGGTCCAGTCGGCGGCGCTCATCGCCTGCTCCCGGAGGAGGAGCCGCGGCGGCGGGCCACGAGAGCGATCGCGGCGAAGAACGCCACGGTGAGGAGGATGTAGGCCAGGTCGGCCATGCGTATGCGCCTTCTCGACGACGGTCGGTCGTCAGCGCACGGCGCCCCCGCCGCGCACTCACAACCGGCGCACCCTCGCGGTGCGCATCGACCGTTCTACGCCCGCCGACCGGCGCCAGAGCCGGCTCTTGACGGACCTCTGACGCCTCCGCCGTCGTCCTTGACGGCACTCTGACGCCTCGCTCCCGCAGGCGTCGTCAGCGCGAGGCGAGCGACGCCGTCGCCGTCGTCGTCGTCAGCGGGCGGCGGGGTCGTACCCGTGCGCCTGCCAGACGAACCGCGGGATCGAGTCGACGATCGCGTCGAGCACGACGAGGTACCTGTCGATCTGTCGCACGTCCTGGTGCCCGGACGCCCAGACCAGGATGTCCGAGCCCTCGATCCGGATGTTGAGCCCCAGGGCGTCGGGCCACAGCAGACGTTCCATCAGGCGCGGGTGCACCACGTCGTACGCGTACTTGCCCGCCGGGCCCTCCACCCGCCAGCGCTCGTTGAACGCGATCGACTCGAACTCGATGTCCTGACCGCCGAAGAACTTCGCCACCGACGTCCCGAATCCTTCCGGCCGCAGCTGCAGCCAGCTCAGCGGCACCGGGAGGGAGAGGGCGACGACGTGGAACTGGTACGTGGTGCTGTTCTTGCCCGACTGCACCGTGTACTGGTACCCGAACGACACGACCTGCCGCCCCTGGACCACGCCCGTCAGCGCGTTGTACGCCTTGCGTCCGCTGCCGGTGCCGAACGGCGGCCCCTTCCAGCGTCCGACGAGCTGGGGCACGTTCTGCGTGAACGTCCAGCCGCGGGAGTGCGCCCAGGCCTGCAACGCCTCCCGGCGCTTCTTCGCGCTCAGGTACGAGAAGACGAGGACCAGCGCGACGATGACACCGAACCCCAGGAACATGAGCACCATGAAGGCGCCGCCCGCTTCCATCCATGGCCTCCGTCTCGCCCGACACCTCCAGCGAGGGTAGGGGATGGTCGTTAATGGCGTGACGGCGGCGCCGTCGCACGTCACCCTCGAGACATGAGCGATGTCGAGATCCGACCGGTCGCCGTGCCCACGGCCGTCGACGCCCCGGAGGCGTGGGCGGTGCGCGGCGCCGTCGACGCCGAGACGGCGGCGTCGCTCCACGACATCGGCGACGCCGACTACGTGCCGACCGCCCTGCAGGTGGTGGTCAGCCTCAACACGACGACGTACTACGAGAAGGACTGGTTCGTCGCCGTCCGACCCGGCACGCCGGAGATCGCGACGCCGGACGACGTGCTGGGCGCGGCGTCGGCGCAGTACCCGGTCAAGGACAACCAGCACCTCGCGTTCATCGGCGTCTTCGTACGGCCCGAGCACCGCCGTCAGGGCATCGGCGCCGCGCTGTACGACGCCGCGCTGGCCACAGTGCGCGAGCACGGCCGGCGGACCGTCATGGTGACGACGGACCACACGGCCGAGGAGCCCACCGACCCGGCGGCGCGGCTCGTGCCGAGCACCGGGACCGGCGTCGTCCCGCGGACCGACAGCACCCGCTTCGCCCTCGCTCGCGGCTTCTCGCTCGAGCAGGTCTCGCGCCGGTCGAGGCAGGAGCTGCCGGTGCCCGACGACGTGCTGACGCCCCTGCAGCGGCAGGCGGACGCCGCCGTCGGCGACGCCTACCGACTCGTCCAGTGGCGCGACGACACCCCGGAACGGTGGATCGACGACTTCGCGCTCATGGAGACGCGGATGAGCACCGACACCCCGATGGGCGGCCTCGAGTTCACCGAGGACGCCTGGGACGCCGCCCGGGTGCTCGACTACGAGAAGAACCACCGCAGGCGCGGCCAGGGCTACTGGCTGACGGCCGCACAGCACGTCGAGACCGGCCGGCTCGCGGCGTTCACCATGCTCATGCGCACCGACGGGAAGCCGGGCATCGCGCACCAGGAGGACACGCTCGTCCTCAAGGAGCACCGCGGGCACCGGCTGGGCCTCTGGGTCAAGCTCGCGAACCTGGCGTACCTGCAGTCCGAGGCGGACGGGATCTCCCGCGTCGGCACGTGGAACGCGGAGGAGAACTCGTACATGCTCGCGATCAACGTGGCCATGGGCTACCGCCCGGCGGGCGCGTCCGGGGAGTGGCAGCTCAAGCTCTGACGCTCCCCCGCGTCAGGGCAGGTAGAACGCGACGTCCGGCTCCACGGGCACCGAGACGAACCCGCACGCACGGAACAGCTCCCAGCCCTCCGGGCTCGGCGCCGTGACCACGAGGCCCGCGCCGCGCCGTCGTCCCTCCGCCTCGGCGTGGGCGACGACGGCGCGTCCGATCCCCCGGCGCCGCTGCGCCTCGAGCACCGCCACGTCGACGAGCTCGAGCGCCGCGGCGGAGGCGTGGAACGTCGTCGCCATCGCCACCGGGTCGCTCCCCGCCCACGCGACCCAGGACGCGAGATCCGGGTGGCCGAGCCCGATGCCCTGGGACAGGCGGGCGACGGCGGCCCGGTCGTCGGGGTTCTCGACCCAGCCGCACGCCTCGGCGACGTCGAGCCACGCGGTGAGCTCCGCCGTCGTCGTGACGCGCCGGATCTCCGCCACGGCGCCGACGTCGCCGTCCGGGACGGCGCCGGCGAGCTCACGGCCGGCCCAGTGGCCGGTGCGTTCGGGCACCGCCCCGGCCGCCACGAGCGCCTCCGTGAGCACGGGGTCCGGCCGCGCGGCGAGCCAGGACGCCGGGACCCCGGCGGCGCGGAACCACGTCGCGAGATCGGCGACGACGGCGGCGTCGGGGCGCAGGCCGCCCTCGCTCACCACGCCGTTGTCGCTGTTGGAGTCGACGCCGGTGACGACGGCGAGCCACCCGTCGCCGTGGCGGACCCGGGAGCCGGGTGCGTCAGCGGCGAGCCGCAGCCGGGCGCGCGCCGCCCCGTGCCCGGCGGCGGCGATCCGCCGGGCGACGTCCGCACCCTCCGGGCGCACCGCCGTCGTCGTCCTCAGTCCCCGATGGAGATCGAGGTGTCGATGAACTCGTTCGTGTACAGCGACTCCGGGTCGATCTCGGCGTCGGGGATCGTGCCGGCGTCGACGAGGATCGGTGCGAACGTCTCGACGATCTCGGCCATGCGGTCGGGGTCGATCTGCCCGAAGACGCCGGACGCCGGGTCGTCGGTGACGAGGCCGAGCTCCTGCTGGGCCTGCACGGAGAACTCCGCGACCTCCGGCGAGTACGTCCACCCCGTCTGGTACGCCTCGACCAGCTCCACGATCAGCGCGTTCGTGGCGTCCGGGTCGGCGAGGAAGTCGATCTGCGCCTGCTGCAGGATCGGCACGAGCTTCGCCAGGCAGTCCGCCTGCTCCGTCACGTCGGCCTCGCGCACGACGATCGGCTCCGGGTAGATCGCGTACCCGACCTCGGCGAGCAGCTGGTACGCGATCGGCCGCCCCCACTCGGTGATCTCGTTCTCGTACACGTACGGCTCCGACGTCGCGAAGCCCTGCTGGAGGATCGACGGGTCCGAGACGAACCGCTGCGGCGTCCCCTCGTAGGAGGAGTCGCGCTGGTCGGGCTGGATGATCCCCTGGGAGACGAGCAGGCCGCCGATGAGCTCCCCCGCGGTCACCACCGGCGCACCCCCGGCCGCTGCCTCCTCGATCGTCGTCGCGTCCGGGTACGTCTCCGGATCCCACATGAGCATCTGCGGGCTCACCGTCATCTGCGACGTGACGGCGACCGTCGGGTGCTCGGCGTGCGCGGCGATCGCGCCGTCCGTGTTGACCGCGCCGACGAGGATGTCGGTGTCGAGGTACATGAGCGCGGAGACCGGCTGGAACCCGACGCTCGACCCGCCGGGACGCACCTCGACGTCGACGCCGGTGTCGGTGCCGTCGACCACCAGCGACCCGGTGACGCTCTTCGCGTCGCTGTCGATCTCGTAGTCCTCGCCGACGAGGTGGTACATGGCGCCGTGCTCGGACTCCGGCTGCCAGTCCTGCTGCATGACGACCGTCGCCGGGCAGACGTCGGAGAGGTCGAGCGGACCGCCGGCCTCCGCCTGCTCCCCCACCGGTCCGCTCGTGCCGGCGTCCTCGGGCTCGCCGCCTCCGCCGCACGCGGTGAGCGCGAGCGCGGCCGCGAACCCTGACGCGGTGACGACGGCGATCCTGCGCTTCATGCGGCCTCCTGGGCTCTGCGGCTCTGCGGGTGGGCGGTGCTGTCGGTCAACGAGCTGTGTGGCCGTACCACCGGCCGATGACGGCGCGGTCGAGGGCTGCGAAGATCGAGAAGACGACGACGCCGAACACGGCGGTGAGGATGATCGCCATGAACAGGGCGTCCATGTTGAGCCGCAGCGTATAGGTACGCAGCAGGCCGCCGATCCCGGGGCTCCCCTGCTGGAAGAAGAAGTCGCCGACGATCGCCCCGATCACGCTGAGCCCGGCGGCGTTGCGCAGCCCGGTGAAGATCGAGGGCAGCGCCGCGGGGAACTGCAGCTTCCCGAGTCGCTGCCAGCGGGTCGCTTTGTTGAGCGTGAACAGGTCGTGCGCGGCAGGGCTCGCCGAGAGCAGCCCGAAGAGCGTGTTCGAGATCATCGGGAAGAGCGCGATGATCACGCACACCACGATGCGGGCCGGGAAGCCGTAGCCGAGCCAGATCCCGATCAGCGGCACGAGCGCCAGGATCGGGATGGTCTGCAGGATCACCGCGTACGGGTAGAGGACGCGCTCCGCCCACACGGACTGGGACATGACGACGGCGTAGGCGAGACCCAGCACGACGGCGATCGCCAGCCCGGCGAGCGCCACGAGCACGGTCTGGCCCAGGGCGGCGAGCATCGGTCCCATGACGTTCGGGTTCCCGAGCGTGTTCGCCACGACCTCGTGCGGCGGGGGCAGCAGGAACCGTCGGTCGGGGCTGAGCACGACGAGACTCACCAGGTACCAGACGGCGACGATCCCGGCGAGCGCGGCGACGATCGGCCCCACCTTTCCGAGCAGGTAGGCGCCAGCTCCGCCGGAGCGTCCGGTGGCGTGGTGCGGCATCGTCAGCGAGACGTCCGCTCCCGAGATCGCCGACGCCGCCGCCTCCTCCCGCATGACGGTCTCGGCGTCCGGGTCGATCGGCGGGTCGGGGCGGCTCACGCGGGCTCGCCCGACGCCGCTCGCCCGCCTCATGCGTGCTCCCCGAGGGCCGCGGAGACCTCGCCGGTGAGCGCGGCGAACTCGCCGGTGAACCGCAGCTCGGCCGGCCGCGGGTACGCCCAGGGCACCGGGATCTCGGCCACGAGCCGGCCCGGCCGCCCACTCATGACGAGCACCCTCGTGGAGAGGTAGACGGCTTCCGAGACGGAGTGCGTGATGAACAGGCCGGCGAACTGCTTGAGCACGAACAGGCGCTGCAGCTCGGTCTGCATGTAGAGACGGGTGATCTCGTCGAGGGCTCCGAACGGTTCGTCGAAGAGCGCGAGGTCCGGCTCGGCCACGAGGGCGCGGGCGATCGACACCCGCATGCGCATGCCGCCGGACAGCTGGCGCGGGTGCTGCTTCTCGAAGCCGGTGAGCCCCACGAGGTCGAGGGCATCCTGGGCGGCCTGCCGCCGCCGGGCACGGGGCACCCCGCGCAGCTCGCCGACGAGCTCCACGTTCTTCGCGGCGCTGCGCCACTCGAGCAGGGTCGCATCCTGGAACACGTAGCTGGTGGCGGCCGCGTTCACCGCGACGGCGCCGCCCGTCGCGTCCTCGAGTCCGGCGGCAAGGCGCAGCAACGTCGTCTTCCCGCAGCCGGACGGGCCGACCACCGTCACGAACTCCCCGGCGGCGAGGCGCATGCTCACGTCCTCCAGCGCGACCGTGCCGGTCGGGAACTGCTTCGTGACGCCGTCGAGCGCGAGCGCGACGTCGCCGCCCGGGCCGCCGGGCTGCGGTTCAGCGCTCATCCGGGCCACCTCGTGGGTCGCTCCACCTGGATCACCGTCCAAGCATCGAGCACGCGGTGCCCGACCTCCAAGCCGCGACGAGCCGTTCTCGCCCGGCGGAGGCATACTCGCGACGAGGAGGCCGACATGGCGGAGGAGATCTCCGGGAACCCGCTCGAGGTGCTCGCGCGCTGGGTGGAGGACGCAGCCCAGGCTTCGATCCCCGCGCCCTCGACCATGACGTTCGCGACGGCGGACGCTGCGGGAGTGCCGCACGCGCGGACGGTGCTCGTGACGGCGATCGACGACACAGCGCTCCGGTTCCACTCCTCCGCGCCGACGACGAAGACCCGCGATCTCGCCGCCCGGCACCAGGCCAGCGGCGTGTTCCACTGGCCGGCCCTCGGGCGGCAGGTCGTGGTGCACGGGCCGGCGCGCGAGCTCGACGCGGCCGTCGCCCGGGCCGCGTTCGGCGAGCAGCCGCGGCAGCTGCAGCTCGTCGCCTGGGCGTACGACGAGCTGCTGCCGACGCTCGACGGTCCCGAGCCCGAGATCGGACCCGGCGAGTTCCGGCGGGCCTTCGACTGTGCGGCGCTGCGCGACCCCGCTGACCGCGGTGTCCCGGAGAGCTGGACGACGATCGAACTCGCGCCGTCGCGCGTCGACCTGTGGCAGGCCGGGGACGACCTCACGCCGCCGAGCCGGACGCGGTTCGTGCTCGGGCCGGCCGGGACGTGGCGCCGGTTCCCCGTGCTGCCCTGAACCGCGGCAGCGTCAGTTCTTCAGGCCGGTGAGCGCGATCCCCTCCACGAAGTACTTCTGCGCGATGGCGAACAGCAGGATGATCGGGAGCAGGACGACCGTCGCGGCCGCCATCAGGTATCCCCACTGCGCCGTGTACGTCCCCTGGAACGACGCCAGACCCATCGCCAGGGTGTACATGTCGGAGTCGTTGAGGTAGATCAGCGGGCCGAGGTAGTCGTTCCAGACGCCCAGGAACGTGAAGATGCCGACCACCATGAGCGCTGGCTTGGACAGCGGGAGCACGATCCGCCAGTACACCTGGAACGGGTTGGCGCCGTCGATGTACGCCGACTCGTCCAGCTCGTACGGCAACGACAGGAAGAACTGGCGCAGCAGGAAGATGTTGAACACCGCCGTCCCGAAGAACGCGGGCAGGATGAGCGGGACGTACGTGTTCACGGCGCCGACCGCCTGCCAGAACAGGAACGTCGGGATCAGCGTGACGGCGTACGGCAGCATGACGCCGGTCATCAGGAGACCGAAGACGACGTTCTTGAAGCGCCACCGCAGCCGGGCGAAGCTGAACGCCGCGAAGCTGCAGGACAGCAGCGTGCCGACCAGCACGCCGACCTCGATGATCATCGTGTTGACGAAGTAGCGCCCGAACGGCACGGCGGTCAGGGCGCCGGCGAAGTTGTCCCAGGCGACGGGGTCCGGGATCCACTCCGGTGGCGAGATGAAGATCTGACCCGACGTCATGAGCGCACTCCGGACCAGCCAGATCAGCGGCAGCAGTGTCGGGATCGCGCCGAGCACGAGGAACGCGTAGATGCCGACCCGCTTCAGCCGACGGGATCTGCCCGTCCCGGCCGGGCGCCGTCGCTCCGCGGGCACCTGCTGCTCGGACGCGGTGCGTGCGATCACTGCGGTCATCGTCCCGTCCCTGCCTCGTAGTAGACCCACTTGTTGGAGTTGCGGAAGAGGAGAACGGTGATCGCCATGATGATGAGGAACAGGATCCAGGCGAGCGCGCTGGCGTAGCCCATCTCGTTGTTCGTGAAGGCCGTGCGGTAGAGGTAGTAGACGAAGAACAGCGTGGCGTCGTTCGGCCCGCCCTCCGTCATGACGGCGGCCTGGACGAACACCTGCAACGCCCCGATGACGCCGGTCACGACGCTGTAGAAGATGACCGGCGTCATCATCGGCAACGTGATGTGCCGGAACTTGCTCCACGCGCCGCCGCCGTCCACCGAGATCGCCTCGTACAGGTGCCGCGGCACCCCCTGGAGCCCCGCGAGGAAGATCACGGCGATGTTCCCGAAGCCCCACGTCGCCATGAGGATGAGCGACGGAACCGCCGTCTCCTCGGCGAAGATCCAGTCCGACCCCGGGAGACCGACGCGCGCCAGGGCCGAGTTCAGGAGCCCGAAGTCCGGGTTGAACAGCCAGATCCACAGCATGCTGTTCGCGACGATCGGCACGATCGCGGGGATGTAGTAGATGACGCGGAAGACGCTCTGGCCCCGGACGTTCGCGTTGAGCAGCAGCGCGACGACGAACGCCACGATGATCGACAGCGGAACCGCACCGAGCGTGTAGTACACCGTCGCCCAGAGCGACGAGAAGAAGCTCGAGTCAGCGGAGAACATCCGCACGTAGTTCTCGACGCCGACGAACTGCGGGGCGGCACCGATCGTCCAGTCAGTCAGGCTGATGAACAGGGACGCGATCATCGGGGCCAGCGTGAACGCGACGAACCCGATGATGGCCGGGAGCGCCATCATCACTCCCCAACGGCCCTCGATGCGGCCGGCCTTGCTACGTCCGCGCGTCGGGGGTGACGACGGCGTGCGCGGCCTGGCGTCGACGGTTGCGGTCATGTGAACCTCACGCCCTTCGGGAGCCACGGCATCGATCTCACAGCTCCTGGACCGGCCACGTGCCCTCCAGGAGCGGCTCGATCTCCTCGCGCAGCCCCTGGGCCACCTCCTCGGCCGTCGCGTCGCCCGTCTGCAGGCTCTCCATCGCCGGCGTGATCTTCTGCCACAGCGAGTCGGAGTTCTTCGTCTGCTGGTCCCAGTTCGTCACGCCGTGATTGAGGGTCGTGTCGATCGCGACCTCGCGGAAGTGCTCCGGGAAGTCGTCACCCACCCACTTCGCGATCTCTGCCTCGTCCGTGTAGTACTTCTCCTGGAGCGGCGCCCAGAGGCCGTTCTGGAAGAGGTCCACGTTCTCCGGGTCGTTGTAGTAGAGGTAGAGCTCGACGGCCTCCTCCGGGTGCTCGGTGGCGGCGAAGATCGCCCCCGCGGCACCGCCCGTCGCGGTCAGCGGCACCTGGTACTGAGGGAGGACGGCGACGCCGAACGGAACCTCGCTCTCGAGCAGGTCGAGCATCGCCCAGTTGCCGTCGACGATCATGGCGACGCGTTGCGTCTGGAGCTGGACCGACGTCGTCGGAGCGTTCTTCCCGAGCTGGGCCGGCGAGGGCGCCACCCGGTGCTCGTAGACGAGGTCCTGGATGTTCTGCAGGACCGTGATCGCCTCCGCCGAGTCGAGCGTGTACTGCAGGCCGTCCTCGCTGACGTAGCCGGCGCCGTTGGACGCGAGCAGCGCGTTGAGTCCGCCTCCCCCGAACGGCGCGATCGTGCCGAACTGTGCGACGTTCGACGCGTCGAAGCCGCTCTCCGACGGGTTGCGCCCCTCGTCGTCGAGCGTGAGGGCGATCGCCGCCTCCACGAACTCGTCCCACGACCAGGCGGAGGTCGCTTCGAACGGCGGCCGCTCCAGCCCTGCCGCCTCGAACGAGTCGGTGTTGAAGTACAGGATCTGCATGCCCATCGCGAGCTGGTTCGCCGCGAGCTTGTCCGGCCCGTACCAGAAGTACGAGCTCGGCAGTCGGTCGGTCAGCTCGGGGTACGCGTCGACGTAGTCGTAGAGGTTGAGCAGCTGGTCCTTGCCGGCGAGGTCGTACATCTGCCCGACGCCCAGGTACCCGATGTCGGGCGGGGTGTTGGCCGCGACGAGGCTCGAGATCTTGGTCTCGTAGTCACCGACGGGTGTGTACTGCCCGTTGACCGGGACCTCGTTGGACTTCTCCTCGTTGTACTTGCCGAGCATGTCCTTGATGGCCGTCTGCTCGTAGGCAGAGCCCCAGTACATGAACGTGATGTCGTCGCCACCGCCGCTGCAGGCGGTCAGAGCCGGCCCGGCAGCGGCGACCAGGGCGGCGCCGCCGCCGAGCTGGAGAAAGCCGCGGCGAGAGAATCCGCGGGGGGCGGGTGGGTGCTGGATGGTCACGGTGGTCTCCTCGGTACGTCGTCGTACAGGTATCGGTGGGGTCGCTGGGAAATGACGTTGATTGGTCCCGTTATTCAGGTGTTCGTCGGGCTAATACAGGGGCGTGCTGATGGCCGGCCCTCGCCACGCGCGGCGATCGACGGCTAGGCGTACTGCGGGACGGTGACGCGTTCGCCGTCGCGCAGGGCGCTCTCGTGGGCGCAGATGCCCGGTGCGGTCCACGCGGCGGAGGTCGCCGTGCCGATCGCCGGCTCGCGGTCGGCGACGACGGCGCTCACGAACTCGTGGACGAGGTGCGGGTGCGAGCCGCCGTGCCCCGCGCCGAGGCGGTACGGCGCGCTGCCGTCGACGGGGCGGATCTCGTGTGGCGCGACGAACGGCGACAGCGACGCCGGGAGCAGGTCGGCGCCCCGCTCCTCGGCGACCTCCGCTGTCGACGCCGGCCTGCCGCGGTGACCGGCGGGGACGTCGAGCAGGTCGTACCGACGCGGCGGCAGGTGCTCGTCGAGCGGCCACTCCACGCCGGCCGCGGTCCCGTACACGCTGAAGCCCTCGATGTACGGCCGAGCGACCTGGAAGAACGACATGGTCACCTCGGGCACGAGGTCGTGGCCGTGCAGGCGGAACAGGCCGACCTCGGTCGGGAACGGGTTGCCCGACTCGCCCACCCGATCGGGCGAGAGCCGCCCCGTGCCGTACGCGACGACGTCGCGCACGGTCGTCCCGGTCAGCGAGAGCGCCGGGGAGAGAGCGTGCGTGAGGTACTGCATCGGGGGGTAGCCCTGCCAGTACCGCGGGAAGCCGTCGAGGTTCTGGATGTGCACACCGTGGTAGAGCGTGAGATCGCCGAGCTCCCCGGCGGCGAGCATCCGCTGCGTGGCGCGGAACTGCCACTGGTAGACCGACGTCTCCATCATCATGTAGCGCCGGCCGGAGGCGACCTGGACACGGACGATCTCGTCGATATCGTCGAGCTCCGTGGCCATCGGCACGGCGCAGGCGACGTGCTTGCCCGCCGTCAGCGCGGCGACCGTGTACCCGGCATGGAACGACACCGGCGCGAGCACGTGCACCGCGTCCCAGGTGGGGTCGTCCAGCACGTCCTCGTAGCGCGTGTACCGGTCCTCGATGCCGAACACGCGGCCGGCGCGGTCGAGCCGGGCAGGATCGAGATCGACGACGCCGACCCGTCCCACGTCGGGGTGCGCCTGGTAGAGCGGCACGAAGTCGCCGCCGAACCCCAGTCCGACGACGGCGATGCTCAGCCCGGCGCTCACGGGAGGCTCACCTCGACCTCGTCACCGAAGACCATCGTCGCGCCGCCGGTGGCGAACACGGCGACGTCGTCAGCGGCGGCCCGCCCCTCCGGCGAGGCCAGGGCCGCCGTCAGCGCGTCTCGGGACTCCGCGTACAGGTCAGCGATCAGGTACGCGTCGGGGAGCGGTCCGTCCGTCCGATCGGCGCGCGTCAACGTCCACCGGGTGAGCCCGGGGATCTTGCTGGCCAACGGGATGTGCACCCGCTCGTAGTAGTCGTCGAACGCCTGCGGATCGTCCGGTGCGCCGTAGACGACGCTCACGCGATACATGTCGTCGGACTCCTCTCTCGGTCAGGCCCGCTCGGCGGCGAGCCGGAGCCGGGTGAACGAGCTCATGTGGTCGACCATCGCGACCTCGGTCGGCAGGCGCTCCATGCTCGAGGCGCCCAGGAACCCGTGGACGCCGGGGACCTGCTGGATGACGAACGTGGCGTCGTCGGGCGCGGCGATCGGGCCGCCGTGGCACAGGACGATCGCGGAGGAGCGGACGCCGACGATCGCCTTGCGCAGGATCGCGACCCGCTCGGCGGCGTCCTCGAGCGTGAACGCCGTCCGGGCGCCGATCATCCCGGACGTCGTGAGCCCCATGTGCGGAACGAGGATGTCCGCCCCGGCCTCGGTCATCGCGACGGCCTCGTCCTCGTTCGCCACGTAGGCCATCGTCGCGAGGCCGCGCTCCCGAGCGGCCGCGATCATGTCGACCTCCTTGTCGAACCCGAGGCCGGTCTCCTCGAGGTTCGCCCGGATCATCCCGTCGAACAGGCACACCGTCGGATAGTTCTGGACGCCGGTGAACCCGGCCCGCACGACGTCGTCGAGGAACCGCGGGATCGAACGGAACGGGTCGGTGCCGCACACGCCGGCGAACACGGGGATCCGGTCGACGACGGGGAGGACCTCGTCCGCCATCTCCATGACGATGGCGTTCGCGTCGCCGTACGGCATGAGTCCGGCCATCGAGCTGCGACCGGCCATCCGGTACCGGCCCGAGTTGTAGATGACGATGAGGTCGAGGCCCGCCGCCTCGGCGCACTTCGCGGAGAGCCCGGTTCCCGCGCCCCCGCCGATGATCGCGTCCCCGGCGGCGATCTTGGCGTTCAGGCGATCCAGGAGCTCGGTACGTCGGTCAGACACGTGCTTCCTCCATGAGGCTCAGGGTGGCGCGGGACATCGCGTCCGCGACGAGTGGGTCGTTGATGTCGACGTCGAGGACGACGCTCGTGACGTCGTCGTCCAGGGCACCGAGCAGGGCGTCGACGAGGGCGCGGTCCGCGTGAGGATCCTGGAACGGCTCACCTGGTACCGACAGCGCGGAGAAGCCGCGTGCGGGCACGACGACAGTCCGGGGTCCGAGGGCGGCGTTGAGTCGCGCGGCGAGCACGCCACCGAGCTCCGCACACTCCTCGGCGTTCGTCCGGACGAGCGTCACCTCGGGGTTGTGCTCGTGCCAGAGCCGGCCGCGCAGGTGCTCCGGGAGGGCCGCGGCGGCGCCGAAGTTGATCATGTCGAGCGCACCGAGGCTGACGACCTGCGGCACGCCCAGCCGGCCCGCCGCCGTCAGCCGGTCCGGCCCCGCGCTGCACACGCCTCCGAACAGCTCGTCGGCCAGCTCCGTGGTCGTCATGTCGACCACCACCTGGATCGCACCCGACCCGGCCAGCGCCTCGAGGGAGCGGCCACCGGCGCCGTTCGCGTGGAAGCTCAACGGCTCGAGGCCCGCGGCGTCGAGGGTCGACGCGATCCGGCTCGCGCACGGGGTCGTGACGCCGAACATCGAGATCGCGGCGACCGGGCGGTCTGTCCCGTCGTCGGGGACCCGACTGGTGACCATGCCGACGACGGCGTGGATCGCGTTGCCGAGGACGGATCGGGTGACCCGGTTCAGGCCGTTGACGTCCACGACCGAGTTCATCATCGTGAGGTCGGTCGAGCCGACGTACCGGGCCGTGTCGCCCGAGGCCATGGTCGAGACGAGGACCTTGGGGAACCCCACGTCGAGCCGCTCGCTGACGCGCGCCATGACGTAGGCCGCGTTGGAGCCGCCCGCACCGATCACGCCGTCGATCCGGCCCTCGTCAGCGAGTGCCGCCGCCAGCCGGGCGGCCCCGCGGGCCATCGCGCTCACCGCCACGCTCCGGTCCCCGGTCGAGACCAGAGCCCCGAGCTCCGCACCGGCGGCGTCGGCGACCGCCTCGCGCGGGAAGTCCGCGAGCACCGCCGGCGCCCCCAGCACCCCCACGTCGAGCAGCAGGACGTCGCAGCCGAGACGCAGCCCTTCTGACCGAAGGAACTCGAACTCGGGGCCCTTCGTGTCGAGGGCACCGACGAGAAGGACGCACGGTCTCTCGTGCTGGGCACCGGCGACGTTGCTCACGGCTCCATCCTCTGTCGATGTTTACGTTGACGAGCAACGTATTAACGTTGCACTCCGATGTCAACCCGTCCTTGTGCGGCACAATGGAGCCCGCACCACCCATCGCCGTCGCAGAGGAGATCACCGCGTGGCCATCTCGGCACACATCGACAGCAGGGGGCCCGGAGGCGCCGACGGCGCGCCGGCCCGGATCGCGGGCGCCGGCTCGATCCTCCAGCTGATCCGCTCCGGAAGCGCCGTCACCATCTCGAGGATCGCCGCCACCCTCGGGGTATCGCGCTCCACCGTCACGGAGCGAGTCGACCTGCTGATGTCGTCCGGCCTCGTGGAGTCGGACGGAGAGACCCAGATGGGACGGGGCCGACCGTCGGCGCGCTTCGCGTTCCGTCCTGACACCGGACTGACGGTGGGGATCCAGCTGGGCATGTCCGGGAGCCGGGTCGCCGTCACCGACCTCGCCGGCGAGGTGCTGACCAGCCGGACCGTGGACGTCGACGTGGCGACGGGGCCACACGTCGTGCTCGACGCCGTCTGCGAGGCGGTCGACGACGAGCTGGCCTTGGTCGGCCGGGAACGGGAGGAGCTCTGGGGAGCAGCTGTCGGCGTTCCGGGCCGGGTCGAGCTCGCGACAGCGGACGTCACCCCTGACTCCCCGAGCTGGGCCGGCTTCGACGTCGCGGCGCACGTCGGTGCCGCGCTGGGCGTCCCTGTCCGCATGGGCCGAGACGTCAGCATGCTCGCCCTGGCGGAGCACCGGTACAACTGGCCCGACGCTCGCGTCCTCCTCTGCGTCAAGGTCGGTACGGCGATCGGGTGCGGGATCGTCGTCGACCACCGGACGATCGACGGCGGCGCCGGGCTCGCCGGCGAGATCGGCCACACGGCGGTCTCCGGCAGCACGGCCCAGTGCCCGTGCGGGAACCGCGGCTGCCTCAACGCGACGTCGGCGGGCGCGGCGCTCCTGCCGCGCCTGGCCGAGATGGGCGTGACGGCGTCGTCGACCCGCGAGATCATGCGGCTCGCACTCCAGGGCGATCCGACGACGGCACAGCTCGTCCGGCAGGCGGGGCGCGAGGTCGGCGAGGTGCTCGCCGGCGCGATCAACCTGCTCAACCCGGACGTCGTCGTCGTGTGGGGATACCTCGCCGACGCCCGCGACAACCTCCTGGCCGGGATCCGGGAAGCCGTCGCCACGCGTGCGGTGCCGCCGGCCACCGAGTCCCTCACGATCGCGCGGGCGTCCCTCGGCGAGGACGCCGGGACGCTCGGCGCCGCCACGCTCGCCATCGAGATGCTCCTCGAGCCGGCGGCGATCGACGCGCGCCTCGCGCGCCGCGCGGGCTAGAGCTACCCGTGTTCGGACCTGACGTGTGACGGAGGCCACAGCCGGTACGGGACCGAACGGGACCTACGTCCCCCAGATCGGGGTCGGGGCGAATGTTGCACTCAGTGCACGCCGCTGGATCAGCCGGTCGGCACAGAACATTCGGAGTCCCCGTGAGCATCACCCGCCGGGCGCACCACCCCGCGCGCGTCCTGACCAGTGCACTCGTCGGCGTCCTCGCTCTCGCGGGCGTCGCCGCTGCCGCCGCGCCCGCCTCGGCCGACGACCCGGACGGCTTCAACCCGTTCGTCGCGGCAGGCGGATACAGCGTCTACGCGCGCGAGGACGCCGTCCTCGGCAACGCGGAGACGGAGGGCGCGATCGCCGTCGGCGGCACGCTCCGCATCGACAGCGACGGGTACTCCGTGCTGCATCTCGCGGCCGGCACCGGCGCCTACACGATCCCGACCGTCGACGGCGATCCCACCCGGCTCCTCATCGGCACGCTCGACGAGTCGAGCCCGGGCATCGTACGCATCACGAACGCGGGCGCCCCGGCGGGTACCGCCGAGGCCGAGGGGTACCTCAAGATGACGACGGCGGACCCGGCGTTCACCGTCGTCGACCGTGCTGGCTTCATCCGCTACCTGCGCCTCGGCGCCGACGTCGACGCGGCGCCGTACATCGACGCGATGGCGCAGGCCTATCCCGCGCCGCCCGCGGATCCGATGGCGTCGGTCCTGACCGAGCAGAGCTCGGTGGCGGCGTACGTCGAGGCCGGCATGACGTGGACGTACGACCAGGCGGCGCAATGCCTCGCCTCCGTCGCTGATCCCGGGACCGGCCTCGCGCACCACGTGGGCGTCGCGGAGGACGTCGGCGACCGCGTCGTCCTCGAGCCGCTCTCCGACGCGCAGCCCAACGTCGTCTCGTACTCCGACATCGCCGGCGCCGGGCTCCTCCAGTTCAGCGGCTCGGTGACGCCAGGTGCCGCCAACCCGCTCGTCATCCGCGTGGACGCCGGCACGACGGCGGTCTCCACGCCGCGGACGGACTCGGTCGCGTACGCGCCGTACATCATGTGGGATCTGTCAGCCGTCACCGGCCCGGTCACGGTGAGCGCGGCATCGTCCCGGATCGACGGCTCGATCTACGCGCCCGACGCCGCCGTGACGGTGCTCGCGCAGCCTCTCGACGGGCAGGTCATCGGGCGGGACGTCCACCTAGCCGACCGCTCCGGCGAGGCGCACGCCTACTTCTTCGCCGGGACGCTGCCGTGCGGCACGGTGACCCCGCCCGTGACCGGCGGCTTCACGGTGGCGAAGACCGTCACCGGCGACGCCGCGGCCGCGGTGCCCGCGGACACCGCCTTCACCGTGGAGTACCGGATCGACGGCGGCCCGGCCGTGGCCGTGGAGCTCACCGCGGGCGCGGTGTCCGACCTCGTGGACGCGCTGCCGGTGGGCACTGTCGTGTCGGTGCGCGAGGTGACGCCGCTCCCCGTGGTCGACGGCGTCGCCTGGGGCGCACCCGCGTGGACCGTCGACGGCGTCGCCGTCGAGGCGGACGCCGACGGCTGGGTGACGGTCACGATCACCGGGGCCGACGCCGTCGAGCTCGCGCTGACGAACGTCGCGACGCCGGACGATCCGACCGACCCGGTGGACCCGACCGACCCCGTCGACCCGACCGACCCGAGCGACCCCGTCGACCCGGCAGAGCCGAGCGACCCGGCGGACCCCAGCGCTCCGCCATCGTCCTCGACGGACGGGACGCTGCCGGGCACCGGCGTGGACGCGGGATGGGCGCTCGCGGCGGTCGGCGCGGCGGTGCTCGCCGGAACGAGCCTGGTGCTCGTCGCGTGGCGGCACCGGGCCTGACGGTCCGGCGCGTCGTGCGCACCTGCCGAGGTGCCCGACCAGGCGATAGCTCGCGTTCGTGGCCGCTCCGACGCGACTCATCGCCTGGTCGCGGCCCGACACGCGACTCATCGCCTGGTCGCGGCCCGACACGCGAGTCATCGCCTGGTCGCGGCGTCAGCCGGCGGCGAGGACCTCGAGCTCCGCGACGGACGTGAACGCCCCGCTGCCGCCGGGCCGCCCGACCACCCGCACGCCGTCGACGGTCACGGCGTCGAACGTGAACCTGTACTCCTCGGCGTCGGCGGCGCTCGCGTCGAACGGGTACTCCGGGTCGACGCGGACGCCGTCCAGCACCTCCCACTCGCCGTCGCGCCGCACCTCGATCGCGAGGTCGCCGGCGAACCACCCGCCGGCGTCGGTCACGTCGCCCGGGGCCATGACGATTCGGTCCACCGTGACAGGCTGCGGCCACGTGTAGCCCCACACGTCGCGCGTCTTGAGCGTGCCGTTCCAGGAGGACACCGACGTCGCCGGGTCGCCGTCGTTCAGCGCACCGATCGCGCCGAGCTGGGAGTGCGTGTCCGTGGCGACCACCCCGGAACCCGATGACGACGCCGCGACGTTCGTTCCGCCGTCGGCCTCGAAGGAGGCGTCGGCGGAGTCAGCACGCAGCGTGAGGGTGATCGGCCGCAGCGCGTAGTGGTACGTGTTCTCCTCCGGGGTCAGCGCACCCACGAACCAGTTCGCCTGGGCCCAGAGGTGCAGGCCGTCGTCGGAGATGAACTTCGAGGGCATCGTGACGGCGTACCCGCCGTTGATCCTCCCGTCCGCGTTGCCCTCCCCGAGCCACGGGTACGGCCCGAAGTCGCGGCTCGCGAACAGCGTCCACGGCCCCCAGGCCGCCGGCGCCTCGTACAGCTCCCACGTGAACTCGGTCCACGACGCGTAGAGGTACCGGTCGATCGCCTCGTCGTAGACGACGCCGCTCTGGGACAGCACCGACATGTACGTCGGGCCGTCGACGGCGAGCTCCGGGTAGACGCGCCGGTCGTCGTGGAGCACCGCCACCCGGTCGGCGACGTCGGCCGACCAGCGAGGCTGATCCCGGTCGCTCCCGGCGAAGAACTCCCACGCGTCGCGGTCCTGGATCGCGCCCTTCGGCGCGCGGGCGAGGTACAGGTCGACGGGGTCGGGCACGACGTCGGAGAACGAGTCGCGCCAGTTGTGGTCCAGCCCGTACGCGTACACGTACTCCTCGCCGCCGGGCTCGACGGCGCCGGCCCGGGAGTTGCTCTGGCCGAGATCGAGGAACATCACCGTCGTGAAGACGTGGTCGGTGAACATCGGCAGCTCCGGCCACGTCCACGTGCGCCCGTAGTCGTCGGACCGCACGATCGTCGCCGTCGGGGCGTCGTTGAACGCGTGCTCGGACGGCGGCATGCGCAGATCCTGGACGGCGAGGTACAGCTCGTCGCGGCCGTCGCCGTCGCCGTCCACCGCCACCATGCCGGTGGGCTTGCGGTTGTACTGGCTCGGGTCGGACCAGATCGGCGCGACGGCGCCGGAGTGCTGCAGGCGTTCACCCGTCAGTCCTTCCTCGGGCGTGCCGTCGATGCGGTTGACCACGATGTCGGCCCAGGCCAGGTCCGAGAAGCCGCGCCCGTCACCGTTCGCGCTGTAGAGCGCGCCGTCGTCGGCCCACGCAGCCGGCCACAGGTCGCCGTCGCTGTCGGTGCGGACCGTGGAGTGGTACGGGATGTCGACGGTGGCGAAGAACGTCGAGGTGGGTTCGTGCACGTCGTCGGGCCTCTCGGTGGGGGTGGGGAGCTCGCTTCCGGCCGGCGCGCACGCGGCGAGGGCGAGGAACGTCAGGCTCGTGGCGGCAGCGGCTGCGACCCGCCTGCGCGCCGAGTGCGTGATCTCTGCCGGCGACACGCCGCGCGACGGCGGAAGGGTCGTGCACTCGGCGTGCGGATGGGGCACGTCACTCCTCGACGAGCGGGCGAGCAATCGATTACCGGACCGTACGGGAGGGCGTCCGGCAGGGTCAAGGCCCCGCGGACGTGGGCGGGAGCCGCGAACGCCTGACGGCGCATGCTGCCGCCAGGCGTTCACAGCTCTGCCGAACGGAGGCCGCGCCGTCGACCGGACGCCCCTCACTCCCAGCGGAAGAAGCGCGCGGCCACTCCTCCGCTCACGACGACGGTGACCGCGAGTGCCACCAGGTGCTGCGGCTCCGGCACCTGACCCACCCACGCGGCGCTCAGGGCCTGCACGGACGCGCCGAACGGCAGCATCTCCCCCACGCGGGCGACGCCGTCCGGCAGGTTCGTCGTCGGTCCGAACATCCCGCCGATCGCACCGAGGGCGAAGAACAGCCCCAGACCGGTCGCCGTCGCCGCGTTTCCGGACGGCGCGAGCGCCGCGACGGCCATGCCGAGCGCGTACATCGCCGCGGCGGCGAGAGCCAGGACGCCGATGGCGAGCCCCGGTCGCGCCGGCAGCTGTGCGCCGAGCCAGAGCACCGCCACGCCGAGCGCGAGCGCGATGCCGACGATCGTCTGGAGGGCGCTCGTGATGACCTGGGCCACGAGGATCATCCCGGGCGACGCCGGCGTGACGGCCAGCCGGCGCAGCACGCCGCCCTTGCGGTAGTACGCGAGGAAGCTCGGCATGTTGACCACCCCGATGGTCGCGATCACGATGGTGAGGATGAGCGGCACGACGAAGACGTCGAACGCGGACATCCCGCCCGCGCCCGGGAGCGGATCGGTCGGGACGCCGAGGCTGTTCATCACCAGGAACAGCAGCGGGAGCGCGATCGGGACGACGAGGCCGGCCGTGTCGCGGACCACCATGCGGGACTCGGCACCCACGAGCGCGACCCAGGCGCGCGGCCCGGGTCGGCGCGCCGGGATCGCCTGACCACCGGGGTAGATGGAGGCGGCGGGAGCGGTCATCGGGAGACCTCCTGGTTGTGGCGGGCGACGCGCGGGCCGGCGTCGCCGCCGGCGTCGGGATCGCCGTCGGCATCGGTGTTCTCGAGCGCGCTCCCGGTGAGCGCGAGGAACGCGTCGTCGAGCGTGGCTCGTTCGAGGCGCGTCTCGGTCGCGACCACCCCCGCGCGCACGAGGGCGGTGCTCACCTCACCGAGCAGGTCGCCGCCGCCGTGCACGCTCACCTCGTCGCCGCGGACCTCCACCTGCTCGACCTGGGGCAGGTCCCGCACCAGACCGGCGTCGAACGGTGCACCCGACGCCACCCGGAACCGCACGCGCTGGCCGAGGCCCGCGCGCTCGACGAGGCCCGAGGGCGTGTCAGTCGCGACCAACCTCCCGCGCTCGAGCAGCGCGACCCTGTCGCACAGCCGCTCGACCTCCTCCATGAGGTGGCTCACCAGGAGCACCGTGACGCCGTCGTCGCGCAGGTCCTCCACGATCGCCCAGATGTGGCGCCGAGCCTCGGGGTCGAGGCCCGACGTGAGCTCGTCGAGGATCACGACGCGCGGCCGGCCGACCAGCGCCAGCGCGATCGACAGCCGCTGCTGCTGGCCACCGGAGAGCCGCTCGAAGCGCACGTCGCGGTGGGTGCTGAGGCCGACGGCCTCGATGAGGTCGCTGACGACGGCGCCGCTGGCGTAGAACGTGCGGTACAGGCGGACCAGCTCGTGGACGGTCAGCGCGTGGTGGAGCTGGGTGTCCTGGAGCTGCACGCCGAGCACCTGCCGCAGGCGCAGCCGGTCGCGCCACGGGTCGAGGCCGAGCACGCGGACCGTGCCGGCGTCGGGCCGTCGCAGGCCGGCGATCGCCTCGACGGTCGTGGTCTTGCCGGCGCCGTTGCGGCCGAGGATCCCGAACACCTCGCCCGGCCGCACCGTGAGGCCGACGCCGTCGACGGCGACGCGCGGTCCGTACCGCTTGCGCAGCTCGTGGACGTGGATCGCTGTCATCGCAGGCTCCTCCTGGGCCGGTGCGCACGGGCGGCGTCCGGTCCCTCGACGTTAGGGACGACGACGCCGCCGGCGCGCGTGCCGGACGTCACCGACTTCCGCCATGACTTCCGGCACTCCCGTCCGCCAGGGGTGCGCCGTACGCTCGAGCGGTGGACAGACGCGACCCGAACCTCTGGGCGGGAGCGTTCGGCACGCTCATCTGCCTGGCGGTGGGCGCCGTCCTCCTGACCGTCCAGCTCCAGGGCGGGCAGATCTCGGTGCTCCCCGGCGGCATCTGGTGGGCGTGCTACGTGGGGTATCTCGTCGCGCTCGTCGTCTCGTCGTGGTTCCAGCACGAGGTCCGACGGCGCGTCGCACTCGCGGCGTTCGGCGCGCAGGTGGCCTTCGGCATCGTGCTCGTCGCGTCGGCGCCCGGCGCCGGCTGGACGCCGATCCTCCTGGTCTACACCGCGGCGGCGAGCGCGTACCTCGTGCGGTGGCGGACGACGGCGGCGGTCGTCGTCGCGAACTCGGCCACGGTGGCGTTCACGGCCTGGGCGGCGACCGGGCAGGTCCTCGACGCCGTGCTCGGCGGCGGCCTGTACACGCTGCTCCAGCTCGGCTCGTACTTCGCCGTCCGCGCGCAGCTGCGCGAGGTGGAGATGCGCAGTGCCCTCGCCGTCGCCCACACGGAGCTCCGCGCGACCAGCACCCTCCTCGCCTCGGCGACCCGCGCCGACGAACGGCTCCGCATCGCCCGCGAGCTGCACGACGCCGTCGGGCACCAGCTCACGGTGCTCGCCCTGGAGCTCGAGATCGCCTCGCACCGGAGCGCCCCGCCGGCCGCCGAGCACGTGGTCCGGGCGCGTGGGATCGCCCGGGACCTGCTCGCGGACGTGCGCCAGGTCGTCGGCGAGCTGCGGGAGCGTGCGCCCGACCTGCGCCGCACCCTGGCGTCCCTGGTGGCGGACCTGCCGGCGCCGCGGGTGCACCTGGACGTCGCCGACGACGTCGAGGCGGACGAGATCCGCACGATCGCGCTCGTGCGCTGCGTCCAGGAGGTCGTGACGAACGCGATCCGCCACTCCGGCGCCGAGCACCTGTGGATCGAGGTGCGGCTCGGCGACGACGGAGCACTCGTGCTGGAGGCGAGCGACGACGGCCGCGGTGCGGAGCGGATCGTCGTCGGCAACGGCCTGCGCGGACTCGCCGAGCGCGTCGCCGACCTCGGGGGCGAGGCCACGTTCTCCGCGCGCGGCGGGTTCCACGTGCGGGCGCGGGTGCCGGCGTCGTGATCCGCCTCCTCGTCGTCGACGACCAGACCCTGGTGCGCCAGGGGATCCGAGGGCTGCTCGAGCTCGCACCCGACGTCGACGTCGTCGCCGAGGCCGACGACGGACTGGCCGGCCTCGCCGCCGTCCGCGAGCACGACCCGGACGTCGTGCTGCTCGACCTGCGCATGCCCCGGCACGACGGGCTGTGGCTGCTCGAGGCCCTGCGCGCCGGGGAGCTCGACGTGCCGGTGCTCGTCCTCACGACGTTCGACGACGACGAGCTCGCCCTGGCGGCGATCGCCGCCGGCGCACGCGGCTACCTGCTCAAGGACGTCACGCTGGACTCCCTGGTCGACGCCGTGCGGACGCTCGCCGGGGGCGGCACGCTCGTCCAGCCCGCGATCACCGAACGCGTGCTGCGGGCCGTGCGGGCCGGGTCCGTCCCGCTCGACGACGCCGCGGCGGGCGACGTCCAGGAGCTCACCAGCCGCGAGCTCGAGATCCTGCGCCTGCTCGCGGCCGGGTACTCCAACCGGGAGATCGCCGAGGCGCTCCATCTCGCCGAGGGGACCGTGAAGAACCACGTGTCGACGGTGCTGCTCAAGCTCGGCACGCGGGATCGCACGCGCGCCGTGCTCCGGGCGCTGCACCACGGCCTCCTGCGGTAGCCACCGAATTCCCTCGACGCCGCCGCCGGCCGAGGGGCATGCTCGCGGGCAGGCACCCGGCCCGACCCGCGAGAGGACGATCATGCGAGCAGCTTCCACGCCCCGGACCCTGACCCGTCCCACCGTGGAGCCGTTCGTTGCCCTCACCCCTGCCCTACCTCAACCTCGGGATCGTCGCGCACGTTGACGCCGGCAAGACGTCCCTGACCGAACGCCTGCTGTACGACGCGGGCGTCGTCGACGCGCCCGGGAGCGTCGACGCGGGCACCACCCGCACCGACTCGATGGATCTCGAGCGCCGCCGCGGCATCACGATCCGCGCGGCCGTGACGTCGTTCCCGGTCGACGACGTCACCGTCACCGTCATCGACACGCCGGGCCACCCCGACTTCATCGCCGAGGTCGAGCGCTCGCTCGCCGTGCTCGACGCGGCGGTGCTCGTGCTCTCGTGCGTCGAAGGGGTCCAGTCGCAGACGGTCGTGCTGTGGCGGGCTCTGCGACGCCTGCGGATCCCGACCGCGCTGTTCCTCAACAAGGTCGACCGCGCGGCCGCCGACGTCGAGCGCACGCTCGCTCAGGTGCGCCGACGACTCGACGCCGATCTGGTCACGCTCACGCGCGCCGAGCACGTGGGCACACGCGAGGCGCGCGTCCACGCCGTGCCGCTCACCGACGCGTCGGTCGTCGAGGCGGTGGCCGCCGCCGACGACTCGGTCCTCGCGCGGTGGGTCGACGGCGCCCCGGTGCGCGCCCGTCAGGTGCGCCACGCGCTGCGCCGCGGCGTGCGGGCCGGCACGCTCGTCCCCGTCGTGTGCGGCTCGGCGATCACGGGAGCCGGGACGGGCATGCTGCGGCAGGTGCTCACCGACGTGCTCCCGCGAGCGCCGCGCCGCGAGGGTCCCGACGACGGCGGACCCGCCGCCACCGTGTTCGCCGTCGACCGCGACGACCGCGGCCGGCGCGCGTGGCTCCGCTCCTGGTCCGGGACGATCCGGGTGCGCGACCGCGTCTCGCTCTCGGGGAGGGCACCGGAGCTCGTCACGGAGATCGCCGTGAGCGGGGCGTCGGGGCTGCACGCGGCGGACGAGGTGCGCGCCGGGGAGGTCGCCGTCGTCCGCGGCCCGACCACGTCCCGCATCGGCGACACGGTGGGTCGCCCCCCGGTGCGACAGGAGTACCGGTTCACCCCGCCCACGCTGCAGTCGCTCGTCGAACCGGTGGACCCCGCGCAGCGCACCGCGCTGTACGCGGCGCTCACCGACCTCGCCGACTCCGACCCGCTCATCGGACTTCGACTGGACGAGACCGACGGCGAAGCGGCCGTCAGTCTGCACGGCGAGGTGCAGCGGGAGGTCGTCGCGGCGCTGCTCGAGGAGCAGTTCGGCGTGCGTGCCCGGTTCACGTCGACGTCGACGATCTGCCTCGAGCGGGTCGTCGGCGTGGGTGAGGCGGTGGAGCAGATCAGCGCCGGCGGCAACCCGTACCTGGCCGGCATCGGCCTGCGGGTCGAGCCGCTGCCCGTGGACAGCGGCGTGAGGTTCTCCCCGGGGATCGAGCGGGGCAACCTGCCCCCCGCGTTCATCGCCGCCACCGAGGCGGGCGTGCGTGCCGGTCTGCGCGCAGGCCCGTCCGGCTGGGCGGTGACCGACTGCCTCGTCACGATGACCGCCTCCGGGTACTACCCGCGCCAGAGCCACGCGCACCAGAAGTTCAACAAGGCCATGTCGAGCGTCGGTGCGGACTTCCGCAACCTCGCACCCGTCGTGCTGCACGCCGCGCTGGCCAGCGCCGGCACGCAGGTGTGCCGACCGTTCGACGCGTTCGAGCTGGACCTTCCGGAGCGGACGCTCGGATCGGTGGCTGCGCTGCTCGGCAGGCTGAGCGCGGCGACGACGGCCTCGACGGCGGAGCGCGGCAGCGTCCGCCTGCTCGGTCACGTCCCCTCGGCGCACGTCGACGCGCTCGCCCGCGCTCTGCCGGACCTGACCGCCGGGGAGGCGGTGCTGGTCACGCGGCTCGACCACCACGCGCCGGTACCGCGCGGGACGGAGCCGCCGATACGGCGTCGGACGGGGCCCGACCCGCGGGACCGGGAGGGATGGTTCCGCGACGTGCCACGCTGAGGCAGGCGCGCCGGCGGTCGCTTCCCCCTAATCGCCGAGGGCCGCGATCGCGTGTGCCGCCAGGTGCTCGGATCGTTCCGGACGGTAGAAGCCGTAGCCGCCGTCGTCGTCGAGCACGGGTGTCTGCCCAGCACGCACCGCCTCGCGATACTCCAGGCACGCCAACCACAGTGGTCGCATGTTCAGGACGGCAGGCAGCCGGTCGATCTCCGCGTCGGTCAGCGACACGTGCTGGCGGTAGCCGCGCATCACGGCGTCGACGAACTCGGGCCGCCCCTCTGACGCCGTGCGCAGCAACCACGCCAGCGCCGGGAGTCTCGGACCACGACCGGACCCCGCCCACCCGACGATGCTGAGCCTGCCGGGGTCACCGACGGCGGCCCACACGTGGAAGTTGCTGTGCGTGAAGGCCTCGGGCAGCCCCTCGGCGTCGTCCGTGGACTCGACCTGGTCACGCAACCGCTCGAACGTCTCCCTGCCCGGGGGCGCGACCTTGTCCTCGACGCTCACCAGGAACCGCATCGCAGCCACGAGGTCCTGCCGCGGTCGCCCGAGGTGGAAGCCGCCGTCGTGCTCCTCCGCACCGCCGTCGCGGGCGGCAGCGCCGCGTCCCTCGGGCAGGGTGTGCAGGCGGCCGAGGAGGCTCGCCAGCTCGTGGAACACGTCCGGCGAGGTCACTCGAGCGTCGGCGTCGGTCGGTCGCCCACCAGGGATGAACTCGGTCAGCAGGACGCCGCTGCCGTCGACCACCGAGACGCCGCCCTCGACCGCCGGACGCTCGGCGGGAAACCCGTGGTCCGCGAGGAAGCCGAGGATCTCGGCGTCCTCCTTCACGCGGCTGACCTGGTCGGCCGGCGACGAGAAGACCCGGGCGATCCAGGGCGTCCCCTGCTCGCGCTCGACGAGCAACGTCGACGGGTAGTGGCCGGGCCAGGATCCGCGCGGCCGCGTCCGGGGATCGTCGTCGATCGGCAGCATCGACGTGATGCGGATCCCGTAGCTCGCCTCCAGGTGCGCCTTCAGCGCGTGCGGATCGAACGGCCGCGTGTCGGCGAACGGTCGGCTGATGTTCTCCAGGTCTGCCCGGGCCTGGGTGTAGCGCTGTCCGGTCCTCCGCGCGTGATCGCGAACCGCGCGCTTGAAGCTCCCGCTCTTCGTCATGACAAGCCCTCCTCGACGTGCCCTCGCCCCAGCTGCGCGGCACTCGAAAACAGGCTCGACTCGACGTGACTGACCTGAGGGCAGAGATCCCCTTCGCCGTCATGAGGATCGGCTGGGACGAGTCCTCACGGGCTGGGCGTTGGTCGACGCCGGCTTCCGATGCTGCTCGTGATCCTCACGCCTGTCAACCAGAGGCCGACGCCGTCGACCACGTTGCCGACGGCGTGCCGCGCCCGTGGTCGGGAGGCTGGGCGGCCGGGGCGGGTCAGGGGCGCGGGAGCCGGAGCACGCCGCCGGGGTCGACGGCGAGCGTGACGACGTCGCCGGGGTGCACGGCGATCTCGGCCGGCACGACGGCGACCTGCTCGCCCCAGCCGTCGACGTCGAGGACCGCCTCGACCGCCCCGCGCCGGAAGCGCACGGCCCGCACGACTCCGGTGCGCCGCGCCGAGGCGTCCCCAGGCACGACCCGCAGCGCGCCGGGCCGGAGGGCGAGCGCGACGCCGTCGTCGCCGGCGTCGGAGGCGTCGGAAGCGTCGACGACGCCGGCATCCGCGGCCGAGGGACCGTCGCCCGTGCGGCCAGCTCCCCCTGGCACGACGCCGTACCCGAGGAACGCCGCGACGTCGGCGTCGCGCGGCCGAGCCCAGAGCGCGGCGGGCGTGTCGACCTGGAGCAGCCGGCCGCGGTGCATGACGGCCACGCGGTCGGCGACGGTGAACGCCTCGTCGTGGTCGTGCGTCACGTACAGGGCGGTCGTGCCCGCGGCGAGCAGCACGCGGCGCAGCAGGGGCGCGAGCGACTCGCGCAGCGCACGGTCGAGCGCGGACAGCGGCTCGTCGAGCAGGAGCAGCCGCGGCGACGGCGCGAGGGACCGCGCGAGCGCGACCCGTTGCGCCTCCCCGCCCGAGAGCGTGGAGACGGCACGGCGCCCGAACCCGGTGAGCCCCACCAGGTCCAGGAGCTCGTCGACCCGCGCCGCGCGCGCCGCCGCAGGCAGCCGGCGCACGCCCGGCAGCCCGTAGGCCACGTTCCCGGCGACGTCGCGGTGCGGGAACAGCTGGCCGTCCTGGAACATGAGCCCGAACGAGCGGCGGTGCACGGGGACGCCGGCCAGGTCGGCGTCGTCCCACGCCACGGCGCCGGCTGCGAGCGGCTCGAGACCGGCCACGGCACGCAGGAGGCTGGACTTGCCGCACCCGCTCGGCCCGAGCAGCGCGACCACCTCGCCCGGCGACACAGCGAGCGACACCCCGGCGACCGCCGTCGTCCGCCGCTCGCCGGCTCCGTAGGTGACGACGGCGTCCGTCACCCTCAGCCCGGCGCTCACAGCTCTCCCGCGTGCGGTGGGCGCAGCCGCTCCGCGAGCGCCATCACCGCGGCGACCAGCGCGCCGAGCACGACGGACGCCGCGAGCGCCATCCCGTAGTTGTCCTCGCCGGGCCGGCCGATGAGCCGGAAGATGACGACGGGCAGCGTGGGCCGGTCGGGGCGGGCGAGGAACGACGTCGCCCCGAACTCGCCGAGGGAGACGGCGAACGCGAACCCGACCGCCAGGCCGAGCGACCGCAGCACGAGGGGCAGGTCGACGCTCGCCAGGACGCGCGCGGGGCCGGCGCCGAGCACGGCCGCCACCTCGCGCTGCCGGGGGTCGATCGCGCGCAGCACGGGCAGCACGGTACGCACCACGAGCGGGATCGCGACGACCGCCTGCGCGATCGGGATGAGCACGAGCGAGCTGCGCAGGTCGAACGGAGGCCGGTCGAGCGTGATGAGGAGGCCGAAGCCGACGGTCACGGCGGAGACGCCGAGCGGCAGCATGAACAGCCCGTCCAGCACGCCGACGGCGCGGCGGGCCGTCGCAGCCCGCGGCCGGCGCGACACGACGAGCGCCACCGCGATCCCCACCACCACGGCGAGCAGGGTGGCGTCGACGGCGACGCGGAGCGAGTTGCCGGTGGCCTCCCACACCGTGGCGCTGAGCGTGTTGGCGTCCCCGGTGGAGCCGAGGAGCTCGTAGTGGCGCAGCGACCACGCGCCGTCCACGCGCAGGGACCGGATCAGCAGCATCCCGAGCGGGAGGACGAGCAGACCGGCGACGACGACGGCCGTCACCACCGCCGGGACCGCCTCGCCCGTCGGGCGACCGTCACGCCAGAGGCGGAGCGGGCGTGCCGTGACGCGGGCTTCCTCCAGGCGCAGGGCGCGCTCCCGACGCCGGCGCGAGCGGGCGCTGACCGCGAGCGCGACGGTGACGACGGCGAGCTGCAGCACCGACAGCACGGACGCCGCCCGCAGGTCGAGGAACTGCGTGGTCTGGGTCCAGATCTCGGTCTCGATCGTCCCGTAGCGCGGACCGCCGAGCACCTGCACGACGCCGAACGCCGTCGCGCAGAACAGGAACACCACCGACGCCGCCGACGCGATCGCCGGCCCGAGCGCCGGGAGCGTCACGGTGCGGAAGGCACGCCACGGCGTCGCCCCCAGGGCGCGGGCCGCCTGCTCCGCCCGCGGGTCGAGCCGCTCCCAGACCCCGCCCACGGTCCTCACGACCACCGCGTAGTTGAAGAACACGAGCGCGGCCACCACGGCCGGGAACGTCCGGTCCAGCCCGAGGAACCCGAGCGGTCCCGTGGGGACGAGGAGCGAGCGGAACGCCACCCCGACCACCACCGTGGGGAGCACGAACGGCACCGTGACGAGCGCGCGCACGAGGCCCCGGCCGGGGAACGAGCGCCGGTACAGCACGAACGCCGCCGGCAGCCCGAGCAGCACCGCCAGCGCTGTGCCGACGGCCGCCTGCCCGAGCGTCTGCCCGATCACGCGCCACGTGCGCGGCCGTGCGAGGACGTCGGCGAACCCCGAGAGGTCCAGGGCGCCGTCCGCGGTGAACCCTCGCGCGACCATCGTCGCGACCGGCCACGCGAAGAACACCGCCAGGAACGCGAGGGGCACAGCGGCGAGCAGCACCCAGCCCGCCGCCCACGCGAGCCGACCCCCGCGGCGTCTCAGCGCCGAGTGCATGATCCCTCCCCGCGACACGCCGGCGAAGGTGGGCAGAGGTCACGCACTCGGCGACGAGGGCAGCCCGCGTCCGCGCTCAGGACCGTCACCCCGAGCGCCGCTCCGACGCTCACCCGATGACCGTGTCCGTCCACTGCTCGATCCAGGAGTCGCGGTGCTCGGCGATGTCGGCCGGCGCCACCTCGAACGGCTCGGGTGCGAGCGGTGCGAACTCCACCCACTCCGCCGGCAGCTCGACGGCGTCGTCCACCGGGTAGACGTACATCTGCTCCGGAAGGTCGGCCTGGAAGTCCTCCGACAGCAGGAAGTCGACCAGCGCCTGCGCCCCCTCCGGGTTCTCCGCCCCGGCGATCACGCCGGCGTACTCGACCTGGCGGAAGCACGTGTCGAGCAGGGCGCCGGTGGTCGATCCGCCGTCGTCCCCCACGGTGAAGGCGGGCGAGGACGAGTACGACAGCACGATCGGCCGCGGCCCGCCGCCGCCCGCCCCGGAGAAGTCGACGTAGTACGCGTCCTCCCAGCCGTCGACGACGGAGAGACCGTTGTCGCGCAGCTGCGCCCAGTAGTCGAGCCAGCCGTCCTCCCCGAACGCGCCGACCGTGGCGAGCAGGAACGCCAGGCCGGGCGACGACGTCGCCGGGTTCGTCACGACGGTCAGGTCGCGGTACTCGGGCTTGAGCAGGTCCTCGAAACCGGCCGGCTCGGCGAGGCCGCGCTCGGTGAACCAGGCGTGGTCCACGTTGAGGCACACGTCGCCGACGTCGACCGGCGTCAGCAGGTCCTCCGCCCCGTCGATCCGGTACGGCTCGGCGCTCGCCGGGACGTCGGACGGCACGTACTCCGCGAAGACGCCCTCGTCGATCGCCCGCGAGGCGAACGTGTTGTCGACGCCGTACACGGCATCGCCGAGCGGCGAGTCCTTCGTGAGGATCAGCTGGTTGACGAGCGCGCCGCCGTCGCCGGGGTTGATGAGCTCGATCGTGTAGCCGCTGGACTCCTCGAAAGCGGCGCGCACGTCGTCGCTGATCGCGAACGAGTCGTGCGTGACGAGGCGGACGACGGCGCTGCCGCCGTCCGTCGTCTCCTCACCGCCGTTGCCCCCGCCGCTGAGCGAGCAGGCGCCCAGGGCGAGGACGCCGATCGTGGCGGCGGCCGCCGTCGTTGATCGCGTCGTGAGTCGCCGACGACGCCGGCTCCGTCCTGTGGTCATGCGTGGTCCTCCCGGTCCATCTGGGAGGGCCCGGCGCGCACGGGTGCGCACCGGGGAGAGATCCCGACTTCCTTCGCCGGTGCTAACCGGAGCAGGTTCGAGGGTCTGCGGCTGCCCGCACTCTCAGCGCCCTGTGCCGGCGGGAACTCCCGACGGCGACGCTCCCCTGTCGTTCGCCGTCGAGCCTACTCCGGGTCCCGGGTCGTGGGTCCCCGGTGGCGGCCGGCTATCCCGCGACAGCCGCGCCGTCAGCCCCCGCGGCCACGACGTAGTGCCGCACCCGATCCTCCTGGGCCAGGAGGTACCCCTCGTCCTCGGGGTAGTACTTCGCCGCCTCGACGTCGTCGCCCGCGAAGGCCCGGATCGCGTCCATCCCGTCCCACCAGCTGAGCGTGAGGATCTCCGTGCGCCCGTCGGGCTCGTCGCGGGTGACCATCTGCGCGCCGCGGTTCCCGGGCGTCTCGAGGTACTCGCGCACCCCCGTCTCCTCGATGTACGCGACGTACTCGGGGAGACGTTCCGTGGCGACCCAGCCCCGCCAGACCCGCATGATCATCGCGCCAGCTCCGTTCCTCGTGTGGTGGCTCTCCCGGCCCCTCGCACGATGGCACGACGGCGGACGGCTGACTAGGGTCGACCGGAGCGAGGACTCCGGAGCGAGGAACGCGCGCAGGAGGATCGCCACCGAGCCGGAACCGAGCGCGACCAGCCCAGCGAGCCAGGAGTACGGGATGAACCTGCAGAAGATCGTCACGACGTTGTCCGTGCTCGCGGCAGGGTTCGCCGTCTCCAAGGTGCTCGAGCTCGTGTGGCGCAAGGCGACCGGCCACAAGCCGCCGAAGGGTGACGAGGAGGGCGCGAAGCTCGGTGAGATCGTCGCGTACGCGGCGCTCAGCGGAGGGCTCGCGGCGCTGGCACAGGCCGGGACGTCGCGCGCGACGGCGAAGTGGCTCGGATCCGCGGAGCCGGCCCGGAAGGACTAGGCGTGACGGCGGTCAAGCGGGTCCAGGTCACCTTCGACTGCGCCGAACCCGAGCGCGTGGGCCTCTTCTGGTGCGAGGTGCTGGGCTATGTCGTCCCGCCGCCGCCGGAGGGTTTCGCGAGCTGGGACGAGTTCGATCGCACGCTGCCGGCCGAGAGCCAGGGCGCGGCGTTCGCCTGCGTCGATCCCTCAGGTGTGGGCCCGCGGCTCTACTTCCAGCGCGTTCCCGAGGGGAAGGTCGTCAAGAATCGGGTGCACCTCGACGTGCGGGTCGGGACCGGGCTCGTGGGTGCCGAGCGCCTCGCCGCGCTCGAGGCCGAGTGCGCGCGGCTGGTCGCGCTCGGCGCGACGCGTGTGCGGCTGCTGCCTGCCGACGGCGGCGAGGAGTCGACGATCGTGATGCAGGACATCGAGGGCAACGAGTTCTGCCTCGACTGAGGACCGCCTGGCAGCCGTCGCCCAGCGGTCGCTCGGCGGCCGTCACCTACCGCCCGTCGTCGTCCTCGGCCGCGCCACGGCTCGTGCGCCGCACGTTGGTGTTCTCGGGGTCTGCCGTGGCCACGTTCGCGACGCGCGCGAGGTCGTCCGTGAGCTCGTCGACCACGAGGAGGTCGGTGCGCACCCGCCCGGTGCGGTAGCCGGCCCGGCCGACCATGTGGGCGGACACGGGCGCCGTGATGAGCTGGAACAGGACGATGAGGAGCAGCGTCCACCCGACGGCCCCGATCCTCAGCTGCACGGCGAGGCCGACGACGAACAGCACCAGGCCGAGCACCTGCGGCTTCGTCGCGGCGTGCATGCGGGACAGCAGGTCCGGGAACCGGGCGATGCCGATGCCCGCGACCATGACGAGGAAGGCGCCACCGAGGAAGCAGATGGTGGCGACGACGTCGGCGATCGTGTCGGTCACGACTCCTCCTCCTCGACGTCGGAGCCGCGCGCGTCGGCCCGTTGCCGCTCTGCCTCGATCTCTTCGGCCGTGAGGATGCGACGCTCCTCGTCGGACTCCGTGGCCGCGAATCGAGCGATCGATACCGAGCCGACGAAGCCGACCAGGGTCAGGACGACCATCACCGGCACCAGGTCCGTGCGGTGCGTCCACGCGGAGACGAGGATCATCGTGGCGAGCACGGTGGCGACGAGGACGTCGACGGCGACGATCCGGTCGAGCATGCTGGGGCCGCGCTCGATCCGGGACAGGGCGAGCACCGCCCCCACGGTGACCATGAGGCCGCACGCGACCATCACCCAGACACTCATGGCGCCGTCACCTCCGTCGAGCGACGCGACCGACGCACGAAACGGCGCGGCGGCAGCCCGGCACGTTCGATCTCCTCGTCGGACGCGAGCGCGTACAGGACCCGGCGCTCCTGGCCGAGCACCGTCGCCCGCGCCGCCTCGAGCCCGCCCGCTGCCGCGGCGTCGAGGACGTGCACGTACAGCGTGCCCGTCACGCGGTGCGCCTCCACGATGATCGAGCCCGGCACCAGGGAGCAGAGCTCGGCGGTGAGCGTGAGGTACAGGTCGGAGCGCGAGAGCAGGGGCACCCGGATCACGGCCCCGCGAGGCTCGTGGCGCCGCAGCGCGACGGATGCCACCTGGGCGGAGGCGACGACGACGTCGACTGTGAACCGACCGAGGAGCACGAGGAGGCCCGGCAGGTACACGCGGCCGGAGAACTCCACGGCCGGGAGCGGCAGGACGCGCGTCACGATGACGGCGATCAGGGCGCCGGCGAGGACGTTCGCGAGCGTCAGGTCGCCCCAGAGCAGGATCCACACGAGCGTCAGCCACAGGATGTGGGCCCACCGGGTCCGCAGGAGCCGGCGGTCGCGCGCGGGCGGGCGCGGGTACGGCGACGGTGTGCGTCCCATCAGCCTTCACCCGCCTCGGACGACTGCCCCTCGCCGCGGTCGCCGTGCACGAGCACCGCGTCCACGTACGGGGAGCGGGCGCGCAGATCGGTCGCGGCGCGGTCCGTGTAGTCGAAGAGCGGGCCGGCGACGACCGTCAGGGCGACGCTGACGGCGACGATCGCCGCCGCGGGGCCGAACATCGTGCGCGGGGTGTCGCCCTGCGGCAACCCCTCCGGCGCCTCCTGCCAGAACGCCTTGTTCCAGGCCTTGATGATCGCGTAGAGCGTGAGGAGGCTGGTCAGCAGACCACCCGCGACCAGGGCGTACGCCAGCGGGGTCCCGAGCTGTACACCTGCCTGGAGCAGCCCGAGCTTGCCGAGGAACCCGGAGAGCGGTGGGATCCCGGCCAGGTTCATGGCCGGCACGAAGAAGATGATCGCGAGGGCGGGCGCATACTTCGCGAGGCTGCCCAGCTTCTCGAGCGACGTCGTCCCGCCCCGCCGCTCGACGAGCCCCGACACGAGGAAGAGCGCCGTCTGCACGGTGATGTGGTGCGCGACGTAGAAGATCGCCGCAGCGAGCCCCGCCTGGGACGACAGCGCGATCCCGAAGATCATGTAGCCGATGTGGCTGACGAGCGTGAACGACAGCAGACGTTTCAGGTCCTCCTGCGCGACGGCGCCCACGATCCCCACCACCATCGTGAGCAGCGCCGCCCACAGGAGCAGCGTGTCGAGACGGCCGTCCGGGAAGAGGAGCGTCTGCGTGCGGATGATCGCGTACACGCCCACCTTGGTCAGCAGGCCGGCGAAGACAGCCGTCACGGGCGCGGGCGCCGTCGGGTAGGAGTCCGGCAGCCACGCGGAGAGCGGGAACACGGCCGCCTTGATGGCGAAGGCCAGGAGCAGCATGACCTGCAGGACCAGCTGCACGCCGGGATCGAGCTCGCCGAGCCGCACCGAGAGCTGCGCGAGGTTGAGCGTGCCGGTCGCGGAGTAGATGAGGGCGATCGCGACGACGAACAGCACCGACGAGAGCAGCGAGACGACGACGTAGATCGTGCCCGCCCGGATGCGCTCGCCCGTGCCGCCGAGAGTGAGGAGCACGAAGCTGGCCCCGAGCAGGATCTCGAAGCCGACGTAGAGGTTGAACAGGTCGCCGGAGAGGAACGCGTTCGCGACGCCCGCGGAGAGCACGAGGTACGTCGGGTGGAACACGGCGACCGGGGCGCCCTCGTCGCCGTCGGCGATGCCCTGCCCGAGCGCGTAGAGCAGCACGCCGAGCAGCACGATCGCCGCCACCACGAGCATGAGCGCCGACAGGCGGTCCGCCACGAGGGCGATCCCCACCGGGGCGGCCCAGCCGCCGACGTTGACGACGAGCGGCCCGGAGTCCGAGAGCACGAGCAGCGCGATCGACGTCACGAGCATCGTCGAGATCGCGACCACGCTGATCAGCCCCTGGAGGCGGGGGCGGCGCACCTGGGTCAGGGCGAGGCCCGCCGCGATGAGCGGGATCACCACGGGGAGCGGGACGAGCCAGTTCATCGTCGTCCCTCCTCGGCGTTGGCAGCGATCTCGGCGGCGGTGAGCTCCTCGGTCTCGTCGCGCACCTGCGCGGCCTCGAGGTCGACGCTCGTCGTCGCGTCGTCCGTCCGGGGGTCGAGCTCACCGCGCTCCGCGCGACGCGCGATCCGACGGTCCTCGAGGTCGTCCTGGACCTCGTCGTGACCGTGCAGCTGCCACGAGCGGTACGCCATCGCGAGGAGGAACGCCGTGAAGCCGAGTGTGATGACGATCGCTGTCAGCACCATCGCCTGGGGCAGCGGGTCGCTCATCTCGTCCTCGGGTCCGGAGCCGAGCAGCGGCGGCCCGCCGGCGGCACCTCCGGCGACGAGCAGCAGCAGGTTCGCCCCGTTGCCGATCAGTGCCACACCGATGAGCACGCGCGTGAGGCTGCGCTCCAGCAGCAGGTACACGCCCGTGCCGAACAGCACGCCGATGACCACGACGAGCACGAGGTTCGGGCTCATGTCGATCACGTCGCACCTCCGTCGTCGCGGGTCGTGTTCGTGCCTGCCGGCGCTCCGGCGAGGGCGGAGTCGCCGTCGTCGTCCGCGTCGTAGGCGACGTCCGGCGCGGCGCTCCCCTCGGTCTCCCCCTGCCGGTCGATCTCCGCGCCGAGCGTGCGGAGCACGTCGAGGGCGAGGCCGATGACCACGAGGTAGACGCCGATGTCGAAGAACAGGGCGGTGGATCCGTGGAGCTCCCCGAGCGGGCCGAGGTCGACGTCGAGGACGGCGGACTGGAGCACCTGCCCGCCGAACAGCACCGGGACGAGTCCCGCGCCCGCGGAGAGGAACAGGCCGCTGCCCAGCAGGAGGCCGGGGTTGATCGGGGCCGCCTCTGCGAGCTCGTAGCGGCCCCCGGCGAGATAGCGCACCACGAGCGCGATGCCCGCGACGAGCCCGGCGGCGAACCCGCCGCCCGGCGCGTTGTGGCCGGAGAAGAGGAGGAACACCGAGAACACGATCATCGTGTGGAAGACGAGCCGGGTGGTGATCTCGAAGATGACCGACCGGCGTTCCGGTGCGAGGGTGGCGCCGGCCGTGAGCCACTGCCGGTTGCGCTGACCCTCCGCCGCTGGTGCGTCGGAGCCGCGCAACCGGGCAATCTGCTGCATCAGCCGGCCGGACTCCTCGCCGGCCCAGACGCCGCCGAGGTCCGACGAGGCGACGTCACGAGCCCGCTCGATCCGCCCGCCGCGCAGGCGCCGGAAGACGAGCGAGGCGACGCCGGTCGCGGCGACCAGGAGCACGGAGATCTCGCCCATCGTGTCCCAGGCGCGGATGTCGACGAGCGTGACGTTGACGATGTTCTTGCCGTACCCGTACTCGTACGCCTCGGCCGGGAAGTACACGGAGATGGGCGCCTCGATGCGCGCCGTCGGGATGATGAGCGCGAGGAAGGCGAAGAACGCCCCGACGAGCACGCCGAGGGCGGCGCGCCACCACCGGCTCGCGGCGAGCGGGCGGTTCGAGAAGTACGGCGGGAGCCGGCGCAGCACGAGGACGAAGACGACGAGCGTGATCGTCTCGACCAGCACCTGGGTGAGCGCCAGGTCGGGGGCGCCCTGCAGCTCGAACAGGACCGCGACGCCGTACCCGCAGGCCCCGAGGAGGAGCACCGCCTTCATCCGCCGGCGGGAGCGGGCGGCGAGGATCGCGCCCAGGATCACGATGACGCCGACGACGAGCTGGACGGGCGTGTCCCAGGGGCGCACCGGGCCGGGCGTGCGACCGGAGGACAGCGCGGCCCAGCCGCCGACGACGACCCCGGTGAGCAGGATGATCGACAGGTACATCGGCAGCGAACCGCGCTGGGTGAAGCTCGTGATGTAGGCGGAGGCACGGTCCAGCCGGCGCATCGTCTGCCGGTAGGCGACGTCGGCGTCGAGGACCAGCTCGACACGGCCCTGTGCGGCCTCCACCCTGGTGCGCGCCACGAACAGCAGCGCGCCGAGGACGAACACGGCGAGCGTGAGGACGACGGGCCACCCGAAGCCACCCCAGAGCGTGAGGTGGCCGGGGTCGCCGGTCGGATACGTGTCGGCGAACGGCTCCAGCAGGCGCTCCCCGAGAGCGGGCACCAGACCCGCGGCGAGGCCGGCAACGGCGAGCACCGTGGGGGCCGCGAACATGGGCCAGGCCTCGCGGTCGACCTCCGTGTCGGCCAGGTCCTTCTTGATGCCGAAGGCACCCCACCAGAACCGCAGCCCGTACGCGACGGTCAGGATCGAGCCGAGCACGACGACGGCGAGCAGCATGATCGAGGTCGGGTCGCCGTCGTGCACGAATCCCTCGAGTGCCGCCTCCTTCGCGACGTAGCCGGCGAACGGGGGCAGCCCGATCATCGAGGCGGTCGCGAGACCGGCGACGACGGCGAGGAAGGGTTGCGTACGGACGAGGCCGGAGAGCTGGCGCAGGTCGCGCGTGCCGGCGGCGGCGTCGACGATCCCGACGCTGAGGAAGAGCGCCGCCTTGAACATGGCGTGGGCGCCGAGCAGGGCGAGGCCGGCGAGCGCGACGGCGCGACTCGGTTGGCCGACCAGGAGGATGAGGAACCCGAGCTGGCTCACGGTGCCGTAGGCGAGGAGGAGCTTGAGGTCGTGCTGGCGCAGCGCCCGGTAGCCACCGAGGATCATCGTGGCGGAGGCGAGCACGAGCAGCGTCCACTGCCAGGCCGGCAGGGTGGAGTACCCCGGGGCGAGCCGGGCCACGAGGTAGACGCCGGCCTTGACCATGGCCGCCGCGTGCAGGTAGGCGCTGACCGGGGTCGGGGCGGCCATCGCCGACGGCAGCCAGAAGTGGAACGGGACGAGCGCCGACTTGCTCACGGCCCCGACGAGGACGCACACGATCGCGATCGGGAGGAGCGGTGACTCGGGGGCGGAGGCCACGAGCTCCGTCAGGGAGTACGAGCCGCCCGGCAGCTCGCCGAGCATGACGAGACCGGCGAGCATGACGAGGCCGCCGAACGTCGTCACGATGATCGCCTGCATGGCCGCGCGGCGAGACACCTTGCGATCGAAGTAGTGGCCGATCAGCAGGTAGGAGAAGACGGTGGTCAGCTCCCAGAACGCGTACAGGGCGAAGGTGTTGTCGGTCGTGACGAGGCCGAGCATGGCGCCGGCGAAGGCGACGAACACCCCGGCGAAGCGGGGCAGGTTGCTGGCGCCGGAGGCGAAGTACCAGGCGCAGTACAGGAGCACCAGCGCGCCGACGCCACCCACGATCAGGACCATGAACCAGCCGAGGACGTCCAGGCGGAACGACAGGTCGATGCCGAGCGCCGGCACCCAGGACGTCGTCACGACCGGGGCGTCCCCGGCCATCACCGCAGGGGTCTGCGCGAGGGCCCACACGGTCGCGGAGAGGGGGGCGAGGGCGAGAACGGCGAACATGCGCCGCCCCCACAGGCGCACCAGCACAGGGCCGACCAGGGCCACCGCGAGGTGGACGGTCAGCAGCTGCAGCATGGGCGTCCCCGTCGTTCACGTGGAGGTCGGACGTGTGAAGTTGGCGGTCGTGGACTCGATCTCGGCCGCGGACACGCCCGGCGGGTACGCCGTCACCACCCTTGCGGGTGGTACGTGACACGGTCCGACGATCGTACCAAGGGCTCGGTGGTGGCCTGCCCGCGCATCCTCTCAGCGGGACGGCGTCGAGCGGCTCAGTGGGGCGACCTCGAGCGGCCCGCGGGCGACGGGGTCACGCGGCCGCCGCTCGGGGAGACTGCGTGCCTTCGTTGGGGTCCTCCCGCTCCCGGCGCGGCCCCGCGCCGGGAGCCTCCTGCCGCTCCCGGCGCAGGTTCGCACCGGCGGGAGCATCGCGACGTGCCCACGTGCCATCGATCGCGCGCCGGCGGACCACGCCCGACGGCGTCGTCCAGCTCGTCGAGCCATCGGCTTCCACGCTGAGCCGATGACCGGCGCGGGTCTTTAGGAGGTGATGCCGTCGACACAACGGCCGCAGGTTCCAGGCATCCGTCGGCCCCAGCGGAAAGGAGACCACGTGGTCCAGGTCGCACGACGTCGCCGGTACGGAGCATCCGGGCGCGACGCACGTGCCGTCGCGAGCACGCACGAGCCGCGCGAGCGCCGCCGGCGGGTGGTACGTCTCGCGTCCCGCGTCCCACTCAGTCGCCGCGCCTGGAACAGCTGTTGCGCGACGCCAAGCCTCGAGCTCCGCGTCGGTCACCACGACCCGGACCAGGCCCTCGGCCGCTAGCGCCCGAGCCGTCGCCGGATCGACCGCACCGTACCCGGTCAGCAGCGGCACAGGCTCCGGCGGTGCGGGCTCATCCTGGGCGCCGCCGAGCGCGCCTGCCGCGGCGCCGTCCTTCCCACCCGCGACCTCGCCCGCATCGTCCGGAAGACGACTCGGCCAGAGGTCCTCGGCGACGTCGTGCGCCGTCCCGACCCAGTCCTGCCCGCTCAGCGTCGCGACCGAGACACTGAGCTCGAGCCTGGCGGCCGGCCCGCTGAACCGGAACGACTCCACCTCCGGGGACTCCGAACGAGGGGGATGCTTCGGTTCCCTCGACGTCGTCGATTCCCGCTCACTCTTCCCCGCACGCGGGCCGGACGCCCCCAGAGCATCCCCCGCACGCGGGCCCGATTCCCGCACAGCCTCCCCCGCACCCAAGCCCGACGCCGGCACATCCTCGTCGGCGCCGGGACCAGGCGCACGGCGTCCGGCGGCGTCCCCAGCCTCCGGCGACGTCGGAGCTCCTCGATGCTCGACCGACCCCTCGGGCCCGATCCGCCCCTGCGCGAGCGCCTCAGCGCCGAGCGCCGCCAGGGCATCCGCCCGGAGCTGCTCCAGCGTGCGGGAGTCGCCCGCCGCCCGCTTCGCGCGAGCCGCCGCCTCACACGCGGCATAGACACCGGCGGCCTGCGCCGCGGTCAGTACGGCTGACAGCCGAGCCATCCCGTCCGGAAGCACGCGCACGCGCTCCACGCACCGCCTGCGCGCTGCTCGCTCGTGCCGCTCCGAGGCACCCTGCGGGTCGACGCGCACGACTGCGCGCTGGATCGCCGTCGCCACCTGGCGCTGCGAGAGCGTGGGCGCCTCGGGCAGCACCTCGTCGCACACCGCGAGGACTACCGGCAGATCCTGCTCGGCCAGCGCGTCGACGAACTCGCGCGCCTTGCCGGCGTCGATCACTCCGGCCTGGAGGGCGACACCGACGTTGCCCAGCTTCCCCGCGAGCAGCTCGCCCTCCGCGATCCATCGAGCGGCCGCCATGCGGGAGACCCCCACCCGGACCGCGATCTCGTCCCCGGCCACCGACGGCACGGACACGCGACGCCGGAGCTCCCGCCAGTCGGGCGTCTGGGAGGGACGCCGAGCCAGCGCCGCCGCCCACGCTCTCTTCGCCCCGGCCGCCCGAGCCTCCACGGCGGCCCAGCCCGCGACCACGTCGAGCACCTGCGCATCCGAGAGCGATCCGCCGTCGTGCTCCGGCAGCGCATCCAGCGAGGCCAACGCGGCGAACTCTTCGACGCCGACAGGCTCCGGCTGGAGGCCGTCGCTGACCGCCGCCGTCACATCCGCTCGCGTCTCGAACATGTGATCGATTCTGGCATGCACATCCGACATCGCGTCGTCAACTATCCACAGGCACGACACCCCGCCCTGCGCCCACTAGGTTGGGCTCCGCACGAGGCGAGGGGGACCGATGAGCCGGGACGACAGGCGCTTCCGCCCTGCCTCGGACGACGACGACGAGTACGCCGTCGGTGACGACTACGCACCTGCTCCCCCGCCCGGCTCAGCCGACCCGACCGACCCGCCCCGTGCGACCCCGCCCGTCTCGCCCAGCCCGGAACGCGAGCTCCCCGACCCGGCCGCCGCCACGGAACCCGCGGCACCGGCGACGCCCGCACTGCCCTACGCGACCCCGATCCCCATCCCGCCGCCCGGCGCCGCGACGCCGCCCGGCGGGCCGCCATCCGGCGCTACCCCGCCCGCCGGCCCACCATCCGGCGCGGCCCCGCCCGGTCCGAGCCCGTACATCCCGTCTCCCGCCGGCGGACCCTCCCCGACGCGCAAGCGCACCTCCGCCCAGGTCGGCTGCGCCGTCGCCGTCGCGTTCTTCGCGCTCATGGCGGTGATCGTGATCGTCATCGGCGCGATCGCCGGGAACGGGGACGGGGACGACGACGCCGCCGCTACCCCACCCGGCGTCGACTCGCCGCCGGACCTGGACGTCGCCTGGATCCGGTACACGGACGACATCGCCGCCGGCGTCCCCGCCGTGTCCAACCTCCTCCCGACGACCGACGGCTCGTTCGGCGGTGACGCCGTCCTCGACGCGGGGAGCACCTGGCTGATCCGGTTCGGCAACAGCGCCGGCGAAGGGCGGCTCCTCGTCGCCGTCGACCCGGCCACCGGAGAGACCGCCTGGGAGACCACCTTCGACGACGCCCTCGACATCGTGTGCGACGCCCGGGCGGCCGACGCCACCGTCATCTGCCTCAGCGAAGGCGCCGACGGCGCCTACACGGGCCACGTGCTCGACGCGGCCACGGGCACCGCACGCACCAGCTGGCCGGCTCCCGGAGTGACGTCCGTCGCGTTGATCCACCTCACCGGCGACGGCGTGATCGTGGTCGGGGACGCCGATCCGGCTCCGCACGCCCGCCTCGCCTTCCTCGGACTGGACGGCGTCGAGCGGTGGAGCCTCGACGTCGCGGACCTGGAGAACGCGGATCTCCTCTTCGACGACTTCCTCGCCCAGGACTTCTCCGACGAACCCACCCTCACGATGGAGCGCACACGCTGGCGCGACCTGCCCGAGGGGCACGTCCTGCTGTGGTCGACGCCCGGCGTGGCGCTCATCGACACGGCGAGCGGCGCCGTCGTCGTCCATGAGTGCCTGCGGGCCACCGCCCAGGGCGAGGCGTACTACTGCGTGGCGGACGACGGCGTCCAGCGGCGTGGTCTCGACGGTTCCGTCGTGTGGACCACACCGGGGGTGGACCTCGCGTTTCCCGCGGACGTCGGGCACCACGACCCGATCGCGATCAACGACCAGGCCCAGCTGTTCGCGTTCGACACCGAGACCGGCACGCTCGGCGACGTGCTGTACGACGTCGACCCGGCCACCGACTGGCTCGGGCCGAGTGCCCTCGGCAACGAGGAGTGGACGGTGGTGGAGACCCCGCGCACGCTCGTCGGGGTTGCGACCGGGTCGACGACGGCCGCCTGGACCTACGACGCCACGGATCGGATCTGGGACACGGTGCTCGTGGGCGACGCCGTCGTCGTCGACACGTCGGGGACGTTCGTCGGCCTCGACGCCGCCACGGGCGACGTGCTGTGGGAGCGCGGACGGTCCTACGACAACACCGGCTACAACGTCCAGGGCATCGGCGACGACCTCGTGCTGTCCGGGCTCGACGGCCTCACCGCCTACGACCTGCCGTAGCCGGGCCGGGCGCGGCGGGCCACGCCGGGCCGGGCCGGCGAACGCGGCACGCGCGACCCCCGTCCGGGCGCCCCGGCGCCCCAACCGCCAGGATGTCCGCATGGGAGACGTCAGCGGGATCGCGCTCATCGTGGCGCTCGGCGTGGCTGGTCAGGTCGGCGCGAAGGCCCTCCGCGTGCCGTCGATCCTCCTGCTGCTCACGCTCGGCCTGCTCGCCGGTCCGGTGCTGGGCTGGCTGGACCCGGACGCGATCTTCGGCGAGGCCCTGTTTCCGCTCGTCTCGATGGCCGTCGGGCTCCTGCTCTTCGAGGAGTCGCTCAAGCTCGACTTCGCCCGGCTCCGCGGTGGCGCCCGCCGCCCGGTGATCGGCCTGGTGACGGCAGGAGCGCTGCTCACCGGCATCGGCGCGACGGTCGTCGCGCACCTCGTTCTCGGCCTCGCGTGGTCGCAGGCGGCGGTGATCGGCGCCATCCTCATCGTGTCGGGACCCACCGTCGTCGGGCCGCTGCTGAAGATCATCCGCCCCAAGCAGCCGCTGGAGTCCGTGCTCGCGTTCGAGGGCATCTTCATCGACCCGATCGGTGCCGTCCTCGCCCTCGCCGTCGCGAACGTCGCGCTGCACGCCGAGGCGACGCACCTCGGGCTGACCGCCCTGTCCGGCCTGGGGATCGGTGCGGCGGCGGCCCTGGTGCTCGTCCTGCTCATCCGGACCGGTCTCGTGCCGAAGGAGACCGAGGTGATCCTCGCGCTGGCGTTCGCGCTCGGCGCCTACACGGTCGCCGAAGGGCTGCACGACGAGGCCGGCCTGTTCGCGACGACGGCGCTCGGCGCGGCGCTCGCGAATCAGCGGATCGCGCGCACCGAGCCGCTCCACGAGTTCGGTTCCCACCTCGGCCTGCTGCTCGTCGGAGCCCTGTTCATCATCCTTGCTGCGCGCGTCGACCTCGACGCACTCGTGCGCTACCTCCCCGCGACGCTCGGTGTCGTCGCGGTCCTCGTCCTCGTGCTGCGCCCGCTCGTCGCCGCTGTGTCGACGCTCCGGAGCACGCTCACGCCACGCGAACGGATGATGGTGGGCTGGATGGCGCCGCGGGGCATCGTCGCGGCGTCCACCGCATCGGTGTTCGCGCTGCGGTTCGACGACGCCGGGCAACCGTTCCCGCAGCTCGTGCCGGTCGTGTTCGGCGTCGTGCTGCTGACGGCGATCGTGTACGGGCTCACGGGCGCGCCGGTGGCACAGGCGCTCGGCGTGCGCTCCAGCGGCGCCGAGGATCTCGACGACGACGGCGTCGCCGTCGTCCCGGCTCCCGCCGGTCGTGTGTGAGGGCGCGCTCCCGGCCACGACCGCCTCAAGAGGCGTCGCCCTCGCCGTCGCCGCCGAGCGTCTGGGGGTCGACGAGGAACCCGTCCTCGTCGAGCACCTCCCCGCCGACGGCGTCGTGCAGCGCCGCAGCGGCCCGCTCCATGCGCACGGCCACGGCCGCCCGCCGCTCCCGGTCGAGCAGGCTGAGCCGGCCGCCGCGGCGCACGTCGTCGTCGGCCTGCCACCGCAGCTCGTACGAGATCACGCCGGCCGCCGTCCACGGCGCGAACCGCACGGCCGGCGGCACGACCTCCGCACCCTCGACGGTGACGACGACGGCGTCGGGCGAGGACGTGGATCGCCACAACGCCGAGTAGCCGTCGAGCACGTCACCGGTGGCGCGGGCCGCCGCGTCGACGCCGTCGAGCGCTTCCTGGATGCGCGCCCGCTCCGCCGGGTCGAGCGTGGGCAGACCCGCCTCGGCAGCGGCGCCGAGCCACGTCGGCGGAGCGGTCGTCCCAGGCTCGGGGAGCACGTCCAGGCCCGGCAAGGTCTCCGCGAGGACCCGTTCGAGCGCCGGCGGGTCCAGCCACACGGGCGCGTGGACGGCGAGGTCCACCGCCGAGTCGGCGTCCGGCACGAGCACCGGGCCGGGCGCGAGCCGGACGGCACCGGCGAGCCGCCGCGCCGCCGCGAGGAGGAAGTCCAGCACGTCGCGCTCCACGCCCTGCGGATGACCTCCGGGGAACGCCTCGAGCAGGTCGCCGAGCCGCGAGAGCTCCGGCGGAGGGGGCGCCGAACGGTCCGGGGTCACCCGGGTGAGGTACGCCCGGGCGGCCCACGGGGGCAGATCCAGCGTCGCGCGGACGTCCGCGGGGCACACCCACGGCCCGGTCAGCATCGCCGCCGACCCGAGCCACAGCACACGGTGGCCCGCGTCGTCGACCCAGCCCGCGCCGTCGAACCGGCTCAGCGCGAGCGCCTCGACCTCGTCGTCGGTGACGTCGTCGGCGACGACGAGAAGGTGGTGCGGCGCCGCGATCTCGGCGTCGAGCGTCGCGCTCACTCGACGTGCGTCCGGTGGAACTTCACGTGGGACCGGGACGCCGTCGGACCCCGCTGCCCCTGGTACCGCGACCCGTCGGCCCCCGAGCCGTACGGCCGCTCGGCGGGGCTCGAGAGCCGGAAGAAGCACAGCTGCCCGATCTTCATGCCGGGCCACAGCATGATCGGCAGCGTCGCGACGTTCGAGAGCTCCAGCGTGACGTGGCCCGTGAACCCGGGGTCGATGAACCCCGCTGTGGAGTGCGTGAGCAGGCCGAGCCGACCGAGCGAGGACTTCCCCTCGAGACGCGCCGCGACGTCGTCGGGCAGCGTGATCGTCTCGTGCGTGGAGCCGAGCACGAACTCGCCCGGGTGCAGCACGAACGCCTCGTCCGGGTCGACCTCCACGAGGCGGGTCAGCTCCGGCTGGTCCTCGGCCGGGTCGATGACGGCGTACTTGTGGTTGTCGAACAGCCGGAAGTAGCGGTCCAGCCGGACGTCCACGCTCGACGGCTGCACCATCGCGTCGTCGAACGGGTCGAGGGCCACACGTCCCGAGCCGATCTCGGCCCGGATGTCACGGTCGGAGAGCAGCACGCGCCTACGGTAGCGCCGTCCCGACGTCATCCGTGCGTGCGGTGATCGCCAGCTCGTTGCCCTCGGGGTCCGCGACCACGCACCGGCCCGGACGCTCGTCCTCGACGACCCGGCCCCCGGCCGCGAGCGCCGCGTCCACGCGCGCGTCCACGGCGTCGTGCGGGACAGCGAGCTCCACGTGGATCCGGCCCCGCTGCCGCCGTCGAGCGTCGTCGGACGCCTCCATGTCCTGGAAGAACATGACGGGGCCGAACCGGCGCGGGTCGTACAGGTCCGTGAGGCCCTGGCGGGGGTCCTCGACGTAGCCGAGCGCCGCGGCCCAGAACGCCCGGGTCGCCGGCACGTCGACGGCGTCCATCCCGATCTGCACGAACCGCGCGCCGTCGCGGGCCGGTGCGCCTCCCGCGGCGCGCGCGGCGGCCTGCAGCGGGCCGGCGAGCCCCGAGAACGCGGGCTGCACGTCCGGGTGCCACTGGTCCTTCCCGGTGTCGATCGTGACACCACCCGGGCGCACGTCCACGAGCAGCGGGATGCCGGCGTCGTCGGCCAGGTTCGCCACCGCGACGGCGAGGCTCGCCGCCTGCTCGGGGGACGACGTCGCGTAGAACGCCGTCCCCGCGAACACCGCCCACCAGTCCTCGGTGTCCGCGCCGCCTGGCACCCTCTCGCCCGGCACGAGGTCGACCTCGTTGCCCTCGTCGTCGGCGATCATCACGCCGAACGGCCCGGTCGGCGTCCGGGCCAGCGCCCGCTGGACGGCACCGACCGCGTCGGGTGGGCGGACGACGTCGAGGTGGAGGCGGTTCCGCAGAGGCGGCACCGCCTCGCGGACGCGGAACGCGACCAGCGGGTCCCGATGCCGCGGATCCATCAGCACGTGCTCCCCCACCGGCTCGTAGTCGAGCACCTCCCGCCAGAACGAGCGGGCGGCGTCCGGCGTCGCCGTCTCGACGACGAGCCGCACGTCCTGCAGCGCCGCCGGGTCGGCCCGCAGCCCCAGCTCCCTGGCCTCCGCCGAGATCGCGCGCGCCGCCTCGACCTGAGCGGGATCCGCGGTGCCGTCCCCCGCGCCGCGCAGCCGAACCCGCACCCCGGTGGCGCGCACGTCCACGTCGGCGGCGGCGTCGGGCAGCCCGGCCACCCGGCTGCCGAGCGCCGCGCCGGTGGCGTGGGAGGAGGCAGGGAACCAGGCGCTCGCGTCGCCGCCGAGGACCCGCCAGTCCTCGACGCCGTCGGCGAGCTCGAACGACGTCGTCATGCGCTCACGGTAGGCCCTATCGCGGACGATCGACATCCGGGTTTGTCGTCGCGCTCCACCTGCCCGCCTTCGCCCGCACCTGGTATCGCGGCTCTCCCGGCGGCGTGACGGGACCTCATGTCATGGACGTCGACGTCGCCTCGCGGGCGGAGGGGGACGGAGCGCGCGGCCGGCGTGACGAGCGGCAGCACCGCGTGCACGATCGGGCCGACGGCGAGCGCATAGAGAACGGTGCCGATCCCCACGGTGCCCCCGAGCGCCCAGCCGATCGCGAGCACGCCGACCTCGATGCCCGTGCGCACCGCGCGGAGCGGCCAGCCCGTGCGGGCCGCGAGCCCGGTCATGAGGCCGTCGCGGGAACCGGCGCCCAGCCCGGCTCCGATGTAGAGCGCCGTCGCGACGCCGTTGAGCAGGATGCCCGCGACGAGGTACGCGAGCCGCCCCGGGTAGCCGTGCGCCGTCGGGAGGACGGCGATCGCGCCGTCGAGCACGAACCCGCTGACGACGGCGTTGCTCACCGTGCCGATGCCCGGCCGCTCGCGAAGCGGCCACCACAGGAGCAGGACGGCGACGCCGACCACACCCGTCACGAGACCGATGCTGGTGCCTGTGAGGCGCGCGACGCCGTCGTGGAACACGTCCCACGGCCGCAGCCCGATTCCCGACTCGACGAGCATCGCCAGGCTGAGCCCGTACAGCAGCAGCCCGAGGTGAAGGCGCACGAGACGCTCGGCGCGGCGGTCGCTCGGGAGACTCAGGGTCAGGATGCTCACCCGGTCAGTGATGTCACCGCCGTCTTGCAGATCGCTTACAGGTCGGGCCTCGCCAGCTCGAGCACGCGCGCCGCACACGGCCCGTACGAGGCGTAGCCGGGGTCGCCCGCCGGGCGCCCGTTCAGATGGTCGGCCAGCAGCCGGAACAGCAGGGCGCGCACGAGGTGCTGCGGCGCCGCTCCGAGTTCCGTGAGGAGGTCCACCGGCTCGCGGTGCCAGCACACGGCGTCGACGGCGACGACGGCGCTCGCGTAGGCGGGCGGGCGCCAGTAGAGGCTGAGGTCGAGCAGGGCGGGCGGCAGCGGCTCCGCGAGCGTGTCGGCGAAGAGCACGTTCCCGCTGAGGTCGCCGTGCACGATGCTGGGCGCGTCGCCGGACGGCACGGGACGACGCGCGGCGGTCAGGTCAGCGACGTGCGGGACCAGCGCCGCCGCGTCGTCGCTCGCCTCGCCCCAGGCGAGCGCGTCCGCGCGGGCCCACGCGTCGTCGCGGGTGTCGAGGAACGCGGGGCGGGCGACGTCGGCGAGCAGCGCGGCGAACTCCTCGCCGACGGCGGCAACCTCCCGCCAGCGGCCGCTCTCGTGCCGGCCAGGCAGGTACGGCGCCGCGGTCCACCCGTCGACGACGAGCGCGCCGTCGCCGCTGCGCAGCGGCAGGCTCACGCGGATCGCGGCGTCGCGGACGCGAGGCGCGACCTCGGCCGCGAGCCAGTCCAGGGTCTCGGGCGAGGAGTCGAGCGGCTTGAGCACGAGGCCGCCGGCGCGCCACGACCGACCCTGCCCACCCGCTAGCGGGACGGCGTCGCCCGCCGCCCCGAACGCGGCGAGGACCTGCGGCGGCGGCGCCGAGGCCGTCACAGGCCCCTACCCGACGGTCGGCTCGACGACGAACACCGGGATCTGGCGGGAGGTCTTCTTCTGGTAGTCGGCGTATGGCGGGTAGGCCTCGACGGCACGCGCCCACCACAGCGCCTTCTCCTCGCCGTGCACCTCGCGCGCGACGGCGTCGAACGCACGGTCGCCGTCGCGCAGCTCCACGTGCGGGTGCGCGACGACGTTGTAGTACCAGACGGGGTTCTTCGGGGCGCCACCGAGCGAGGCGACGACGGCGTACGTGCCCTCGTGCTCGACGCGCATGAGCGGCGTGCGGCGCAGCTTCCCCGTCCGGGCACCGACCGTGGTGAGCAGGACGACCGGACGACCGTGGAGCGTGGTGCCCTTCGCGCCGTCCGACGCGACGTACAGGTCAGCCTGCTTGCGCGCCCAGTCACTCGTGCTCGGCACGTACTCGCCCTGCAGCGGCATCGGACCTCCGGGTTTCGAACTGGCCCGCGAGGACCGGTATGCTGGCGCGCGGCGTCGCCTTCGAGCGGCGTCACGCGGGTGTAGTTCAATGGTAGAACTTCAGCTTCCCAAGCTGATAGCGCGGGTTCGATTCCCGTCACCCGCTCCCTTCGAAGGCGCTGGCGTCACGCCGAGTCGCCGGCCGCGACGGCCAGCACCCCCTCGCTGAACGCGGCGATCAGCTCCAGCCGCTCGTCGAGCCCGGCCGCGCTCCAGATGCGCTGCTCGACGTCGATGAGCTCCGGCTCGAGCCCGAACCGCTGGGCCCACGCGGCGGTCCGCTTCGGGAACGGGCAGTAGCGACAGTGCGCCGCGAACCACGCGAGGTACGCGGTCCGCACGAGGTCGCTGGCCAGCTCGTGGAAGAGCCAGCCGTCCGACCGGCGCACGCATCCGGCCAGCTCGGCCAGGACCGCGGGCCGCATCTGGTCGAGGTGCGTCCGGGTCGTGTCGTGGAGCCGAGCGGGAAAGGCCTCGAGCCGTGCGCGGACCTCGCGCGCGAGGCCGGCGTCGTCCGCCAGGATCTCGCCGTAGGCGAAGCCGGACACCGCGAAGAGCGGCGACGGCCACTCGGACTGTCGCTGCCAGCCGGCACCGTCGAGCACCTCCGCCACCCAGCGCCTGAACTGCTCCTGCGTGTGGTGCGCGACATCGACGGGCCAGCCGTCGACGTCGAACGAGTCGAGGCCGCCGAACGCACCGTCGTGCTGGACCGGGTCGGTACCCGGGGTCGCGAGCGCCCGTGCCGGTCGGGCCGATCGAGTCGGGACGCCGTCGGCCCAGATCATCACGACGTCGAGGTCGGAGTCCGCCACGATGCCCGACAGCACCGAGCCCTGCCCGTAGGCGAACGCGAGGGATCCGCCGGGTCGGTACCGCTCGATCACCCGGGCGACGACGTCGCTCACCCCGGCCCGTCGTCCCAGCTCCGTCATCCCGACCTCCGAGCAACTCGGACGAGACCTGCCGGCCCGACAGGCTGCCCCAGTCTGCTCCGAACGACGTCCCGGAGATGTGCCGCACCGACGGCGCGCTCCCTTGTGCCAGGCTGGCCGCATGGACGTCCCCACCCTCGCCGGTGAGGCCGTGACGTTGCGGGCCTGGCGTCTCGAGGACGCCGACTGGTACGTCACGGCGCGCGACGACACGGTCTTCACGTTCACCACCGAGAGGCGCGACCTCACGGCCGCGGACGTGGTGCGCGCGATCGAGCGCGCTCGCTCCAGTGCCACGACCGCCGCCTTCGCGATAGAGGACGAGCGCGGAGCCCTCGTGGGCAACCTCGCGCTGGAACTCGACGACACCGCCGGGGTCTCCTACTTCCTCGCGCCCGCCGGTCGCGGCCGTGGGCTGGCCACCGACGCCGTCCGCACCGCACTGGGCTGGCTCCGGTCGCTGCTGGTCACCGAGGTGCGCGCGGTCACCGCCGCCGACAACGTCGCATCGTCGGCCCTGCTCGAGCGCCTCGGATTCCGGCCGGTCGGCGACGTCGAGCACGAGTGCCTCGGCCCGTCGACGCGATGGGCGCTGGAGCTCACGACGGCGCCGGCCGCCTCGGGCTGATCAGGCGCCGCGCGCGGCGCGCGCCGTCTCGCCAGGCGTCGCCGTCATCCCGGCGAGGATGCCAGGTCCCGCGACACGGCTGATGGGGAGTCCTCCCCATCGGCTGCGGCCCCTCCCGCGCATTACGGTGGTCGGCGGTACCTGTGCACAGTCGAGGTGGGGATGGCATGACCGGATCGAGCGATGACCTCTACGAGCTCCACGACGAGATCGACAGTCAGGTCCAGTCCTTCGAACGCGCTGCCGCGGCCTCGGCCGGACCAGCGGAGGCGACCGACGAGTCACGTTCCATCGAGGTGCGCGCCGCTGCCGACGGCGGCATCGAGCAGCTCACGATCCGCGACACCTGGCGCGAGCACTACCCGCCCGCGGGACTCGGCGCCGCCGTCCTCGCCACCTACGCCTCGGCCGGCGCCGAACGGGCGCGCGGGTGGTCGACGACCCTCGCCGAGGATCTCGACGACGACAGCGCACGGCCACGGCCGACGCCGTTCGCGCACGAGACGGTCGTCGGTCAGCTGCAGGAGATCATGGACGCGCAGCCCGACCGGGCCGTCGACGTCGAGACGTCGCTCAACGCGCTCGTCGGCATCCTCCACGAGATGAACCAGGGCCTCGACCAGACGGTCCGCATCGTGCGTGAGCGGGCGGCCGCGGAGCACCCGGGGCGCAGCTCGTCCGGCAAGGTCGTCGCCACCGTCAACGGGGCGGGAGTCCTCACCGGGCTCGAGTACGACGAGCAATGGCTCGAGAACCGGCACGCGTACAACATCACGCGCGAGACGACCGAGGCCGTCGAGGCGGCCCGCCGGACCGCGGCCATGGCCACGCCGTCGGACCCCATCGACGGCACCCCCCTCGCCGACGTCATCCGCACCACGCAGGACCCTCGCGCTCTGGCGGAGCGCATGCGGTTCACCGGCTGAGCCGGACCGCGCACCACCGACGAGCAGCGACGACCCGCCCCCGACCACCTAGGAGCACCCGATGTCCTTCGAAGCCGCGATGCAGGCGCTCACCGACGATGCCAACCGCTGGCGCACCGTCGCCGGTGAGCTGAACTCCGCGAGCACGTCGGCGGGCGGTCTGGGCCTGGCCGCGAGCCAGTTCTCGTTCGCCGGAGCCACGGTCTCCCAGACGTACGAGAACCTGCGGGCGCACGTGCAGGAGGTGCTCTCGCAGGGGAACACCGAGATCACCGGTGCCGCCGCCGAGCTCGACCAGGTTCGCACCACGTACGAAGGAACGGACCAGGCCGCGAAGGACCGCCTCAACGGCACCTGGAACTGGAACTGAAGCAGCAGAGACCACTGGAGCGAACCAATGCATCCCGTCATCCAGGAGGTCATGGACCTCATCGCGGAGATCGAGCGCAAGATCGAGGAGCTCCGGACCGGCATCAACGACATGCTCGAGTCCATCCCCGGCTTCCTCGACTGGATCTTCGACCGGGTCCGCGACGGCTGGAACTGGCTCGTGGAGAAGCTCGACGAGTTCTGGGGCTGGGTGAACGACGTCGTCGCGATGGCCGGCGACCCGTGGGGGCTCAGCTCCGCTGCGGACACCTGGAACACCGGCGTCGGCGAGCCCGCCATGACGCAGTCACGCGAGGTGGACGCCGGTGACCTGCTCGTCGACGACAACTGGACGGGCGACGCCGCCGACCAGTACAAGCAGAAGCTGCCGGAGCAGAAGTCCGCGATGGAGGTCATCCGCACCGAGTACGCCGCGAAGATCGCGACGGCCCTCGACGCGGTGAAGTCCGGGATCATCAAGTTCTGGACGTCGATGGCCGTCGCGTTCGGCGCGCTCGTGGCCGGCATCATCGGCGCGATCGCCTCCAGCGCCACGGTGTTCGGGCTGCCGGCCGCACCGTTCATCGCCGGCGGCGCGGTGCTCATCGCGATCATCGCCGTGACCGTCGGCGTGAAGCTGCTCGAGTCCGACTGCGCCACCGCCAACACGCAGCTGACCAACGCGCAGTCCGCCGGCCTCGCGCGCTGGCCGGCGTTCGCGCTCGCGTGAGCCCGGCGCCCGTGCCCGGCGACGCCGGCCGGGCCGACCGCCGACGCCGGACGGCCACCGCCCGCGGGGTCGGAGCAGTGGCGATCGGCGTCGGGCTCGTCGCGCTCGCCCTGGCCCTCCTGCCGGGCCGGACCTGGGACGAGGGCGGGTCGGAGGCCTGGGCGATGACCGTGTACCTCGTGGTGGCCGGAGCGAGTCTGCTGCTCGCGCTCGTCGTCGCGGCGCAGGCGTTCGCGATCGCGCGTCGGCGCGACCGCCAGGGCTCGGGCGGCGGCGCCGACCTCGTGACGGTGCTCGCCGTCGTGCTCCTGCTGGTCGGCGCCGGGGTGGCGTTCGTGCGGGGGGTGCCGGACGGCGCCGGACCGTACGTGCTCGGCGTCCAGGTGCTCGGTGGGATCGCGCTCGTGATCCTCTCCGCCGGGAACGGGAAGGCCGCCCGGGAGCGCGACTGAACCCTTGTCGGATCGCCATCGCCGCACTACGGTGGCCCCCTCGCCCGGGGGCACGGGCACGAGGGGGAACGATGGGGGCAGACCTCGAACGGCTTGCTGAGCTGCGCGAACGACTCGATCGGGTGGTGCAGGTCGCGGGCTCCGCAGCGGTCGCGCCGCGCGACGGCGAGGCGGCGGACCCGTCCGGAGCGGTCCACGTCCACCTCGGCGCGGACGGCGAGCTCGCCACGCTCGTCGTGAGCGAGACGTGGCGCGAGCACCATGCGCCCGGCTCGCTGGGCGCCGTCGTCCGCGACACGTTCATCGCCGCCCAGACTGCCCGGGCCACGGCCGCCGCCGAGGAGCTGGCGGCACGTCTGGCGGAACCGGAGCCAACGACCCGTCCGCTCGTCCCCGACGGCAGCTCGACGGCGGACCGGCTCCAGCGGATCCTCGCCGACCAGCCCTCCGGACCCCACGCCGCGTCGATCGCCATGACCGGTCTGGAGGGCTTCCTGACCGAGGCGCTCACGGCTCTGGACGACGCCGCACGTGAGGCCGAGCGACGTCGGCACGTCGAGCACACGGCCACCGTCGGCAGCGCGGTCGCCGCGCGTGTGGACGGAGCCGGGCACCTGATCGCCGTCGAGTACGACGAGCGCTGGCTCGCCGACGCCAGCGCGTTCACGATCTCGCTCGAGACCACCGAGGCGATCAGCGATGCCCGTGCCGCAGCTGCGGCGTCGCTCGACGAGCCGCTCGCCGGCACGGCGCTCGCCGACGTCGCCCGCACCATCGACGACCCGGTGCTGCTCGCGCAGCGTCTCGGGCTGAGCGTCTGAGGCGGGACCGGAGATGGCGTTCGAAGAACCGGCAGGTGAGGCAGGGTCGTCCGGGGCGCAGCCGAGCGGGCCACCCACGTTCGAGGCGGCGATGGACGCCCTGAGCGCGGACGCCGTGCTGTGGGAGGGCGTCGGCGAGTCGCTCGCGTGGACCTCGGAGGTCACCGCAGGCCTCACGCTCGAGTCCAAGGCGTTCTCGTTCATGGGCTCCGACACCGCACAGAGCTACGAGGAGGCACGCCTGCTCGTCCAGACCATCCTGCTCCAGGGCTCGGCGACGACGCAGGACGCGGCGCACACGCTGAGGATCGTGCGGGAGACCTACGAGGGCGCGGACGAGGCGGCCAAGGCCCGCCTCGAGGGCACCTGGGACTGGGAGTGAGGAAGGGCCATGGTGGACGTGCAGCAGCAGGTCCGGGAGCTCGCGGGAAGGACGAAGCAGAGCCTCCTGGAGGCCAGGCAACGAGCGATCGACGAGGTCGAGATCACCTCGCCCGGTGACGTGCTCGGCGTCGCGGTCCTGGCGGAGGTCCTCGAGGAGTTCGACACGACCGTCGACGAGTTCTACACGTGGCTTGACGACAAGATCGACTACCTCGGGATGCCGGACGAGCTGCAGCTGACCGCGTCGAGCTGGATCGAGAACGTCGCCGGCACGATGACCGGTCTCGCGCAGAACGTCGAGACCGGTGACCTGCTCGTCGACGACAACTGGACGGGCGAGGCCGCCGACCGCTACAAGCAGCGGGTCCCGGACCAGGTGGACGCGCTGGCGGCGATCCGTGGGGAGTACGCCCTGCCGCTCGCGAGCGCGCTCAACGGTGTGAAGGACGGGGTGATCGCGTTCGTCGCCGGCCTCGTCGTCGCGCTGCTCGCCCTCGGCATCGCCCTGCTGACCGCGACGACCCTCGTCGGCGCGCTGGGCGCGCTCCTCGTCGCGGCCGGGGCGGTGTACTTCGCCGTCGTGATGCTCCAGGGCGGACTCGAGTCCGCCGACGCGACGCTGCGGGGCATCCTCACCAGCCTGCTGCAGCGCTGGCCGGCCTTCGCCCACTGAGCGGCCACGTCGCCGCTCACGTGCGCAGGACGACGACGGCGTCCCGGCCGTCGTTGCCGAACGTGACGGTCCCGTCGTGGTCGGGGGTGACGACGACGCCGTCGACCTCGACCTCACGGGGCGCCGGGCCGTGGACGACGAGCCGGAACGCGGTCCGCGCGAATCCCTCGTAGCCGGCGCCGTCCGCCGCCGCGACGACGGTGATCTCGTCGCCGGCGTGGCGCAGCGTGAACGTGGTGCGCACTAGGGCGCCGTCGGCGGCGGCGTTCGTGACGCCGTCGTCCTCCTGCAGGGCGCTGACCCACTCGCCGTCCTGGCCGGGCACGAACACGTGCAGCTCGAGCAGGTCGGGGCGCAGGCCCGCGGTGGTGGCGGGCGCCTCGGGGAGGAGCGGGACGACGGCGCCGCCCCGGCCGTACAGCGGGATGCGTTCGCGCGGGGTCGCCACGGTGCGCGTGGCGGGACCCGTGACGACCTCGCCGGTGTGCCAGCAGTGCCAGGTGCCTGCCGGGAACACGACCTCGCGCTCCGTGGCGCCGGCCGCGAGGACGGGGGCGACGAGCAGGTCGCGCCCGAGCAGGAACTGGTCGTCGAGGTCGCGCACGCGCGCGTCGTCGGCGTGGTCGAAGACCAGCGGTCGCTGCACGGGCTCCCCCGTCTCGCCCGCGCGCACGAACGCGGAGTACAGGTAGGGCAGCAGCCGGTAGCGCAGCCCGACGGCCTCCCGCACGAGGTCCGCCACGTCGTCGCCGAACGACCACGGGTACTGGTCCACGGTGCCCGCGACGGTGTGGTTGCGGAAGAACGGAGTGAGCGCGGCGTACTGCATCCACCGCAGGAACAGCTCGGGCTCGGCGTCCCCGCCGAACCCGCCGGCGTCGGCCCCGACGAACGGCTGCCCCGACACCCCGAACCCCGCCGCCATGGGCAGGCTCATCCACAGGTGGTCCCAGCGGGAGACGTTGTCACCGAGCCAGTTCGCGGCGTAGCGCTGGATCCCCGCCGAACCCGCGCGGGTGAGCACGAACGTGCGCAGCTCCGGCATCGCCCGACGCAGCCCCTCGACCGTGCCTCTCGCCATGAGCAGCGCGTACGCGTTGTGGAACCGCTCGTGCGACGCGCGACCGCCGTCGAACAGCATCCGCTCCGGCGCGATCTCGCCCGTCGCGGGCTCGTTCATGTCGTTCCAGATCCCGGCGAGACCGGACGCGACGTGCGCCGCGTTGAGGTCGCCCCACCACTCCCGCGCCTCCGCTGTCGCGAAGTCGGGGAACGCGGTGTCGCCCGGCCACACCTGGCCGATGTAGGTGTCGCCGCCCTCGGTGCGGCAGAACACGTCGCGCGCGACGCCGTCGTCGAACACGGCATACCCCGGCTCGTACTTCACGCCGGGATCGATGATCGTGACGAGCTTGAAGCCCTCACCGGCGAGCCCGTCGATCAACGCGGCCGGGTCGGGGAACTTCTCGGCGTCCCAGGTGAAGACCCGGTAGCCGTCCATGTAGTCGATGTCGAGCCACAACGTGTCGCACGGGATCCGCTCCGCCCGCATCCGCGCCGCGAGCGCCGCCACGTCCTCCTGCCGGTAGGCGTGCCAGCGACACTGGTGGTAGCCGAGGGCCCAGAGCGGCGGCAGCGCGGCGCGGCCGGTGAGCCAGGTGTACGCCTCGAGGACCCGGGCCATCGTGGGGCCGGCGAACACGTACTCGCAGTACTGCCCGCCGCCTGCGTGGATCGCGTACTCCGACTCGGGCGTGAAGTCGTAGGCGGTGCGGTAGCCGTTGTCGAGGAACGAGCCGCCCACGGCGCCGGTGGCGGCGTCGAGATGGTGGAAGAAGGGGATCGACACGTAGTACGGGTCGAACTCGGTGCTCATGCGGTCGGCGCGCGGGTCGTCGGCGTCGCGGCCGGCGGTGAACTCCCCCGACGACGTCGGGTTGAGCACGTCGGTGTTCCACAGCGTGAAGTCGCGGCCGCGGCGGTTGAGGCGACCCGACTTCTCGCCCAGGCCGTAGATCGCGTCGGGGGGCGCGATGCGACGCCGGACGACGAACGCGTCGTTCAGGGTCGCGTACGCCCAGGGGGCGCCGGCGTGGTCGCGGGCCGTCTCGATCACGGCGCTGCCGTCGGCCCGGTGGACGTCGATCGTCAGGTCGACCAGGCCGATGCTCACGGTGAGCTCAGCGGTGCGGACGCGCGCGACGTCGTCGTCCACCTCCGTGGTGACCTCGACGTGGGTGGCGAGCGGGTCGACGCACACGGCGGGCGACGGCGTCTCGTCGAACCGGCCACCGCGGCTGATCCGGATCCGGACGACGTCGGGCCGCACCGCGACCACCTCCAGCCGCTCGCCGTGCAGCTCCGCCAGCAGGCCGCGCTCGGTGGGCGTGACGGAGTCGACGCGGTGGAACCGGCGGTAGTGCTCGGTTCGCGGGAACGTCGGGGTGCTGGCCGGGGCGGCGTCACCGGCGTCGGCGACGGACAGGGGCGGGGTGGGAGCCACGGCACGATCCTGCCGCACGCCTCGGCCGAGCGTTCGCCCGCACCGTCAGAACACGGCCCTGCCGCCCGTCACGCCGACCACGGTGCCGCTGACGTACGAGGCGTCGTCGGACGCCAGGAACACGAACGCCGACGCGACCTCGACGGGTTGGCCCGCGCGCCCGAGCGGCGTGTCCGCTCCGAACGAGGCGACTTTCTCGGCGTCGAACGTGCTCGGGATCAGCGGGGTCCAGATCGGTCCGGGCGCGACGGCGTTCACGCGGATCCCCCTCGGGCCTAGCTCGGCCGCGAGGTTGACCATGAGGTTGTTCAGCGCCGCCTTCGTGGCGGCGTAGTCGAGCAAGGGCTGCGATGGGTCGTACGCCTGGATCGACGTCGTGATGGCGATGCTCGCGCCCGCGCCCAGGTGCGGTGCGACCGCCTTGACCAGCCAGAACGTGGCGAACACGTTCGTCTCGAACACTTGCCGGAGCTGAGAGTCGGTGAAGTTCTCGATCCCCGTCTGCCTGCCCATCTGGAAGGCGGCGTTCGAGACGAGCACGTCGATGCCGCCGAGGCCCTCCAGCGCGGCCCCGGCCAGGTCGCGGTTCGCCTCCTCGGTGCGCTGATCGGTCGGGAGCACCAGGCAGCGCCGGCCCGCGGCCTCGACCGCGCGGCGCGTCTCCTCGGCGTCGCCCTGCTCCTCGGGGAGGAAGCTGATGGCGACGTCGGCCCCCTCCTTGGCGAACGCGATCGCCGTCGCCCGCCCGATGCCGGAGTCCCCGCCGGTCACGAGCGCGCGCTTCCCGGTGAGGCGGTCCCGCCCCACGTAGCTGGACTCGCCGTGGTCCGGGCGCGGCTCCATGGCGTCGGTCCGGCCGGGCCACTCCTGCTGCTGCGGCGGGATGTCCGTCTCGGAGCCGCCCATCACGAGTTCCGGAGGGCCTTGATGAGCTCGCCCTTGCGCATCGACGAGCGGCCCGCGATGCCGATCTCCGCGGCGCGCTTGCGGAGCTTGTCCACCGTCCAGTCGTCGTAGTCGCCGGCCTTGCCGCCCTTGCGGCCGACCTTCGAGCGCGACGACGCCGCCGCCGCGTTCGCGATGCGCGCGGACTTCTGCTTCGAGCTGCCCTCGTCCCGGAGCTTCTCGTACAGCTTCTCGTCCTTGACGCTCGGTCCGGGGCTGCGCTTACCAGGCATCTGATCCTCCTTCGGCTCCTCCACGTTAGGTCGGCCGTGGCAGCCCTGCATCCGCGGTGCTCCACGCCCCATGACGTGCGCCGGCGCCGATGCGGTGCCACGGTGGTGGGCGGCGCGTGGAGGTTCGTCCATCGAGACCGAGGACCGACGCATGACGGCGAAGAAGCAGGCACGACCGAAGCTGCTCTCGGGCGGCAACCCGCAGATCCCCAAGGGCGACGGGAACGGCCCGGTGCAGGACTACCTCGACGCGATGCCCGGCTGGAAACGCGACGTCGGGCGGCGCCTGGACGACCTGGTCGTGAGCACCGTGCCCGACGTCAACAAGGCGGTCCGGTGGAACCAGCCGTTCTACGGACTCGACGGCTGGTTCCTGTCGTTCCGGTGCTACACGGACTACGTCCAGGTGCAGTTCCTCACGGGCACGTCGCTCGATCCGATGCCCCCGAAGGACTCCAAGCACGCGGACATGCGCTACCTCGACATCCGGGAGGACGACGAGGTGGACGAGGGCCAGCTCCGGTCCTGGATCGAGCAGGCCGGCAAGCTGCCGGGCGAGCCCTTGTGAACGCACGGGCGCGGCGGGACGGACGACGACACGACACCAGGGAGGACCCATGCCAGACCTCGTGATCGACTTCATCACCTCGCTCGACGGGTACGCCTCGGCCGAGGGCTGGCCGGGATGGTGGGGCCTGGAGGGACCCGAGTACCTCGGCTGGCTGGAGGAGGACGGCAAGATCGAGTCCACCATCCTCATGGGGGCGAAGACCTACCGGCTCATGTCCGGTTTCGCGGCCTCGCAGTCCGAGGGTGTGGAGGAGCTCGACGCAACCCCGAAGGTGGTGTTCTCCTCGACCCTCACCGAGCCGCTGGAGTGGGTCAACACCCGGCTCGTCCGCGGGGACGCCGCCGACGCCGTCCGCGAGCTCAAGCGCGACGGCGACCGGGAGCTACGCACCCTCGGCAGCCTCTCGTTGTGCCGGTCGCTGCTCGAGGCGGGCCTCGTGGACCGCTTCCGCGTGGTCATGTTCCCGGTCATCACCGGCAGGACCGGCAGCGAACGGATCTACGACGGCTACCCCGACGTCGCGCTCGAGCTGGTCGAGACCCGCACCTTCGACGGGCGCACGCAGCTGCTCGAGTACGTCCCCACGCTGCTCGCGGGACCGCCGGGTAGCGACTCGGCAGGAGCGTCGAGCGACTGAACCCTGACGCCACGGGCCCACCTCAGGTGAGCTGCGCGTGCTGCCCGAAGGAGCGAGAGCATGGAGGACGACTCCGAGACCACTGGCCGTGACGAGACGCGCACCGAGCGCGCCGACCGCAACTGGGACGAGCTTCTCCAGGAGCTCCGCGTCACCCAGACCGGCACGCAGATCCTCACCGGCTTCCTGCTCACGCTGCCGTTCCAGCAGCGCTTCGCCGAGCTCTCGTCCGAGCAGGTGGCGATCTACCTCTGCCTGGTGGGACTGGCCCTGCTCGCGACGGCGTTGGTCGTCGCGCCCGTCAGCATCCATCGCGTGCTGTTCCAGCAGCGCCGCAAGGCGGAGATCGTCGACCTCGGCAGCACGCTCGCCCGGGTGGGACTCGTCGCGCTCGCCCTCGTCGTCACCGGGACCGCGCTGTTCATCTTCGACGTCGTCGCCGGTCGGACGGCCGGGCTCGTCGCGGCCGGCGCCGTGATCCTGCTGCTCGTGGTCGTCTGGGTGATCGTGCCCGGCCGCCTGCACCGCGGCCGGCAGGCCTGACGGGCGCGGTCAGCGCAGGTCGAGCCGCATCAGCACGCGCGGAAAACCGTTGAGGACCGAGTCCGTGTCCGCGACCTTCGTGAAGCCGGCGGCCTCGAACAGCGCACGCGTGCCGACGTACGCCATCGTCAGGTCGACCTTCCGCCCCTGGTTGTCGACCGGGTACCCCTCGACGGCCGAGGCCTTGTGCGCGCGGGCGAACGCGACGGCGCCCGCGAGCAGGTGATGCGAGAGGCCCTCGCCGCGGTGGCCGGGGCGGACGCGGATGCACCACACGGACCAGACGTCGACGTCGTCGACGTGCGGGATCTTGCGGTTGCGCGCGAAGCTCGTGTCGGCGCGCGGGTGGACGGCCGCCCACCCGACCGGCTCCTCGCCGTCGTACGCGATGACGCCGGGTGGCGGGTCCTCGGCCACGAGCTGGGCGACGCGTTCGCCGCGCGCCGGTCCCCGGAGCGCGACGTTCTCCTTCGACGACGTCAGCCGGTAGCTCAGGCACCAGCACACGTTGGCGTCGGGGCGCTTCGGGCCGAGCACCGCGCACACGTCGTCGAACACCGTCGCGGGCCGCACCTCGATCGCCATGCCTCAAGATTGGCTCAAGATCGGCTGTCGTGACGCGATCGCCATCGCGTTTCCCCCCGCGGCGCCCGACGGACCCCTAGCGTTCTGGCGTGCCCGCCACACGGACGTCGCGCCACGGCCGAGTCCGACGACGGCGCCTCCGCCGTGCGACGGCGCTCGTGGCGCTGGCGGTCACGTCCTTCTCGGTGACGTTCGGCGTCGCCGCGTACGCGGAGCTCCAGCGGCGGGTCGACACCCTCGACATCGGTGGGCTCGTGACGGCGCAGACGGCCGACGCGTCCGCGGACGGCGCGCACCCGGAGGACCCGAACGCCGGACGTGCGCTCGACATCCTCGTGATCGGGTCGGACAGCCGGAGCGACGGCGCCGTCCAGGACGAGGTCACCAGCGAGCTCGCGGACACGCACCTCCTCGTGCACGTCTCGGCTGACCGGTCCCGCGTCGAGCTCGTCTCGATCCCGCGCGACGTCATGGTCGACGTCCCCGCGTGCACGACGACCGGCGGCGAGACGATCCCCGCCCGGTTCGACCAGTTCAACAGCGCGTTCGCCGTCGGAGCGTCCGTCGGCGGCGACCTCACGTCCGCCGTGGCGTGCGACGTCGAGCTCGTCCAGTCCGTCACGGGGCTGACGCTGGACGGCTTCGTCGTCGTCCAGATGGGCGGGTTCATCGAGGTCGTCGACGCGCTCGGCGGCGTCGACATCTGCATCCCGGCACCGCTCGACGTGCCCAAGGCGTCCCTGGCGCTGCAGGCGGGCCAGCAACGCCTCGACGGCACCCAGGCCCTCGCCTACGCACGCGCGCGAGTGGGTGTGGGCGACGGCTCGGACCCGGACCGGATCGCCCGGCAGCAGCATCTGCTCGCGGCGATGGTCGAGGAGGTCCTCTCCCGCAACGTCCTCGCCGATGCTCCGGCCCTGTACCAGGTGGTCGCGGCCACGCTCGGTTCCCTCACCACGAGCCCGAACCTCGCGTCCATCCCGGAGATGGTGAGCCTGGGGCTGAGCCTGAGGTCCGTGGGCCCGGGGAACGTCACGTTCATGACGACGCCGTTCGAGGAGTACGAGGCGGAGCCCGGGAGGCTGGTGTTCACGGACGGGGTCGAGGTCCTGTGGGAGTCGCTCGCTGCCGACGTCCCGCTCGCGTCACCGCCGGTGTCACCGAGCGCTCCGCCGTCGGCCGGCGAGGCCGCGACGACGCCGCCGGCGGCGGACGATCCGGACGCGGCGACCGAGCCTCCGCCCGACAACTCCGCCGAGGCGCTCGACGCCGAGTGCTGAGGCGCGGCGGCGCGGCGCTTCTCGTGGCCTGTCACGAACCTCTCGCGAACGGGCCACGAACCTCTCGCGAAGGTCAGGGCGCCGCGAGGAGGACCGCCGAACCCTGACCGCCGCCGCCGCACAGGGCGGCGGCGCCGACGGAGCCGGACCCGAGCGCGCCGAGCCGCCGGCCCAGGTGGCCCACGATCCGCGCCCCGGACGCCCCGATCGGGTGCCCGAGCGCGATCGCGCCGCCGTTCGCGTTGACGATGGCCGGGTCGACGCCGAGCAGGTCGGTGGACGCGATGCCGACGGCCGCGAACGCCTCGTTGATCTCGACGGCGGCCAGGTCGCCGGCGGCGAGACCGGCGTGCTTCAGGGCCGCGTTGACGGCGTTCGCGGGCTGCGCGTGCAACGCCACGTCGGGACCCGCCACGAGCGCGTGCGCCAGGACCCGCGGGCCCGTCAGCCCGTGCGCCTGCGCGTACGCGTCGCTCACGACGACGAGCGCCGCCGCGCCGTCGGAGATCTGCGACGCGTTGCCCGCGGTGATCGTGCCCTCGGGCGAGAACGCCGGCCGGAGTCCCGCAAGCACGTCGGCTGTCGTGTCCGGCCGCACGCCGTCGTCCGCCTCGACGGTGACCCCACGGCGGCCGCTCGTCGTGAACGAGGCGATCTCCTCCGCGAGCGCCGCCGCACCGGCCGCCGCCCGCTGGTGCGACGCCGCCGCGAAGGCGTCCTGCGCCTCGCGCGAGAGCGCGTACGACGCGCCGTGCCGCTCCGTGCTCGCCCCCATCGAGTCGCGCTCGAACGCGTCGGTGAGCCCGTCGTGCTCCACGGTGTCGAGCAGTGTCACGGACCCGTACCGCTGCCCGGCGCGCGAGGAGACCCACACGTGCGGCGCCAGGCTCATCGACTCCTGCCCCACCGCCGCGACGACGTCGTACTCCCCCGTGCTGATGACGCGGTGCGCGTGCACCACTGCCTCCATGCCCGAGAGGCAGACGGCGTTCAGCGTCGTCGCGGGGACAGTCATCGGCACCCCGGCGCCGACGGCGGTCTGCCGCGCCGGGTTCTGCCCGGCACCGCCCTGCAGCACCTGACCCGCCACGGTGAGCTGGACCGCCGGCGCCGGCACCCCCGCCCGCTCCAGCGCGGCCCGCAGCGCGTGCGCCCCCAGCTCGGTCGCGGGCACCCCCGTGAACACCCCGTTGAACCGGACGAACGGCGTCCGCGCGTACCCCACGATGACGCTCATGACCGAGCCTCCTCCTCCGAGACGGGATCGAGGGCGACGACGACGTCGGCCTCCGTCGCGGCCAGCACGTCGTCGGCGCTCACGTCGGGCGCGAGGCGACGCAGCACCAGGCTCCCCCGGGCGGGGTCGACGTCGAGCACCGCATGGTCGGTGACGACGCGGTCGACGACGCCGCGCCCCGTCAGCGGGAGCGTGCACTCGCGCTTCAGTTTGGGTGAGCCGTCGCGCGCGACGTGGTCCATGAGCACGACGATGCGCGGCGTGCCCGCGACGAGGTCCATGGCGCCGCCCATGCCCTTGACGAGCTTCCCGGGCACCGTCCAGTTCGCGAGGTCCCCGGTCTGCGACACCTCGAGCGCGCCGAGGATCGCGATGTCGATGTGCCCGCCGCGGATCATCCCGAACGACGCCGCCGAGTCGAAGAAGCTCGCGCCCGGCAGCACGGTGACCGTCTGCTTGCCGGCGTTGATGAGGTCGGCGTCCTCCTCGCCGTCGAACGGGAACGGCCCGAGGCCGAGGATCCCGTTCTCGCTCTGCAGCGTGATGCGCACGCCCGGCGGCAGGTGGTTCGCGACGAGCGTCGGGATGCCGATGCCGAGGTTCACGTCGTCGCCGTCGTGCAGCTCCGCGGCGGCGACCGCCGCCATCTCGTCCCGCGTCCAGACCATGGGTCCTCCTCCGCGTCTAGGGGGCGACGTGAGCGGCGTCGTCGCCGGTCACGGGTGCGTCGGCCCGCTGCGCGTCCTCGCGCGGCCGGACCGTGCGCTGCTCGATGTCCTTGACCCGCTCGCGCGCGAGCACCAGGCGGTCGACGAAGACGCCGGGGCTGACGATCGTGTCCGGGTCCAACGGCTCCTCCTGCACGATCTCGGCCTCGACCACCGTGACCCGACCCGCCGTCGCCACGAGCGGGTTGAAGTTCCGCGCGGCCATCCGGTACACGAGGTTGCCCCAGGCGTCGGCCCGGTACGCGTGCACGAGGGCGAGGTCGGCGACGATCCCCCGCTCGAGCACGTACTCGACGCCGTCGAAGATCTGCGTCTGCTTGCCCTCCGCCACCGGCGTGCCGACCCCCGTCGCCGTGTAGAAGCCCGGGATCCCGGCGCCGCCGGCGCGCAGCCGTTCCGCGAGCGTGCCCTGCGGCACGAACTCCACGTCGAGGACGCCGTCGAGGTACTGCTGCGCGAACAGCTTGTTCTCCCCGACGTAGGAGGAGAGGACCTTCGCGACCTGGTTGTTCTCGAGCAGGAGCCCGAGGCCCTTGCCGTCGACGCCCATGTTGTTCGAGACCACCGTCAGCCCCGTGACCCCGGAGTCGCGGACCGCCTCGATGAGGTCGGACGGGATCCCGCACAGGCCGAACCCGCCGACGGCGATCGTCATGCCGTCGCGCAGCGTCCCGTCGAGCGCCTCCGCGGCGCTGTCGTACCGCGTCGTCATGTGCTGACCTCCTGGTTGGTTGGTCGGCCGCCCGCCGTCGCCTGTCGGTCGAGAACCTCCCGCGCGTGCAGCAGCACCGGCCCGTCGACCATCTGCCCGTCGTGCACGAACACCCCGTCGTGGTCCTGCGCCGCGGCGAGGATCGCGGCGGCACGGGCGACGGCGTCCGGCGCCGGGGCGTACGCCGTCCGGATCACCGGCACGTGGGACGGGTGGATGCACGCGGTCGCCGAGAAGCCGACGGCGGCGGCGTCCTGGGCCTCGTCGCGGACGCCGTCGAGGTCGGGAATGTCGAGGTGGACCGCGTCGATCGCCGCCTTCCCGGCGGCCGCCGCGGCGAGCAGGACGGCGGAGCGCGCGTGCTGGGCGACGTCCCGGTACGGGCCGCGCTGGCCCCCGGACCGACGGCTCGACGTCCCTCCGAGCGAGGCCACCAGGTCCTCGGCGCCCCACATGAGCGCGACGACGCCGGGACGCCGCGCCAGCTCGGGCGCCGCCAGCACGCCCGCCGCGCTCTCGCACAGGGCGACGACGGCGTAGGGCAGCTCCGGGAGGCTCGCGTCCGCCTTCGGCACCATGACGTAGCGGTAGTCCGTGCCGGCGAGAGCGGCGAGGTCGGCGGCGTGGTCCGGCGTCCCGACGGCGTTGACCCGCACGATGGTGCGCTCCGGATCGAGCGTGCTCGCGCGCACCTCATGCCGGGCGGCGTCCTTGTGCGCCGGAGCGACGGCGTCCTCGAGGTCGAGGATGACGGCGTCGGCGCGCTCGGCCGCCTTGGCGAACCGCTCGGGCCGGTCGCCCGGGCAGAACAGCAGCGCCGGACCCATCGCGAAGCCCGCGGGACCACCGGCGCCAGGGACGTCGTCGTCGGTCCCGGAACCGCCCATCCCGACGTCGCTCATGCGGAGCCGCCAGACGGACGGTCGGCGTGCGCCCGATGACCCTCGACCGTCCAGAACAGGGCCGTCCGCACCGCGCGCGCGACGACCACGCCGTCCTGGTTCCGCCCGACGTGCTCGAGCGTGACGACGCCCTGGCCGGGCCGCGACGACGACGGCCGCTTCGCCGTCACCGTCGTCTCGGCGTACAGCGTGTCGCCGTGGTGCATCGGGTGCGGGAACTCGACGTCGGCGAACCCGAGGTTGGCCACGATCGTGCCCTGCGTCAGCTGGCCCACCGAGAGCCCGACGAGCGTGGCCAGCGTGAGCATCGAGTTCACGAGGCGCTGCCCGAACGGCTGCGTCGCCGCCCACGCGGCGTCCAGGTGCAGGGCCTGGCCGTTCATCGTGAGCGTCGTGAACAGCACGTCGTCGGCCTCGGTGAGCGTGCGTCCGGGCCGGTGCCGGTAGACGACGTCGGGCTCGAGCTCGTCGTAGTAGAGCCCGCGCTGGGTGATCTCCCGCATCAGCCACGCCCCTTCGCTAGGCGGAGAGCCCGAGGCTGCGGGCGATGACCATGAGCTGCACCTCGGTCGTGCCCTCGCCGACCTCCAGCACCTTCGCGTCGCGGTAGTGCCGGCCCACGGGCGACGAGTTGAGGAAACCGTAGCCCCCGAAGATCTGGGAGGCGTCCCGGGCGTTCGCCATGGCCGCCTCCCCCGCGACAAGCTTCGCCATCGACGCCTCGGCCTTGAACGGCAGCCGGGCGTCGATGCGCTGCGCGGCGTCGTAGTAGGCCAGGCGCGCGGTGTGCGCGCGGGACTGCATCCGGGCGAGGGTGAAGGCGATGTGCTGGTTCGCGCCGATCTCGCGGCCGAACACGTGCCGTTCCTTGGCGTACCGGAGCGCCTCCTCGAGGCAGCCCTGCGCGGCTCCGGTGGCGAGCGCGGCGAACGCGACCCGCCCCTCGTCGAGGGCGCGCAGGAAGTTCGCGTAGCCCCGACCGCGGTCGCCGAGCATGTCCGACGCCGGCACGCGCACCCCGGAGAGGGTGAGCGGATGCGTGTCCGAGGTGTGCCAGCCGACCTTGTCGTAGCTCGGCCCGACCTCCAGGCCGGGGGTCCCCGACGGCACGAGGAAGCTCGACAGCTCCTTGACCGTCGCACCGTCGTCGCGCACCACCTCGCCCGTCACCGCGGTGATCGTGATGACCGACGTGATCGGCGTGCCGGAGTTGGTGATGAACTGCTTGCTGCCGTCGATGACCCACGCGTCGCCGTCCTGGACGGCGGTGGTGCGGGTGGCGCCGGCGTCCGAGCCGGCCTCGGCCTCGGTGAGCCCGAACGCCGCGAGCGCGCGCCCGGTGAGGAGGTCGGGCAGCCAGCGCTGCTGCTGCTCGGGCGTGCCGTGCCGGTAGATCGGCATGATCCCGAGCCCGACGCCGGCCTCGAGGGTGACGGCGATGCTCTGGTCGGCCCGGGCCAGGGCCTCGACCGCGAGGCACAGCGACAGGTAGTCCTTGCCCTGGCCGCCGACCTCGGTCGGGAACGGCAGCCCGAAGAGCCCCAGGTCGCCCATCTGGGCGATGATCTCGACCGGCAGGCGGCGCTGGGTGTCGTACTCGTACGCGGCCGGTGCGACGACGTCGTCGGCGAACTCGCGCACGACCTGGCTGAGCTTGGCCTGCTCGTCGGTGAGCTGGAGGGTCATGGCTCTCCCTGGGGGTGGTGGGGACCTGGGGGTGCGCCCGCGGCGGGGTGTGCCGCGGGAACGGGGGTGGGCTCGGGCTCGACGACGGCGACGACCTGGCCCGCGCGCACGAGGTCGCCGGTCCGCACCTCGAGCCGGGCGAGGCCGGCGTGCGGTGCCGTGAGGGGGTGCTCCATCTTCATGGCCTCGACGACGACGAGCGTGTCGCCGGCCTCGACCCGCGCCGAACCGTTCGTCAGCTCGGCGACGGCGACGACGGTCCCCGGCATGTGGGCGAGCACCTCGGGACCGGTGGGTCCGGACTGCGTGGCGGCGCGTTCCCGCGCCTCGGGCGTCCTCAGCTCGACGGTCGCGCCGCCGAGCGCCACCCACACCGCCCCGGTCTCGGGGTCCGACGCCAGGTGGACGACCTCGCTGACGCCGTCCACGTCCAGGCGCCAGGCGTGCGCCGCTCCGCCGGGACGCAGCGCGGCGGCCACGGGCGCCACGCCGTCGACGCCGACCCGCGCGTCGGACGACGCCCCGACCACCTCCACCACCGACTCGACGCCGTCGAGAACGAACCGGATGGCCGTCGCCCGGGGCGGGGCGTTGAGCCGCCACCCGTCGCGCGCGGCCCACGGCCCGAGCCCCTCGGCGGCAGCCTCGACCTCGACGAGCCGGAACAGACCCGCCGCAACGAGATGGAGACGGTCCCGACCGGCCGCCCCCGGCGACCGAGGCGCGTCAGCCGAGGCGAGGAACCGCCCGATCAACCCGGTGTCGAGACGGCCGGCGCGGACGTCGTCGTCGGCGAGGAGCGCACGCAGGAAGCCGACGTTCGTCTCGACGCCGAGGAGCACGGTGCCGGCCAGGAGCGCGTCGACGCGCCTCAGAGCCTCGGCGCGATCGGCGCCGTGCGCGACGGCCTTGGCGAGGAGCGGGTCGTACTCGGTGCCGACGCGCTGGCCCTCGACGACGCCGGCGTCCATGCGCAGGCCCGCGCCGTCGGGGTGGCTGAAGGCGAGCACGGTCCCGGTGGCGGGGAGGAAGCCGCGCGCGGGTGACTCGGCGTAGACCCTCGCCTCGATCGCGTGGCCGCGCAGCTCGACGTCGCCTTGGCGCAGGGGCAGCGGTTCGCCGGCGGCGACGCGCAGCTGGAGCTCGACGAGGTCGAGACCGGTGACGAGCTCGGTCACGGGGTGCTCGACCTGGAGCCGCGTGTTCATCTCGATGAAGAAGAACTCGTCGGGGTCGTCCGCCGGGACGAGGAACTCGACGGTCCCCGCCCCCGTGTACGCGACGCTGCGGGCGACGTCGCAGGCGGCGGCGCCCATCCGCTCGCGCATCGCCGGGGTGAGCAGGGGCGACGGCGCCTCCTCGACGACCTTCTGGTGGCGGCGCTGCAGCGTGCACTCGCGTTCGCCGAGGTGAACGACGGCGCCGGCCGCGTCCGCGAGCACCTGCACCTCGATGTGGCGCGGGGTCTCCACGAGGCGTTCCAGCAGGAGGGTGTCGTCGCCGAACGACCCGCGGGCGATGCGGCGCGCGGACGCGAGCGCCGCGGGCAGCTCGTCGGCGGACGAGGCCACGGCCATGCCCTTGCCGCCGCCGCCGGCGGACGGCTTGACCAGCAGCGGGAACCCCAGGTCGGCGGCGGCCTGCACCAGGGCGTCGTCGTCGAGACCCGCGGCCTGCGTGCCCGGGACGACCGGAACGCCCCGCTCGGCGACGCGGGCCTTGGCGGCGAGCTTGTCGCCCATGAGCTCCAGCACGTCGGGCGACGGGCCGACGAACGCGATCCCGGCACGCTCGCACGCCCGGGCGAGCGCGGGGCTCTCCGAGAGGAAGCCGTAGCCGGGGTGGACGGCGTCGGCGCCCGTCGCGTCGGCGGCGGCCACGATCGCGTCGACGTCGAGGTAGGACCGGCCGATCCGCACGGCGACGTCGGCCAGCGCCACGTGCGGGGCACCGTCGTCGGCGTCCGAGGACACGGCGACGGACCGGATGCCGAGCTGCCGCAGCGTGCGCAGGATCCGGCACGCGATCTCGCCGCGGTTCGCCACGAGCACCGTGCCGAACGGCCGCGCCCCGGCGAGCGCCGTCGTCGTCGCTTCAGCGTGCTCCCCCACGGCGCTCACATCCGGAACAGCCCGAAGCGCGGGCCGTCGTCGTCGGGCAGCGGGGTGCGGGCGCACACGCCGAGGGCGAGGCCGAGCACGCGGCGGGTGTCGGCGGGGTCGATGATCCCGTCGTCCCAGAGGCGCGCCGTGGCGTAGTACGGGTTGCCCTGCTCCTCGTAGCGGGCGTGCATCGAGGCGCGGAAGGTGGCCTCCTCCTCGGCGGGCCAGTCCTCGCCTCGGGCATCCACCTGGTCGCGCTTGACGGTCGCGAGCACGCTCGCCGCCTGGGCGCCGCCCATCACCGAGATCCGGCTGGCGGGCCACGACCACAGGAACCGCGGCGAGTACGCGCGCCCGCACATCGAGTAGTTCCCGGCACCGAAGGAGCCGCCCACGATCACCGTGAGCTTCGGGACGCGCGTGGTGGCGACGGCCGTGACCATCTTCGCGCCGTCCTTCGCGATGCCGCCGGCCTCCGCGTCCCGCCCGACCATGAAGCCGGAGATGTTCTGCAGGAACAGCAGCGGGATGCCGCGCTGGTCGGCGAGCTCGATGAAGTGCGCCCCCTTGAGGGCCGACGTGCCGAACAGCACGCCCTGGTTGGCCAGGATCCCCACCGGGTGGCCGTGGATGCGCGCGAAGCCCGTGACGAGCGTGGTGCCGTACTCCCGCTTGAACTCGTGGAGCTCGCTGCCGTCGACGAGCCGGGCGATGATCTCGCGCGGGTCGTACGGCGCCTGGACGTCGGTCGGCACGACGCCGTAGATCCCCTGCGGATGCTCCGGGTCGACGGCGGGTGGCCGGGTCTCGGCGACGTCCCAGGCGGGGTCCGGGTCCGGCGGGAGGGTTGCGACGATGCCGCGGACGATGCGCAGCGCGTCCTCGTCGTCCTCGGCCAGGTGGTCGGTGACGCCGGACGTGCGGGCATGCAGGTCGCCGCCTCCGAGCTCCTCGGCCGTCACCACCTCGCCGATCGCGGCCTTCACGAGCGGCGGGCCGCCGAGGAAGATCGTGCCCTGGTTCCGCACGATGACCGTCTCGTCGCTCATCGCGGGCACGTACGCGCCGCCCGCCGTGCACGAGCCGAGGACGGCCGCGATCTGCGGGATGCGCGCCGCCGAGAGCCGGGCCTGGTGGTAGAAGATGCGGCCGAAGTGGTCGCGGTCGGGGAACACCTCGGCCTGGAGCGGCAGGAACGCGCCGCCGGAGTCCACGAGGTAGACGCACGGCAGCCGGTTCTCGAGGGCGATCTCCTGGGCCCGCAGGTGCTTCTTGACCGTCGTCGGGTTGTACGTGCCGCCCTTCACGGTCGCGTCGTTGCTCAGCACCATGACCTGGCGGCCCTCGACCACCCCGATGCCGGCGATGACACCCGCGGCCGGGGACTCGCCGTCGTACATCCCCTCGGCGGCGAGCGGGGCGATCTCGAGGAACGGCGTCCCGGGATCGAGGAGGTGCTCCACGCGTTCGCGCGGCAGCAGCTTGCCCCGCTCCACGTGCCGCGTCCGCGCGCGCTCCGGCCCGCCCCTGGCCGCCGCTGCGGTGCGCTCGCGCAGCTCGGCGGCGAGGGCGCGCTGGGCGGCGTCGTTCGCCCGGGCAGTGGCCGGGTCGACGGCGCTGGCGAGGGTGGTCATGCGGCCCCGCCGGCACCGGAGAGCACGAGCGCGAGGGCAGGGTCGGCGAGGAGCTCGCCGAGCTGCGCCAGGAACCGGGCCGCCTGCTCGCCGTCGACCATGCGGTGGTCGAACGAGAGGCCGAGCTCGACCACGTGCCGCAGCGCGATCTGGTCCTCGTGCTCCCACGGCCGCCGGCGCACGGCCCCGAGCGCGAGGATCGCCGCCTCGCCGGGCACGAGGATCGGAGTGCCGCCGTCGACGCCGAACACGCCGACGTTCGTGATCGTGAACGTGCCGCCCGTCAGTCGCTCCGGCGTGGTGCGGCCGGCACGCGCGGTCTCGACCAGGTCGGTGAGCGCGGCGGCGAGGGCCGGGAGACCGAGTGCCTCGGCGTCGAGCAGGTGCGGGACGACGAGGCCGCGGTCGGTCGCGACGGCGATCCCGAGGTTCACGTAGCCGTGCTCGACGATCTCGGCGCCCGCATCGTCCTCGGCCCACGCGCTGTTGAGCGCCGGGTGGCGCGGCAGCAGCAGGCAGACGGCGCGCGCGACGAGGGTGAGCATCGTGACGCGCACGTCGCGGGTGAGCGGGTGGGCCCTCAGCCGGTCCAGGAGCTCGAGGCTCGGCGTGACGTCGACGGTGAGGTGCGTGCTCGCGTGCGGCGCCGTGAACGCGCTGGCCACCATCGCCGCGGCCGTGTGCTTCCGCACCCCCCGGACCGGCAGCCTCCGTTCGCGAGAGGAAGTCTGCGCCACCGCGAGAGGTTCTCTGTCGGTCCCCGAGAGGGTTTCTGCGGCGTGCCCGTTGGCCGGGCTCTCGACGGCGGCTCCGGCCGCCGCCCCGGATGACGCCAACCCTCTCGCGGAGGCGCCGCGGTCCTCCCGCGCCTGGGCGGCGAGGACGTCGTCGCGCGTGACGAGGCCCTGCTCGCCGGTGCCGGCGACGCCCGCGATGTCCACGCCCAGGCGCAGGGCCAGGGCGCGCACCGGCGGCGTCGAGCGCGGCCGTTCCGCCGGTGGTGCGGCCTCGGCGGCGGCGGCGCCGTTCGACGGCGTCGAGGCGGCAGCGGTCCGACGACGGCGACGTGCGGGTCGGCCGGACCGCTCCGGCCGGGCGCCGTACCCGACGAGCGTCGCCTCGCGCGCCGGAGCCGGCTCCGTCTCGGGCGCGCCCTCCGGGGCGGCGTCACCCGCCTCACCCGAGCCGGCACCGGCCGCACCCGACGACGCCGCGGCCGCGCCGCCGTCGTCCTCGGCCCCACCGCCGCCCGCCACCGCGACCTCGAACGTGACGAGCGGCTCGCCGACCTGCACGGTCTGCCCCGGCTCGGCGTGGAGCGCGGAGACGACGCCCGCGTACGGCGAGGGCAGCTCGACGAGCGCCTTCGCCGTCTCGACCTCGGCGATGATCTGGTTGAGCTCGACGCTCTCGCCCGGGGCAACCCTCCAGGAGACGATGTCGGACTCCGTGAGTCCCTCGCCGAGGTCCGGGAGGCGGAACTCGCGCACGGCCATCACCCGAGCACCTCCTCGAGCGCCGGCGCGCCGGACCGGACGCGGTCGACGCCGTCGAGCATCCGGTCGAGGTCGGGCACATGCGGGCCCTCGAGCTTGGCCGGCGGGTACGGGATGTCGAAGCCGGTCACCCGCACGGGTGGGGCCTCGAGGTGGAAGAAGCAGCGCTGCGTGGCGACGGCGACGATCTCCGCGCCGAGCCCCGCCTGCCCCGGCCCCTCGTGCGCAACGACGAGTCGCCCGGTGCGTCGCACGGAGGCGGCGACGGCGTCGTGATCGATGGGCGACAGCGACCGCAGGTCGATGACCTCGACAGAGACGCCCTCGTCGGAGGCCGCGACGGCGGCGTCGAGCGCCACCGGGACGAGGCCGCCGTACGTGACGAGCGTGACGTCGGACCCCTCGGCGACCACGCGCGCGCTCGTCATCGGCGTCGCCTGCGCGAGGTCGACGTCGAGGTCGACCTCGCCCTTCGCGTGGTAGCGCCGCTTCGGCTCGAACACGATGACGGGGTCGTCGCACGCGATCGCCTGCCGGATCATCGTGGCGGCGTCCTGCGGGCTGCTGACCTCCACCACGCGCAGGCCCGCCGTGTGCGCGAAGTACGCCTCGGGCGACTCGGAGTGGTGCTCCGCCGCGCCCGTGCCCCCGCCCACCGGGACCCGGATCGTCAGCGGCAGCCGCACCTTCCCGTTCGTGCGCGCGTGCATCTTCGCCACCTGCGACACGATCTGGTCGAACGCCTCGTACACGAACCCGTCGAACTGGATCTCGCACACGGGCCGGTAGCCGCGGAACGCGAGCCCGATCGCCGTCCCGACGATCGCGGCCTCCGCGAGCGGGGTGTCGATCACGCGGTGCGGCCCGAACTCGGCCTGCAGCCCGTCGGTCACGCGGAACACGCCGCCGAGCCGGCCGACGTCCTCGCCCATCACGAGCACCCGGTCGTCGTCGGCGAGCGCCCGGCGCAGGCCCGCGCCCATCGCCTTGGCCAACGTCAGCGTCGTGGTCATCGCACGGCCTCCTCGGCGACGTCGGCTCCCTCGGCGAATCCTTCGGCATAACGTTCGTACTCCACACGCTGGGCCGCCACCACAGGGTGTGGCTCCGCGTACGCGTGGTCGAAGATCGCGCCGGCCGGCGGGTCGGCGAGCCCGATGCACCCGGCGCGCAGCTCGGCCGCCGCGGCGTCGGCCGCGGCCCGGACGCGGGCGGCGTCGTCCTCGCTCAGCGCGTCGCGGGCCGCGCAGGTGCGCCTCGAGCCGCGTGATCGGATCCCGACGGCGCCACGCGTCCAGCTCTGCGGCGTCGCGGTAACGCGTGGGGTCGTCAGCGGTGGTGTGCGGCCCCATGCGGTACGTGACGGCCTCGACGAACGTCGGGCCGCCCCCGTTCGCCGCCCGCGCGACCGCCTCGCGCGTGACGGCGAGCATCGCGAGGACGTCGTTGCCGTCGACGCGCACGCTCGGGATCCCGAAGCCGGCCGCTCGCCCGGCGAACGGCACGGGGGACTGCAGCCCGGCGGGCTCGGAGATCGCCCACTGGTTGTTCTGGCAGACGAAGACGACCGGTGCGCGGAACGAGGCGGCGAAGACCATCGCCTCGTTGACGTCGCCCTCGCTCATGGCACCGTCGCCGAAGTACGTGACGGCGACGTCGCCGTTGCCGGCCTCGCCGTCGAACGTCACCCCCATCGCGTACCCGGTGGCGTGAAGGGTCTGCGCGCCGATGATGACCTGCGGGGTCGCCATGTTGACGGCGAACGGGTCCCAGCCCGACGCCGTCAGCCCACGCCACACCCGGATGAGGTCGACGACGGCGACGCCGCGCACGTAGGCGACGGCGTGCTCGCGGTAGCTCGAGAACACGAAGTCGCCGGGGCGCAGCGCGCGTGCCGACCCGATCTGGGCGGCCTCCTGGCCGAGCAGCGGGGGCCACAGGGCGAGCTCGCCCTGTCGCTGCAGCGCGGTCGCCTCGGCGTCGAGCCGGCGCACGACGACCATGTCCTGGTAGAGGCTGCGCAGCGCCGCGTCGTCGACGTCCTCGACCCAGCCGTCGTACTCCGCTGATTCGCGACGTCGCCCGTCGGGGTCCAGCAGCTGCAGCATGTTCGGCTCCATCGCCTCACCTCGTCGTGTCGGCAGGCGCTCCCCCTGAGCGTCCGGATGATGAGACGGTACCTCGGGAGCGCGGATCGCTCTAGTGTTTCGGTGCATCTTGCGCGGACTGCGTCACGGTTTGGGCGTACGCTGAGCACTATGCGCAGCTACGACGCTGTCGACCTGGACCTGCTCGCCGCGCTGGCGGACGACCCCCGCGGCACGGTGGTCGCCCTCGCCGAGCGGCTCAAGGTCTCCCGCAACACCGTGACCGCGCGCCTGGCGCAGCTCGAGTCGTCGGGGGCGTTCCTCGACTTCGACCGGCGGGTCGACCCGACCTACCTCGGCCACCCCCTCACCGCGTTCATCGAGGTGCAGGTGCGGCAGAAGGAGCTCGCCCGGATCGTCGAGGCGCTCGCGGAGATCCCCGAGGTGCTCCAGGCCCACGGGCGCAGCGGCACCGCTGACCTGCGGGCGCTCGTGGTTTGCCGTGACGCCGACCACCTCTTCCGCATCGACGCCGCGATCCTCGCGATCGACGGCGTCGAACGCACGGAGACGTCGCTCGCGATGGGCGAGCTCATCCCGTACCGGGTGCGGCCGTTGCTCGAGCGGCTGCGCGCGGCGCTGTGAGCTGTAGGTCGATCACGCTCGCACCCGGAGCCGTCGCCGGCTACTCCTCACACGGGTGATGTGCGAGGACCCTCCGGCAGCTCGGGCTCGGGCCAACCGCCGATCGTGGCGAGCCAGGCGAGTTCGAGCCAGGCTCCTTCGAGCTCCAGGCCATCGTTCTCGGTACCACCGTCGCGGCACGCCAGCCGGACTCGCCAGCGGCTGTCTTCGGTCTTGGGATGTCTCCACCGGCGCAGTGGTGTCGCCCCCCGAATCTGCAACACCTGCAGGTCGAGCGTTTCGCAGCTGTCCGGGTCGTCGTAGACATCCAGCCACGCGCGACGACGGGATGCCTGTACGGGAATCCAGACTGAGCTCCCAGCTCTGCGTGCCTGCGTGCGGTACATGTCGACGGAGTCGTCCGGGTCGTCCGGGAGCCTGCGATTCAGCACGGTGGCCGGACCCGATGCGTCGACCAGAATCGCCACCAGATAGCCCACCGTGTAGGCGGCGTACCGTCCGACGACCCGTATCCGAGGCGTCTTCTCGATGGTCCATTCGACATAGTCCCGAATCTGCGTCCGCGGCTCGCTCATACGAGCAGATCCCTGAGACAGGGCCAGGTCGACTCCAGCTGGAGGAACTTGTCCGACGTGAGTTCCAACCCGACGAATGTTCTCCGACGCCACGGCATCAGCGCGATCGTTTGCTCGCGTTCCGACCTGGACGGCCCAAAGGTTCCCGTCACACAAGCCGGCACCACATCGGCGAACCGCTCGAGAACCTGAGCGGGCGGCATGAGCCGCAGCACGTCCCGCATGAAGCGCCAAGACTCAGCAAACCCGTCGAGGGATGCCTCGTACGACTGCGTCGGGTCCCCTTCCATGTGGCACTCACCACCTCGTCCGAGGCCTCTCTGGTGGCCAGACACTAGGGCATCTGACGGCGCACCCAGGTGCCTCTTGGGTCACAGTTCGATGACGTCGTCGCTCACGGCCGCGAACGAACGCTTCGTGCCACCGATCGCGCTGGCTTCGGCGCCTACCGTGGGCAGATGTCACCTACGACGGACGGGGTCGTCTCGATCCGCCCACCGGTCCCCGGCGACGCCGCGATCCTCGTCGCCGGCCGCGACGCGGAGTTCCACCGCTTCCTGGGGAAGGGCAGCGACGAGCCACGACCGAGCGACGTCGTGCTCGTGGACGGCCGCGTCGTGGGGTGGGTCGACGTCGACCCCGACCATCCCGCCGTCGGCCCCGGCGAGATCAACCTCGGCTACCACCTGTTCGCCGCCGAGCGGGGCCACGGCGTCGCGACGCGCGCCGTCCGGCTGGTCCTGCAGCGGCTCGCCGAGGCCGGCGAGACGTCCCTCGTGGTCGTGCTCATCGATCCCGCCAACGAGCGCTCACTCGCGCTCGCGCGGCGTGCGGGCTTCACCGCCGACGGCCAGCGCGACAGGCAGCTCCGACTCGTGCGACCCGTCCGGGCGTGACGGTGTCGAGCGCAGGCAGCGGAGGTCATAGGGCGGGCGCTACGTCAGTGACCCGCCCAGCGGGTCACTGACGTAGGACCGCGACACCTACCCCGCCCCAAGGCCCCGCAGCCCTCACCACGGCAGCGCGAGCCCGACCTCGGCGACCTGCCGCCACGCCACCCACGTCGCCCCAGCCAGCACCAGCCCGAACGAGAACACCCAGAGCCAGCCGGGCACCCGCGTCAGCGCGGCGAGGACCGCCGGATCGCTCCCCCGCGGCGACCCCGCGACCGCCCCGAGGTGTCGCCAGGCGCCCAGCACCAGCACGGCGCCGACCCCGAGCAGCACCGCCGCGGAGCGCGCGTCGTCGCGCCACCACCACAGGGCGGCCACGCCGGCGAGCACGGCGACGAGAGCGAGCCCGGTGTAGAACGACCGGACGCGGATCGCGACGACGACGAGCAGCACCCCGACCGCCGTCAGCACCGGCGCCGCCCAGCCGTGCGCCGCGGCCAGCACGAGCACCGCGCCGACGATCCCCGGCGCCGGATACCCCGCCCACGTCGTCGCCACGCGCCCGGCGCCGCGCGCCGCGCCGACGGTCACGGCCTCCCCCGACATGTCCGCCCGCAGCACGAACCCCGTGAACCGCCGCCCGCAGAGGATGCCGACGACGGCGTGCCCCAGTTCGTGCACGAGCGTCACCACCACGCGCAGCACGCGCCACAGCGGCGGGACGGCGACGACGGCGAGCGCCGCCGCGAGCGCGAGAGTCACCGTGCGCGCGTCGAGCGTCACGGCCGACGACGGCGTCACGCGCGTGACGACGTCGTCCCACCACCCGCTCACGCCGGGTCCCAGGCGTCGCCCCACGCGGCCTTGCGGGCCGCGCGGTACAGCGTCCCCTGCCGCTTCGACACGGTGACGCCGCGTGCCGCGCCGTCAGCCTCGCACAGCTCCAGCCGCACGTGCCCGGTGCGCACCTGCGGGTGCCGGAGCACACGCGCCGCCGGCAGGCGCACGGGCAGCCGTGTCGCCGCCACGTACGAGAACTTCTCGTCCTCGTACCCGCGCTCGCCACCCTTCGCGGCCCGGTGCTCCCGGGTACGCGGCAGCCGGACGGCGGCGTGGCACCACTCGCCCTCGACGCTCGCCAGCGGGCAGGCCAGCTCGTGCGGGCACGGCGCGGCGAGGTGCCAGCCGGCGTCGAGCAGCCTCCCCCGCGCCCGCAAGATCCGCCGGTACCCGGCCGGCGTCCCGGGCTCCACGAGCAGCACCGTCGGCGCGAGCATCGCGGAGTCGACGACGGCGTCGCGCGCCTGCTCCGTCAGCTCCCCGAGCACGAACGCGCACACGGCGAGATCCGGCCCCGCCACGCCGTCGTCGGCGCCGGAACCTGCCCGCGTGAGCGGCGCCGTCGTCGTCGTGACGTCCAGATCGCTCGCCCGCAGCAGCCGGGCGGCGACGGCGAGAGCCTCGGGTGCGTAGTCGACGAGCGTCGCGCGCTCGAGACTCCCGAACACCTCGCGTGCCGCCCACGTCGCGGCTCCGGTGCCGGCGCCGAGGTCGAGCACGGATCGCGGCTCGAGGGTGGGCACCGCGTCGCTGACCTGGTCGAGAGCAGCGGCGACGGCGGCGAACGTCGCCGGCATCCGGGTCGTCAGGTAGCCGGCGACGTCGTCGGGAGCGGCGAGGATCGGACGTGATGCCGGGTGGTCGGCGAGGTACCGCTCGCTCAGGCGGCGCGCGGACGCCGCGACGCCGGCGCCCCGGTGCCTGCCGAGCTCACCGGCGACGGCGTCGAGGAGCTCGGGAGGCATGGCGCGCACCGGCCCATCCTCCCGCGTCCGGCGAGCAGGTCGATCCAGGGATGCCCCGGATGGGCGAGCGCGCTCCTGCGAAGCCCCGCTCGTGTCGCCCTGCACCTCCCTCTGCGCGGAGTAATGTGTGGGCCATTCAAGGTCAAGCCGGGGCCGTTCGGGCAGCAGCGAGCCACAGCCGGACTTTGCGAGCACCGGGAGGTTCGATGACCGATGTGCTCGCCGGCTACCGGGCGGGCGGACCCGGCCACGACGAGATGCTCCAGTCCACCGGGGCCGCACGGGCCGCGTGGGCGCAGATGGCCGACCTCGTCGGCCTGCACCACGGCGAGCAGCTGGCCCAGCGCGCCGCCGACGTCGTCGCCCTCCTCGAGGACCACGGCGTCCGGCACGGCGCCGACGACGCGGGCGGCACGGGCCGGCCCTGGCTCCTCGACCCGCTCCCCGTGCTGCTCGACGAGGTCGAGTGGGCGCGCATCGAGTCCGGGCTGCGGCAGCGGGCGCTCCTGCTCGACCTCGTGCTCACCGACCTGTACTCCGGCGCCGAGCTCCTCACGCGGGGCGTCCTCCCACCGGCCCTGATCCTCGGCCACCGCGGGTTCGTCCGCGCCGTCGACGGCATCCGCGTGCCGGGCGAGCACCAGCTGTTCACGCTCGCCGTGGACCTCGCGCGCAACGCCGACGGCGGCTGGCAGGTTCTCGCCGACCGCGCCCAGGTACCCACCGGGATGGGCTACGCGATGCAGGACCGCCGCATCGTGGCCGAGGTGCTCAGCGGGCTGTACCGCCACGCACGCATCCGCCGCATCGGGCCGTTCTTCCAGGCGGTGCGCCACGCCGCGGCCGAGGTCGCGCCCGCCGGCGCCGGCGACGCGCCCCGGGTCGCCCTGCTCACGCCCGGACCAGACTCCCCCGCCGCGTTCGACCAGGCGTACCTGGCCACGATGCTCGGCTACCCGCTCGTGACGGGCGAGGACCTCGTGGTGGCCGACGGGCGGCTCTGGATGCGCTCGCTCGGCCGGCTCGAACCCGTGGACGTGCTGCTGCGCGCCGTCGACGCCGAGCACTGCGACCCGCTCGACCTGCGTGGCGACTCCCGGCTCGGCGTCGCCGGCCTCGTGCAGGCCGCCCGAGCGGGCGCCGTGTCGGTCGTCAACCCGCTGGGCAGCGGCGTGCTCGACAACCCCGGGCTGCTCACCTACCTGCCCCGGCTCGCCCGCGAGCTGCTCGGCGAGGAGCTCGCGATCGGGTCGGCCGTCACGTACTGGTGCGGCGAACGGTCGATGTGCTCGCACGTGATGGCGAACCTCGACCGCCTCGTGGTGCGCCCCACGGCCCCCGGCGCGCCGGCCGTCCGCGGCTGGGACCTCACGCTGCACGAGCGTGCGGACCTCGCCGCCCGCATCGCCGACCGCCCGTTCGCCTGGGTCGGCCAGGAACCGATCGAGGCCTCGACCACGCCCACCGTGGCCGGGTCGGCCCTCGAGGCGAGGCCGACGACGCTGCGGGCGTTCGCCGTCGCCGGCACCCGCGGCTACCAGGTGATGTCGAGCGGCCTGGCGCGCGTGACCCCGGAGGACACCGTGCTCACGGACCCCGGCCCGCTCGACGCCGCGAAGGACGTATGGGTGCTCTCCTCCGAGCCGTACACGGTGGCCGATCCGTGGGTCGGCGAGGCGGCGGCGCCGTCGTCCACCGGCGGGACGGCGCACCTCCCGGCGTCCATCTCCCCCGGAGCGGCCGAGGACCTGTTCTGGTTCGGCCGGCACGCGGAGCAGGCGGAGCAGACGGTGCGGCTCGTGCGGGCCGTCTCCGACCGGTGGAACGACTTCCACGCCTCTCCCGCGAACGTCGGAGCCCGCGCCCTCGACGTCTTGCTTGACGCGGTGGCCACCGTGGCGGCGTCCGGGAGCCTGTCCGAGGTCGTGACGGACGCCCGGCGGCCCGGTTCCGTGGCGCACACCGAGGCGAAGCTGACCCGGACGGCGACGGCGGTGCGCGACCAGCTCTCCGGCGACACGTGGCTCGCGCTCTCCGCCATCGAGCGGGCGATCGCACGCGAGCGCGCGCACCACGAGCGCGACCCGGGCTCCGAGCTCGGACCCGTCCTCGCCCGGCTCCTCGAGGGTCTCCTCGCGCTGTCCGGTATCGCGGCCGAGTCGATGGTGCGCGACGCCGGCTGGTCGCTCATGGACGCCGGCCGGCGCCTGGAGCGTGCGCGCTGGCTCGTCGACACGCTCGCCGCCACGCTCACGCGCCTCCGCAGCGGCGACGTCGACTCGCTCGTGCTCGAGTCGGTGCTCATCGCCCACGAGAGCGTCATCACGTACCGCCGCCGCTACCAGGCACGCGCGAGCGTCGGCACCGTGCTCGACCTCCTGCTCACCGACGCCGCGAACCCCCGCTCCCTGCGGTTCCAGCTCGTCGCGCTCGGGGCGGACCTCGCCGCCGTCCCCGCCCCCGCCCGAGGCACCGCCGCCCGCGATGCCCTGCTGGCCGACGTCGTCGACCTCCTCGACGAGCTCGACACCCGTGCCGCCGCTGCCGCCGGCGACGACGGCGTCCGGTCCCGTCTCGCGGAGACGCTCGAGTCGATGCGGTGGCGCCTCGCCGAGCTCGGCGAGGAGATCGCCCGCGTCCACTTCACGCATCCGGTGCCGGTCCCGTGGCTCGACGCCTCCCTCGCGTGGGCACCCGACGGGACGGCGTCGTGAGCAGCAGGCGGGCGACGGCGCACGGGGCGTCCGAGTCGGGGCGTCACTACCGGGTCGTCCACCGAGCGACCTACACGTATCCCGCCCCGGCGGCCGGCTCCTACGGACGAGCCGTGCTGCTGCCGCGGGACGGCGGCGGCCAGGTCGTGCACAGCTCGCGACTCGACGTCGACCCGGTCCCGGCGGAGACCGCCGAACACCGCGACTTCCACGGGAACCGCTCCAGCTACTTCCGGATCGCGACCGAGCACACGTCGCTGCGGGTGCGCGCCGAGTCGGTGCTCACGGTGACCCGGCGGGGTGCACGGATCGACAGCCTGCCCGCCGTGCCCTGGACGACGGCTGCCGAGATCGCGCGCACGATCGGGTCGCCCGGGCGCGCGGGCGGGCTCGGCGCGACCGGCCGCGCGAGCCGGGACGGGCACGGCCTCCAGGGCGCCGCCCTGCTCGGGGTGGCCGAGGCGACCCTGCCGTCCGCGATGGTCGACCTGGACGAGACGGTGCGCGAGTTCGCGGCGCCGTCGTTCGGCCCCGGCCGCCCGCTCGTGCACGCCGTCGTCGACCTCTCCCGACGCATCCACGAGCGGGGGCGGGCGTCGGGGCCGGAGCTCGCCCACCTGATGATCGCGAGCGTGCGGTCGATGGGGCTCGCCGCCCGGTACGTGTCGGGGTACGTGTGGGAGGACGACGACGCCGCGGCTCCTCCGGGCGACGCGCCGCCGGGCAGGGGCGGGGGTGCCCACGCGTGGGCGTCGGTCTGGGTGCCCGGCGGCGGATGGCTGCACGTCGACGCGGCCCGCGACGTCCTCATCGACAGCCGGTACGTCGTGCTCGGCTGGGGCCGCGACCACCTCGACGTCTCACCGCTGCGCGGCGTCGTCTACGCGGACGGGGCCGGCGCCGACGTCGAGATCGAGGTGGAGCTCGTCGCGCTGTCGAACGCCGAGGTCGCGGACGTGCGGGCCGCGAACCCGCCCCTCCGGCGGCCCGTGGCGCGAGCCTGAGTCCCGCCGACGGCGCCCGCCGCGGGAGAATGACGGCGGCACCGCTCCCGACGAGAGGCAGCACCATGGCCCGCACCATCGCCACGACCACCCGGGTGGACCGCGCCGGGCTCGAGGACTTCCTCCGGACCCGGCACCGCGCCGTCCTGCTCACGACTCGCGCGGGCGGCGCACCGCAGATGTCGCCCGTGACGTGCGGTCTCGACGGCGAGGGCCGGCTCGTGATCTCGACCTACCCGGACCGCGCCAAGGCCGTGAACCTCCGGCGGGACCCGGCCGCGGCGGCCTGCGTGCTGTCCGACGACTGGGACCCGTGGGTCCAGGTCACGGGCACGGCCGAGGTGATCGACCTGCCCGACTCCGTGGAGCCGCTCGTCGAGTACTACCGGTCCATCTCCGGCGAGCACCCCGACTGGGCCGAGTACCGCCAGGCGATGGTCGACCAGGGCAAGTCGCTCATCCGCCTCACCATCACCGACTGGGGACCGATCGCCACGGGCGGCTTCCCGCCGAGGCTCGCCGACGACTGACGGCGTCGACGCAGAAAACCTCTCGCGGTCGCACAAAAAACCTCTCGCGAAGGCGTTCGGCCCGAGCTCAGCTGCGGGCGGTGAGGACGAGCGGCCCGTCGGGCGTGATCGCGATGGTGTGCTCGGAGTGGGCGCCGCGGGAGCGGTCGGTGCTGCGCAGCGTCCAGCCGTCGGGGTCGGTGTAGATCTCGTCCGTGCTCGCGAGGAACCACGGCTCGATGGCGATCACGAGCCCCGGCTTCAGCGGCAGACCACGGTGCGCCCGGCCCTGGTTGGGCACGTGCGGCTCGCCGTGCATCGTGCGGCCGACGCCGTGCCCGCCGAAGTCGGTGTTGATCGAGTAGCCGGCGTCGGTCGCCACCGCACCGATCGCCGCGGAGATGTCGCCCAGCTTGTTGCCGACGACGGCGGCCGCGATGCCGGCGTCGAGCGCCACCTCGGTCGTCCGGATCAGCCGCAGGTCCTCCTCGCGCGGCGTGCCGACGACGACGCTCAGCGCGGAGTCGGAGACCCAGCCGTCGACCGACGCCGCGAAGTCCACCGACAGCAGGTCGCCGTCCTGCAGCACGTAGTCGAACGGGAGACCGTGCAGCACGGCGTCGTTCACCGACGTGCAGAGCACCTTCCCGAACGGCATCGCGCCGAAGCTCGGGTGGTAGTCGATGTAGCAGGAGACGGCGCCGCGCTCGCGGATCATCTGGTGGGCGATGCCGTCGAGCTCGAGGAGGTTGACGCCGACGGCCGCCTCCTGGCTCAGCCGGGTCAGCACGCTCGCGACGAACGCGCCGGCCGGTCGCATCGCCTCGATCTCGGCGGGGGTCTTGAGGTCGATCACACCGAGCACCCTAACCGCAGGGAGCCGGGGTCGCCGGAGTGTCGCTCCCGCCCTCGCGGGGGTACGGCCGGGAGGATGACCGTGCCGGCGGCCCCCTCGGAGTAGGCGTCCGAGGGGCCCGGGCCGGCCCGGGCCGGCCCGGCACCGCGCGACTCCCGACTCCCGACTCCCGCCTCCGCCGTCGTCGTCGCCCGCGCGGGCTCGCCACGTGCCGGACACCGGCACCTCCTACGATCTCCCCATGTCTCCGCTCGTCGTGGCCGCCGCGATCGTCGACGACCTCGAGGCGCCCGGACGGCTGCTCACCGCCCGCCGGTCGGCGCCGAAGTCGCTCGCGGGCCGGTGGGAGTTCCCCGGCGGCAAGGTCGAACCCGGCGAGGATCCCGTCGCCGGCCTGCACCGCGAGATCGACGAGGAGCTGGGCGTCACGCTCGAGCTGTCCGACGAGCTCGTGGGGCCCGACGACGGCGCCTGGCCCGTCCTGAACGGGCACCTGATGCGGGTGTGGGTCGCCCGGATCGTCGACGGTGCGCCCGAACCGCTCGCGGACCACGACGACGTGCGCTGGCTCGAGCGCGGAGACTGGTTCGGCGTCGACTGGCTCGAACCCGACCGGCCGATCGTCGACGCCGCCCTCTCGTGGGCCGACGCACGCGGCCGGGCGGACCGGCACCGATGAGCGCACCGCTGGGGCTGCTGCTCACACCCGGTGCCGGTGCCTCCCGCGAGAGCCCGGCGCTGGTCGCCGTCGAGAAGGCCGTCGCACCGCTCCCCTGCCGGCGCGTCGACTTCCCGTACCGCCTCGCCGGCCGCAAGGTGCCGGACCGGCCGGAGGTCGCCGTCGCCCACCTGCGCACCGAGGCGACGGCGTTCGCGGCGTCGCACAACGCCGACGTCGGCAGCCTCGTGCTGGGCGGGCGGTCCTACGGCGGGCGGATGTGCTCGATGGCCGTCGCGGACGGGCTCCCCGCGGCGGGACTCGTGCTGCTGAGCTACCCGCTGCACCCTCCGGGCAGGCCCGAGAAGCTGCGGACCGAGCACTTCGGCCGGATCGACGTGCCCGTGCTGTTCGTGTCCGGCCGCACCGACCCGTTCGGGTCGCCGGCCGAGTTCGACGAGCACGTCGCGGCGATCCCGGGGCTCGTGACTCAGGTCTGGGTGACCGGCGCCCACGACGTCCGCGGGCGCGAGGCCGAGGTGGCGGCCGCCGTCGCCGCGTGGGTCGCCGCCCTCTGACGGCGGCACATCGGGTGCGCCTGGTGACCACTGTGGTCACCAGGCGCACCCGATGCCGCCGCTGGTACCGCGTCACTCGGCGTCGAGACGCTCCGCGACGTCGGCGAGCCGGGCGAGTCTGCGGTCCCACCCTCGGCCGACGGCCTCGAGTCGATCGGCGAGCATCCCCAGCCTGGCGCCCAACGCCCGGTACCGGATCGCCCGACCGTCGGGCACCGGCTCCACGAGGCCGACGGCCTCGAGCTGGGCGAGGTGCTTGGCGATCGCCTGCCGGCTGATCGGCAGCTCTCGCGCCAGGTCGCTCGCCGAGGCGTCGCGACTCCCGAGCACCTCAAGGATCTGCCAGCGCATCGGCTCCGACAGGGCAGCGCACAACGGGACGGGGTCCAGGACCGCGGACGACGTCGCTCGCCCGACCCGCTCAGGCATCCGTCCGGGCGAGCGTCGCCACGTACGCGACGAGCTGGTCGAGCTCCTCGGTCCAGCCGGAGCGGTTGTCCTCCATGGCTGCGCGACGGCGGGCGTCGTCGCCGAGGTCCTCGAACCCTGTCTCGAGGACCGTGACGACGGTCGTGTCGCCGTCGGGGTCCAGCGTGAAGTGGGCAGTCGTCGAGTTGTCGGCACGGATCGGCTCGCCGGGCGTGCCCCAGGTGAACGCGAACCGTTCTTCCGGGGCGAACTCGACCACGCGCACGGGGAAGTCCCCGTGATCCGGCCATCCGAACGTCCCCTCGGCGCCCACGTGGACGCCGTCGGGGAACTCGGCGCGGTCACCGAACCAGCCGGCCAGGTGCTCGGGCGCGGTGAGCGCCGTCCAGACCGTGGAGAGCGGGGCGTCGATCCGGACGGTGCGCGACACGGTGAACGCGACGTCGTCGATGGTGGCGGGCGGGTTCGACATGATTCCTCCTAGTTGCAACTGTACGGTTGCAAGTCAGGCTAGCCGGTTCAACCCGGAATCGCAACCCTCCGGTTGCACTGTCGACCGACGGCGCCCCGCAGCCTGGCCGCCCGCCGCTCAGGCCGGAGCGGCGCGGGAACGGCGACGCTCCACCACGAGGTCCTCCGACATGTCCTCGAGCTCCTTGCCCTTGGTCTCAGGCACGCGGAGCAGCACGAACACGAACGAGAGCACCGCGAAGAACGCGTAGAAGCCGTACGCGAACGTCAGCCCGATCTCCGCGAACACGGGGAACGTCGTCGAGATGAAGAAGTTCGCCACCCACTGAGCGGCCGCCGCGACGGCGAGCGCCCCGGCGCGGATCCGGTTCGGGAACATCTCACCGAGCAGCACCCACACGAGGGGGCCCCACGTGGCGCCGAACGCGACGACGAACACGTTCGCCGCGACCAGGGCGATCGTCGACCACGGCGCCGCGAGCTCCGCCGTCTGCGTGCCGTCGTCGGCCGTCGTCAGCGTGGCGAACGAGAACGCCAGCGCCATGACGCCGAGCGAGATCGCCATCCCGATGGAGCCGGCGAGCAGCATCGGACGGCGGCCGACGCGATCCACCAGCAGGATCGCGACGATCGTCACCACGATGTTCGTCACCGACGTGATCACCGTGATGAGCAGCGCGTTCGACTCGTCGAACCCGACGGACCGCCACAGCGTCGTCGAGTAGTAGAAGATCACGTTGATCCCGACGAACTGCTGGAAGACCGACAGCAGGATCCCGACCCAGACGATCGGCTTGAGCCCGAGGCGCGGCCCGCGCAGATCCCGCAGCGACTCCTTCTTCTCGCTGTCGAGCGTGGCGCGGATCTGCTCGATCTTGAGATTCACATCGACGACGCCGGTGAAGTCGTGGAGGACCTGGGACGCCTTGTCCACCTTCCCGCGGGCGACGAGGTACCTCGGCGACTCCGGCAGCCTCAGCGCGAAGAGGCCGTAGGCCACAGCGGGCACCGACGCGGCGAGGAACATCCAGCGCCACGCCTCCTGTCCCCACCACAGCATCTCCGCGGCGCCACCGGCGACGCCGGCGAGCACGGCGTCGGACAGCAACGCGATGAAGATGCCCGTGACGATCGCGAGCTGCTGCAGAGAGCCGAGGCGTCCGCGCACGTACGCGGGCGAGACCTCGGCGATGTACGCCGGCGCGATGACGGACGCCGCGCCGACGCCGAGGCCGCCGATGACCCGCCAGATGATGAGGTCGACGACGCCGAACGCCATGCCCGACCCGATGGAGGACACGAGGAACATCGCCGAGGCGATGAGCATCACCGGGACGCGGCCCATGCGGTTCGCCACCGGCCCCGCGAACCAGGCGCCGACCGCGCACCCGATGAGCGCCGACGACACGGCGAAGCCCTTGAGTCCCGCACCGAGGGCGAACGCGTCGCCCAGGGCGTCCACCGCCCCGTTGATGACCGCCGTGTCGAACCCGAACATGAACCCGCCGAGCGCCGCGGCGACGCAGATCCCGATCACCCGCGCGTTGAGGCGGCTGACCGCCGGCTTCTCCGCCACCTGGACCACCCCCGTCGTCGACCGACTCCGGCCTGGCTCGTGGGGGCGAACGTACCGCCGCGGCGTCTCACGCGCGCGTTGCGCCTGTGGCTCGGGTCACTGAGGGTGACCTAACTTATCTGACGACGTCGGGCCCTTGTGTCAGCACGTGGCATCATGGCTGCGTGCCTAAGATCATCGGCTCGTCGCTCGCCGAGCACCGCGAGCAGGTCCGCCACCGGCTCTTCACGGCGCTCTCGACGCTCATGGAGACGTCAGGGTTCGACGCGATCTCGCTCGCGGACATCGCCGCGCGGGCAGGCGTGGGGCGGACGGCCGTGTACAACCACTTCCCCGACAAGGAGTCGGTGCTTCTCGGGTTCATCGAGCACGAGACCGGCGCGTACGTGGCGGCGCTCGAGCGGGCGCTCGCGGACGTCGACGACCCGGTCGACCAGCTCCGCGTCTACGTGCTCCAGCAGATCCAGCTCAAGCGCGTCTACCACCTGGCCCCCGGCCCGGACCTCCGCACCGTCGTCTCGCGCGCCACGATGGAGCGCCTGCGCGACCACATCGACCAGGTCGAGCAGATGCTGCGCCGCATCCTCGTGCTCGGCATCGCGACCGGGCGGCTTCCGCGGCAGGACCTCGACGCCGTCGTGCCCCTCGTGAACTCGTGCCTCGCCGGCCGCCCTGTGCCCGACTCCGGGCCCGCGCGCGACCGAGCGATCGAGGCGACCGTCGGGTTCGTGATGCGGGCGGTCGGCGTCGACCCGGTCACCGTCGACGAGCGCCAGCTCACCGGCGTCTGACCGGCCCCCGGAGGTCCGCGGAGGACGGCGGAGCGTGCCGGGTGATGCCTCAGGGTCGCGTCGGACGCTTCTCGTTACCCCGCTTGTAGTTGCCGGTGGCGCGAGCGAGCAGCAGCTGTGCCTCGTCGTCGTCGGCGCCACGCAGCTCGGCCGCGAGCGCGCGGCCGCGGTTGCCGGCGACCGTCACGACGGCGCGGCCTCCACGTGAGACGAGCACGCGGTCGTCCTTCGTGATGCGCCAGTCGAACGGGTCGTCGTCGAGTCCGGACATGGAGGCGAGGCTGCCAGGCCGCTTCCCGGCCGTCGAGCAGAAAACCTCTCGCTGTCGCGCAGAAAACCTCTCGCGGTGGCGCAGAAAACCTCTCGCGGTGGCGCAGAAAACCTCTCGCGGAGGTTCAGGCGGGGCGGGCGGCGGCGTGGTGCACCTCGCCGAGCTGGGTGAACAGCGCGGAGTTGAACGCGAAGGCGCGCCGCACCTCGGCCACGATCTCGGCACCCTCGGCGGGCGAGTACGGCGCGGCGTCGATCCTGGCCCGGTACCCGTCCTTGAACACCTTCGGCTTCGCGATCGAGGGGAACGCGTAGAACGTCAGCTCGTCGTCGGCCAGGCCGTAGTGGCGCTCGAGCATCCGCCGGACGATCTGACCGCCGGAGAGGTCCCCGAGGTAGCGGGTGTACGCGTGCGCCAGGTAGTGACCGGACCAGGCGCTGCCGGCGGACCGGATCCGCGCCCCGTACTCCTGCGTGGAGGGGAGCAGCCGGACGTCCGTGCGCCAGTCGGGGCCGCGGAGCACCGCGAGGTCCGCCTCCAGCGAGGCGACGCGCGCGAGCTCACCGAAGACGAACGTGGCGCCGACGGCGTCGCCCGCCATCGCGGACTCCACGTCCTCCAGGGCGCTGTAGATCGCGTGGTGCTGCGTGGCGAGGTCGACGTACGCGTCCCGGCCGAGAGCGCCCGACATCAGGTCCGTGACGAACCCCCGGGTCTCCGCGTGCTCGTGCTCGGGACGGGTCGCCTCGCGCAGCCGTGTCGAGAGCGAGTCGAGGTCGGTCGCCGGCGTGAGGGTCGTCATCGTGCTCCTCGGGGTCGGGGGGGTCGTGTCACGACAGATTGTCGTGACGTCCTGTCAGGAACGTAGTGCGCCGGCGGGGGAGCCGGAACCACTCGTGGTCGGGATCACACGCGACGTTCGGCGTCCGCGCCGCACGCCGATCAGCACCGCGCCGCCGACCACGAGGACGAGCACGACGAGCGCACCCCACGGCACCGCCCACGCGGACGTGCTGACGTCGACCGGCTCGCCCAGCGCACCGTCGACCGCCTCGGGGACGACGGCGAGATCCGCGCCCAGCCGCACGAGCGGCCACACGCCGTCGACGACGACCTGGCGCTCCACCGACGCCCCGGGCAGCAGCTCCTCGACGAGCGCGGACCGGGTCACCGCCGCGACGCCGCCCGGCCCGGCGACCGTCACGTCCTCGTGCGCGAGCGTGCGCACGTTCCCGGTGTTCGTCAGCGTGTACGTGAGCGTCATGGCGACGGGACGCGTCGGGTCGAGCGTCGTGGCGTGCTCCGCACGGACGTCGGAGACGGCGAGGCCCACCACCTGCTCGCCCGCCACGCGGACGTGGATGCGCGAGCCCAGGCGGTTGTCGCGGCGCACCGTGCCGTCGCCGTGGGCGTACGACGTCACGATCCCGCCCGGGTGGTCGCCGGGCGCGGCGTCGGCCGGCACGGCGATCGTGAACGGCACCTCGGCGCTCTCCCCCGGGTCGAGCGCGATCGCGGGCGACGACGGCGACACCCACGTGCCGAGGTCCACGGAGGGCTGGTCCGCGGGCAGCAGGTCGAGGTGGCCGGCGGACGTCGAGAACCCGTCGGCCGCGTACACCGCCAGGTCGAGCGGCGCCTGGCCGAGGTTCGTCACGACGATCGCGTCCTCGACGACGTCACCCGGCTCGACGGCGTAGGCGAAGTTCGCACGGGACGTCCCGTGCTCGTTGTCGGCGGGTCGGACGCTCCAGGCGAGGTCGCCGTCGTCGGCGGCGGCGGGCGACGACGAGAGCAGGCCCACCAGCGCCGCCAGGAGCAGCACGACAGCGCCGCGGAACCCGCCGAACCTCGCACTCCGCGTCGAGCCTCGTACCGCGGGGTGCGAGGTTCGACGGGAAGCGCGAGGGTCGGCGCTCGGGGCGGGGTGCAGTGTCATGGGTCTTCCGAAGGTTCGGGCCCGGTCCGGTCCGGCCCCTGCGCGGGCCGGACCGGGCCGTGAGCTCAGCTCAGCGCGGTCAGCGTGAGCGTGGAGGTGTAGGCACCGGGAGCGGTGCCCGCGGGCGCGTTGAGCTGCAGCGAGGTGTCGACCTGCACGGAGCCGAGCGCGTGCCCGGCCGGTGCGGAGACGAGCGTCCGCGAGACCGCGAGCCCCGCATCCGAGCCGGCGCCGGGTGCGACGGCCGGACCGGCGACGGCGCCCAGGGCGTTCGCGCTGAGCGCGGGCTCCCAGCCGAGCGCCTGCCCGCCGAAGGACGCACCGCCGCTCGCGGCGAACGCGCCGACCTGACCGCTCAGCGACCACGCCGGGGCGTCCTCGCGGGTGTCGGTCACCGTGATGGCGTGCAGCGCGCCGTTCGCGACGAAGCCGGACTGCGTGGCCTCGGCCGTGCCGAGGCTGACGGCGCCCGCGCCGGAGATCGTCCAGCTGAACTCGCCGGGCTCGGGCCCGGGTCCGCCGTCCTCCGGCACGATCACCTCGACGGGCACCTCACCGTCGCCGGGCTCGGGCCCGGGGTCGGTGCCCGGCACGGCCGTCCACGCGACGGTGAACGGCGTCGCCGGCTTCTTCGGGTCGGCGCTGCCGCCCGAGGAGTACCAATACGAGGACTGCCCCGTCACCTGGTGGAAGTCGACGTAGGACTGCGGGAAGGCACCCCAGGAGCCGCCCGTCCGCACCTGCGGGCTGGCACCCTCCGGCGTCGTGACCTCGACGCCGAGGTAGTCGGGCTGGACCTCGACGCCGTCGGCCGTGACCGTCACGCCGCTGAACGTCGCGAGCCCGACCTGGACCGGCTCGATCGGCACCCACTGGCTCGGGTCCTCCATCGACGCTGCGAACCCGCCCGCGCTCGCCGTCAGCGTGCCCGTGCCGTCGGCCGCGACGGACAGCACGGGGTCGCTCGCCGTCCAGTACGTCATGCCGCCGTAGAACACGACGGTGACGTCACCGTCCCAGGACACCTGTGCCGTGCCGGCCTCCGCGTCGACCGTGCCGACGCCGTTCGACAGGACGACCTGCGCGCCCGTCGTGCTGGCGGGCGCCGTGCTGACGGCGGCACCGTTCGCGTCCTGGCACTTCGTGGCCCACGACGGCGTCGCCCAGCCGCCGTCGGCCGTCGGCTTCTCGACGCGGACGTTCCCGACCTCCGTCTGGTAGAACCCGTCCGCCTCGGTCCACAGCCGGCTGCTGCCGGCGTTTCCCGCGGCGCCCGCGGACAGGAAGTTGCACCCGCCGAAGAACGCGCCTCCACCCGCCTCCACGCTCATCGACCACCGCAGGGTGGCGTCGTCGATCTCGTTCGGCGCGGCCTGCGCCGACGTGGCCAGGGCCACTCCGGCGGCGAGCGAGACGGCGAGGCCGGCCAGTCCCGCGATCGTGCGACGGCCGGTGCGGCTCGTCGCGCGTGTGCTGTGCATGTGTCCTCCGTGGGTCGTGTCGTGAGGGGAACGGTGAGGCGAGCCTTACCTTACTGAGGATAGCCTTACTTCGGAAGCGGTGCGTGCCGGGTCATGCCGCGGACCACGGCAGCGCGAGCCATCCGCGGCGGAAGCCGACGACGGCGGTGCCCGCGAGCGAGAAGACGCCGGACAGCGCCCAGGCGAACCGCTCGGCGGGGTCGTCGAACGCGGCCGCGACGTCCGGGATGAGACCCGACGCCGGCAGGTACGTCTCGGCGTCGAGCAGGCCCGGTGGGGCGGTGTCGGCGAGGCCCGCACCGTCGCCGCCAGTGGCACCCGGTGCACCCGCTCCGCCGGCGCCCGTCGAGCCATCGGCGCCGCCGCCCGTACCCGCGCCGGGGCCGGTCGGTGGGGGCGCGCTACCCGCGCCACCCGGGTCGGTCGGGACGGGCGGCGGGTCGGGCATCACCGGCGCGTCGGCGTCGTAGCTGACGTAGACCGGCGTCGCCGGCTTCGCCGCGTCGCGGATCCCTCCCGACGAGTACCAGTAGGCCGCCTGCCCGGTCCCCGCCTGGAAGTCGACGAACGAGGGCGGGAAGGACCCCCAGGCCGCGCCCTGGCGGACCTGCGCCGGGGCGCCGTCGGGCGCGGTGACAGGGACGCCGAGGTAGGCGGGCGCGCCGCGGAAACCCTGGGAGCCCGCGAGGTTCACCCCGCTCAGGTCTGCCAGCACGATCTCGGCGTCGTCGAGCTCCACCCACTGCGACATGTCCTCCATGGACGTGCCGAAGCCGCCGCCGGTCCCGCGGAGCGTGCCGACGCCGTCGGTGATCTCGAGCACGGGGTCGCTCACCCACCAGTACGTGAGGCCGCCGTAGAAGACGACGGTGAAGGACCCCTCCCACTCGATCCGGGCGTCCCCCGACGCCGGGTCGACCTCGCCGCGGCCACCACGGATGACCGCCTGGACCCCGGTCCCCGTGTGCCGGGCACTCGAGACGGCTGTGCCGTCCGCATCGAGGCAGCGGTCGGCGAACGGCATCTCGCGCCGGGTGACCCCCGACGACGTCCGGTACGGCTTCTCGATGGTGACGTTGCCGTCGCGCGAGGCGTAGAAGCCGTCGGCAGCGGTCCAGACCCTGCCGCCACCGGTGTCGCCCACCTCGCCGGCGGAGAGGAAGTTGCACCCGCCGAAGAACGACCCGGAGCCCGCCTCCTCGTTGAGGCCCCAGCGCAGCTCGGCGTTCGACACCGTGAACGGACCGGTGACGGTCTCGGGGATGGTGACGTCGACGTCCACGTCGCCCGCCGCCGTCGCGAGGGCCGGTGCGCCGACCGCGGCGAGACCGGCCGCGAGCGCAAGGGCGAGCACCGGGGCGCGGCGCCTCACGGCGCGCCCGCCTCGACCCGCGCGCGCCCGAGGGGCGGCAGGTCCTGCGTGTCGTCCAGCGCCCGCGCCCCGTCGGGCGACGGGCTCGCCTCCGTGGCGCCCGGAGCCCCCGTGGCGCCGGGCACCGCCGGACCGTCCCCCGGCGCACCGTCCCCGTCGGGGACCCCTGACCCGCCGCGCGCGGCCCGGCGCGCCCGCCGTCGTCGCACGATCGCCGTCACGAGCGAGGAGAGCACCAGCACCAGGAGCGCGAGCCCGGTGCCGGCCGCGGCGAGGAACGCCCACGACGGGAGGCCGCCGTCCTCTTGGGCCTCGGCCGCGGCGGCGGCGAGCGCGGGGTCCGCGACGACGGTCAGCTCGACCTCCGGCGTCTCGCCCGAACCGGCACCGACGAGGCGCAACGTGTGCGTGCCCGTGCGGATGTCGGCGGGCAGCTGCAGCACCCCGGCCACCTCGCCGGCCTGGCCCGCGAGCATGGGACCGGCGGCGGCCAGGCCGCCGCTGAGCGAGGCCACCACCTGCTCGCCGGGTGTGAAGCCCTGCCCGGTGAACGTCAGCACGCGACCGGCCACGACGGTCGTCGTCTCGACGCCCAGCGTCGCCGGGACGTCCGGTGCCACGCCTTCCTCCGCCGCCGCGTCGCCCGTTCGCTCCCCCTCGTCAGCCGTCGCCCCGCCGCCCGAGGCCGCGGCGCCGTCGCCCCCCTCGTCCGCGGCCGACGCCCCGCCCGCGACGAACTCGACGGGCGTGAACGACTCGTTGTTCGCGTTGACGACGCCGTGCGCGCCGACCGTGATGATGCCGCAGGTCACCTCGCGGCAGTCCACGGCCGACGCGTTGCCCGCCCGGTCCTGCCCCGTGAAGGTGGGGCCGGGGATCACCATCGAGAGCGCGAAGGTGCCGTCGGCCGCGAGCTCCCCGCCGTTCGCGGCGTGCGCGGTGCTCGACCCCGGGAACGTCACGAAGCGCTGGTAGCCGGCGTTGTCGGCCGACTCGGAGTCGGGCACGTACACGAGGTCCTCGCCCGTGCGGCCGCCCTGGGACGGGCGCCACGACCCGCCTCCGGGATCGGACACCCAGCCGAAGAACACGTAGACGCCGCCGAACCCGCCCTGGACGGACTGGAAGCCGGAGCCGCTCACCTGCACGGTGGTCGGGCCGTCGAGCGAGGCGACACCCGCGCCGGCCTCGCTCGTCACGCTGACGCGCGGGGCCGCGGCGGCCGGCGGTGCACCGGCCACGAAGGCGGCGCCGGCGGCGAGCAGGGCGCCCGCCAGGGCGACGGCGAGCAGGGCGCGGTGGCGCAGCCCGGCGGGCGAGGGGGCGCTCATGAGACCTCCGAGGGAACGAGGGCGGGGTGTCGCACCGGAAGGACGACGGGCCCGGGCGAGGCGGGGTGGTCGATGACGGCGACGGGGTGGCGGTAGACGAGCGTGAGCAGCTCGGGCGTGAGCACGGCCCGCGGCGGACCGTCAGCGCGGACCCGGCCGCCGTCGAGCAGGACGACGCGGTCGGCGTGCGCGGCGGCGAGCGTGAGGTCGTGGAGCACGACGACGACGGCGACGCCGCCGTCCGCACGGCGGCGCACCTCGCGCAGCACCGCCTCCTGGTGGCGGATGTCGAGGGCGGCGGTCGGCTCGTCGAGGAACAGGACGGCGGTGTGCTGGGCCAGCACGCGCGCGAACGACGTCCGCGCCTTCTCCCCGCCGGACAGCGTCGGGTAGCGGCGGGGCGCGAGGTCCTCGAGCTCCGCGATCCGGAGGGACTGCGCGACGACGTCGCCGTCCGCATCCGCGTGCGCCGTCCCGTGCCAGGGCGCGCGACCCATCCGCACGACCTCGAGCACCGTGAACGCGAACGAGATGCGCGTCTCCTGGAGCTGCACGGCCCGCACGCGCGCGAGGTCCGCCGCCCGCTCCGCACGGAGGTCGGCGTCGGCGAGCCGCACGACGCCGGAGTCCGGGGCGAGGTCGCCGGCGAGCGCGGCGAGCAGGGTCGACTTCCCGGCCCCGTTGGGACCCACGAGCGCGACGACCTCGCCGGGAGCGACGTCGAGGTCCACGCCGTCGAGGATCAGCGCGCCCCCGAGCGTGAGGGTCACGCCTCGCGCCGACAGGATCGCGCTCATGCCCAGCCTCCCGCGCCCCGCCGCGTGCGGCGGATGAGCCAGAAGAAGAACGGCCCGCCGACGAGCGCCGTCAGCATGCCGATCGGGAGGTCGGCGTACGGCACGAGCGTGCGCGCCGCGAGGTCGGCGGCGAGCAGGAGCACCGCGCCTCCGAGAGCGCTCGCGGGCACGAGGACGCGGTGCCCCGGCCCCACGAACATCCGGATGAGGTGGGGGACCACGAGCCCGACGAACGCGATGACCCCGCAGAACGCGACAGCGGCGCCCGCGAGCACCGCCACGACGACGACGGCCAGGATCCGCAGCCTCTCGACGTCGACGCCCAGATGGCGCGCCGGCCGCTCCCCGAGCGCGAGCAGGTCGAGCCGGCGCGCGAGCAGCAGCGCGACGAGGAGCCCCGCCGCCATGAGCGGGGCCGCGACGGCGACGTCCGGCCAGCGCGTGCCGTTGAGGCTCCCGAGCTGCCAGAACACGATCTCCTCGCGCGCCTGCGTGTCGCCGAGGAACGTGAGGAACGCGATCGCCGCTCCGGCCACCGCGTTGACGGCGACGCCCGTGAGGACGAGCGTGACCACCTCCGTGCGGCCGGCCTGGCGCGCCGTCGCGTACACGAGCGCGGTGGCCGCGAGGCCGCCGAGGAACGCAGCGACGGCGATGGTCCAGGAGCCGAACGCCGCCCATCCGAGCACGATGACGGCGCAGGCCGCGGCAGCGGCACCGGAGGAGACGCCGACGACGCCCGGTTCCGCGAGGGGGTTCCCGAAGACGCCCTGCATGAGCACGCCGCCCGTGGCGAGCGCAGCCCCGACGACGAGCGCGAGCGCCACGCGCGGGAACCGGATCGACCAGAGGGCGGAGTCGCCGTTCGGGTGGGTCGGCAGCGGGAGCGCGTCGATGCCGATCCGATGCAGGAGCGAGCCGAGGACCTCCGCTGGCGGGATCGCCAGCTGCCCCACGCCGGCCGAGACCACGACGCCGACGACGAGCGCGATCCCCAGGGCGACGAACAGGCCGACGGTGCGCGACACGCGTGGCCGCCGGGCGCCGTCGTCCTCCCCCGAGGCCGGCCGACGCCGCGCAGACGAGGCGGCGTCGGCCCCGGCCGCGCCGTCGGCCCCGGCGTGCGGACCGGCGACGGCGCGGGCCGGCGCACTCATGCGTCGGCGGGCGCGTAGATCGCGACCGCGAGCGCCTCGAGGACCTCCGCCGTGGCGGGTCCGAAGCTGAGGATCTGGGTGTCGTCCATGTCGACGACGCGGCGCCGCTCGCCGGCGGGCGTCTGGGCGAGCGCGGGGAGGTGCTCGAGGAGACCGTCGACGCCGTCGACCGACTCGAGACCCTTGCTCATGACGAGCACGAGGTCGGGTGCCGCGGCGACGAGTCCCTCGTCGGTGATCGGCCGCATGCCGTCCCAGCCGATCTCGGACGCGACGTCGATGCCGCCCAGCGCCTCGATCATCGAGTCGGTGCCGGAGTCGGACCCGAACATGTAGTAGACGCCGGCCTGACCGCGGACGTAGAGGAACGCCATCCGCAGGCGCTCGCCGTCGGCCGGGGCGATCTGGGCGATCTGCGCGACGACGTCGTCGATCTGCGACTGCGTGCGCTCGGCGAGCTCGCGGCCGGCGTCCGGCACCCCGAGCGCGTCGGCGACCTGCTGGATGAGCGAGGGGACTCCTTCGATGCTGCGGTGGGAGTCGACGACGACGACCGGGATGCCGGCGTCGCGCATCTGGAGCACGACGTCCCAGGGTCCGAGGCTCGTGTCCGTGATGATGAGCGTCGGCGCGAGCTCGAGGATCGCCTCACCGGTGAGCTGGTGGCCGTTGGCCGTGACGAGCGGACGGTCGGCGATCTCGGGGAAGCCGGACGAGGTGTCGCGGCCCACGACGTTCTCGCCCAGTCCGAGCTCGAACACCGTGCGGGCCGTGGAGCCGTACACGTCGAGGGCGAGGATGCGGCTGACGTCGTGGACGGTCACCGTGGTGCCCTGCGCGTCCGTGACGGTGACGGGCAGCTGCGGCTCCGGCGTCGCGAGCGGGTCGATGTCGGGGTCCGCGAGCGTCGCGGTGGACGGTCCCTCGTGGCCGAGCGGGTCGGCCAGCGGGTCCACGTCGGCGAGGCGCGCACCGGCGGGCGCGGGGCCTTCGGAGCCGCCGGCCGACCCGGCGGCGCACCCGGCGAGCACGAGCACGGCCGCCGTCACGGCGGCGGCGAGCCCCGCCCGGAGCCTCCGCGCTCGGCTCCTGACGGACACGGTCGGGACGAGAGGCAGCGGCGGGCTGGCGATCACAAGAGCACAGGCTAACCTAAGTTAGGAGTGCCTGGCCTCACTAAGTGTGGCAGCCACGCGCCCGCCACCGGACGCACGGGCACGCCGCCGACCGGGCTCGACCTCTGGAGGTGGTGGCGCGCGGTCGCCCACGCGAACGTCACGCGGCGTAGGCAGCGAGAAACACCCGCACGCCCTCGTCGGCGAACCGGTTCAGCTTCCGTGGCCCGTACGGGGCGTCGACGCCGGTGAACATCGCCTCGTTCAGCGGGACCGCCAGGATCAGGTAGTTGAGGTGCTGCGCGGCGAGCAACGGATCCGGAGCGCTGAGCATCCCCCGCTCGGCGAGCCGCGCGACGGCGCCGGCGAGCGTCGCGTGCCCGCGCACCGGCCCGCCGCGGTGCCAGGCCTGGGCGAGCTCAGGGAATCGCGGCGACTCGGCGATGATGAGCCGTCGCATCCGGACGAGATGCGGCTGCAGGACCTCGCGCACGTGTGCTCGGGCGAACGCCCGCAGCTCGGACGGGAGGTCGTGGCTCTCGCCCAGGGCGCCGACCAGGTCGCGGGTGCTCTCCTCGGCCTCGTCGATCGCCTCCTGGACGACGGCCTCGAAGAGGGACCGCTTGTCCCGGACGTGTGCGTACACCGTCACCTTCGAGGCGCCCGCGCGGGCGGCCACCTCGTCCATGCTCGCTCCCGCGAAGCCGCGGTCCAGGAACACCTCGCGCGCGGCGACGAGGATCTGGTGCCGCTTCGCGTCCGCGCGACGTGATGCGCCCGGGTGCGCCGCGCTCCCGCCGGACGTGGTCGCCATCGGGCCAGAGTACTGGACCGTTCAGTTCAGTCGGCGCACGCTCGCACACCTGTACTACACAGTACAGTTCAACCACCGGAGGTGGCAGCATGTCCTCGCCGCTCAAGACCTCGACGGACCGCACCCGCACGGCGACGTCGGCGGACGGCACCCGGATCGCGTACGAGCAGACGGGCTCCGGCCCTCCGCTCGTGCTCGTCGAGGCCGCCGGCCACTATCGCCGCCTCAGCTCGTTCGACGGCCTCGTCCCGCTCCTCGCGACAGCGTTCACCGTCGTCCGGTACGACCGCCGCGGCCGGGGCGAGAGCACGGACACCCCGCCCTACGCCGTCGAGCGAGAGGCCGGCGACCTCGCTGCGGTGATCGCCGCGGTCGGCGCCCCCGCCTTCGTCCACACGTTCTCCTCCGGAGCGCTCGTCGCCCTCCAGGCCGCGGCAGCCGGCGTCGCGATCGCCCGGCTGAGCCTGGCCGAGCCACCCGTCGGCGACGGGTCCGACGCCGTCGAGCAGCGCCGCTTCACCGCCGAGCTGGAGCGCCTCGTCGAGGCGAGCGACAACGACGGCGCCGTGGAGTTCTTCCTCACCAGCGTCGGCGTGCCTGAGGACATGCTGGCCGGGATGCGCGGCACCGAGTCATGGCAGGCGATGGTCGACGTCGCCCCGACGCTCGTCTACGACAGCCTCGCCAGCCTGGCGACGACGACCGACCTGCTCGCCGACATCCTGATCCCCACTCTGGTCCTCGCGAGCTCCGGGAGCTCCGCGGACCTCGTCGGGATGGCAGACGACGTCGCCCGTGGCCTCCCGCACGGGAACCTCCGCACGGTCGACGGCGACTGGCACGGCCTGCCTGACGACGCCGTCGCCGACGAGCTGCGCTCCTTCTTCCTGACGTAGCCCGGGGCGCACGGACCGGGGTCGATCCGGGAGCGGATGACTCCCGGATCGACCCCGATCACGTCAGCGCGCGGCGCGCCGGATCGCCCCGATGCCGACGGCGAGGCCGACGGCGCACGTCGCGATCGCCGCGAGCGCACCCCAGAGGATCACCGGATCACTGAACGTCCCGGCGAAGAGCGCGCGTTCGGCGTCGACGATGTACGTCAGCGGGTTGGCGCGCGAGACGGTCTGCATCCAGCCCGGCCCCGTCTCGAGCGGCAGCATCATCCCGGACAGCAGCAGCAGCGGGAACGTCACCGACTGCTGCACGGCCCAGAACATCCACTCCGTCTTCCGGGAGACGATCGCGAGGGCGTAGGACAGCGCCCCGGCCCCGATCCCGAAGACGCCGAGGATCAGCAGCCCGACCAGCACGTGGCCGAGGTAGAGCGTGAACCCGAACGGCGTCGCCGCGAGCGTGATGACGAGCGCCTGGACGACCAGCGGCACGAACTCCTTGAGCGAGCGTCCGACGATGATCGACGCGCGGGACAGCGGCGTCGCGAGGATCCGCTCGTACGAGCCGAGCTGCATCTCGAACAGGAGGTTCGAGCCGGTCATGCCCGTGCCGAACACGCAGATCATGACGACGACGCCGGGCAGGAACCACTGCAGCGGACTGACGCCGTCGATGCCCTGCTCGCCGACGAGCCCGCCGAGCAGCGGCGCGAACAGGGCGAGGAACACGAGCGGCTGGACGAGGGAGAAGACGAGCGAGAACGGGTCGCGGAGCACGAGCATGAGCTCGCGGATCATGACGGCCCAGGTGTCGGACGCGAACTTCGCGACGCCCGACCGCTGTGCGGGTTCCGTGCCGCGCAGCTCCGCCCGGGTGGAGGCGATCGACGTGGCGCTCATGCTGCAGCTCCTTCCTCGCGCAGGCTGCGACCGGTGAGATTGAGGAAGACGTCGTCGAGAGTGGCCTCGGCGATCGTGGCCGAGGCCGGACGCACGCCGGCGGCGTCGAGCCGGTACAGGATGTCGGGGAGCGCCTCGGCTCCGCGGTCGAGGGTGAGGAGCAGCGCGTCGTCGCCGGACTGCGCGATCGCCGGGGCGAACCGCAGGTCGGCACCGAGGGCCGACCGCGCCGTGCCGACGTCGTCGGGTGCGAACCGCAGGGTGATGACGTCGGCCGCGTGCTCGAGGCGGAGCACCTCCGGCCGGGCGTCGGCGATGATCGAGCCGTGGTCGATGACGACGACGCGCTCGGCCATGCGGTCGGCCTCCTCGAGGTAGTGCGTCGTCAGCACGATGGTCATGCCGAACTCGGCCCGCATCCGCAGGATGTGCTCCCACAGGTTCGCCCGGCTCTGCGGGTCCATGCCGGTGGTCGGCTCGTCGAGGAACAGCAGCGGCGGGTGGTTCATGAGGCCCATGGCGACGTCGAGCCGGCGACGCTGGCCGCCGGAGAGCGTCGAGACGGTGCGCTTCTCGAGCCCGTCCAGCTGCATCGAGGCGATGAGATCGGTGGCGCGACGCAATGCCTCCGCCGTGGGGATCCCGTAGAAGCGGCCCTGGGTGACGAGCTCGTCGAGCACCCGGTAGGAGTGGCCAGCGCCGTTGCCCTGACCGATGTAGCCGATGCGCTGCCGCACGTGCGCGGGGCGCGTGACGACGTCGACCCCCGCCACCCGTGCGCTGCCCGCCGTGGGGGCGAGCAACCCGGTGAGCATCCGGAGCGTGGTGGACTTGCCGGCGCCGTTCGGGCCGAGGAAGGCGACCAGCTCGCCCTCGGCCACGTCGACGTCGACCCCCTTGACCGCCTCGACGGTCTCCTTGCCGCGCGTGAAGGTCTTCGTGAGTCCTTCGGTATGGATCAACTTGTACTCCCGTACGTCGTACCGGAATGGCTGGAGGACACTAGCATACGCTGTACGACAATGGTGCACCCAGGGTCCGACATCGGCGAGGAGACGACGTGACGAAGGCCGACGACGAGCCGCGCGACGCCGGTGCGACCGGTGGCGGCGCACGCGACGACGGCGCACCCGGCGGCCGGGCACCTGGTGGCGGGGATGCCCCCGCCGCGGCGGGCGGGCCGCCGCCCCTCACCCGCGCCCAGGTCGACGAGATCGCGAAGGAGCGCGGGCTCGAGCTCGTCCGCACCGCCGAGGCGGATCGCCGCCTCGCGCTCCTGTGGGAGTCACCCGCTCCGCGCTCCCGCGGACGCCGTCCGAGGCTCAGCCTCGACGAGGTCGTGGAGGCCGGGATCGCCGTCGCGCGCGAGGACGGTCTCGACGCCCTCTCGATGCGCCGGGTCGCACAGCGGCTCGACGTCGGCGCCATGTCGCTGTACACGTACGTGCCCGGTCGGACCGAGCTCGTGGACCTCATGATCGACCGCGCCTACGCCGGCCTCGACCTTCCGGCGGCGGGCGAGCCCTGGCGCACGGGGCTGCAGCGCTACGCGCGAGCCTTCTGGGACCTCTTCCACGCGCACCCCTGGCTGCTCCAGGCGAACCTGTGGCGGGCGCCGCTCGCCCCCCACGTGCTCGACGCCCAGGAGGCGGGACTGCGCACGATCATCGACACCGGCCTGCCGCCCGAACGCGTCGTCGACCTCATCGGCATGGTCGACAACTACGTGCGCGGTCTCGCCCGCGCGGACATCGCCGAGGTGCTCGAACGCGAGCGCACGGGCCAGGACTACGACACGTACTGGGCTTCCCTGTCGAGCTTCTGGGAGGACTACTTCGACGTCGAGCGCTACCCGACGATGACGCGCATCTGGGCGGCCGGCGGGTTCGAGCACGAGACCGGCGGGCTCGACGACGCGCTCGAGCGGCTGCTCGACGCCGTCGAGTCGGCGATCGAGCGAGCCACCTCCTCCTGAGCGCGCGGCCTCAGCCCTGGGTCCCGTCGAGCAGGTCCGCGAGCTCCGCCCGGTAGACGCCACCTTCCTGGGTGCCGGCGAACAGCCACCGGCCGTCCCGGCTCGCCGCCAGCGAGAGCACCGACGTCACCGTCAGGCCGCCCGACGCGCTGGACCACGTCGCACCGCCGTCCGTGCTGAGCAGGACCCCGCGGCCGCTGACCACGAGCCCGTCCTGCGTCGAGGCCGCCGAGCCGGCCACGAGCACCGTCCGCCCGTGCACGACCGCGGACGTGAGCGCACGGATCGCGCCCGAACCCGACGGCGTCGTCGCGGCGGTGAACGTCGCACCGCCGTCGTCGCTGCGCCACAGCCCGAACCCGCCCACGACGACCGTCGCGCTCCCCGGCCGCGTCGAGTCGGGGTCGGCGGCGAGGTGCACGGACGCGACAGGCTCCTCGAGCAGCCGCTCCACCGCGTGCTCGGAACCCGACACCCGGTACAGCCCGGCCGTCGACGCCACCCACAGCACGTCCGGGGCGAACGGGTCGAACGTCATGTCGTGCACGGTGCCGGGCACCGGGACGACGTCGTAGGTCGCCCAGGCGTCCGACGTCACCAGCACGCCGCGGTCGTCGCCCGCGGCATACGCGAGCGCGAGCGTGCCGGACGCGCTCGGCGACGCGGCCAGGTCGCCCATCGACACCATCGGCATGCGCACCTCGGTGAACGTCTCGCCGCGATCCACGGAGTGCTCCACGTGGCCGATCCGGTTCCCGTCGATGCGCAGGCGCCAGACCTCGTCCCGTCCGACCGGCTCCACGTCCCGGATCGTGACGCCCAGGCGTCCCTCGGCGCCCGTCGCGCCCCACTCGGGGTCCGGGTCGACGAGCGTGGCGTCGTCCAGCTCCAACGTCGCGAGCCCGTGGGTGTCCCCGACCCACAGCACGTCCGCGCCGTCCGGGCCCCGGGCCACCTCGAGGTCCTCCACCGTGAGCGCCGGCACGCCGAGCCGATCGTCGTACGTGCTGCCGCCGTCCGAGCTCGAGTAGACGCCGGCGTTCCGGAGCGAGAGCAGGAGGGAGCCCGGGACGTCCGGCCACGCGTCGATGTCCGCGGCGAGCGGCCCCCGGACCGGGAACGGCGTCTCGGTCCAGGTCGCGCCGCCGTCGGCGCTCGACGCCGTCCCGCCGAGCCCGGTGAGGTGCAGCACGCCGTCGACGAGCCGCATCGCCGAGGCGTAGCCGAGGTCCGTCCGCCCGACCACCTCCCAGGTCACCCCGCCGTCCCCGGACCGCCACACGTCCCCCGAACGCGTGACGGCCCAGGCGGTGGCGCCGTCGGCCGTCAGACCGACGAACGTGTCGCCGTCCGGGGCGAGCGCGCGCTCGACGTCGCCGGGGGTCCCGCCCGGTTCCCCCGCCCCCGGCACGCGGAGCACCGCCGTCCGCATCTGGACGAGGAGGTCGGTGCCGGCCACGGTGGCGCCGTAGATCGTCTCCCCCCACGCCACCCTCGTGTGGTGCCACGTCTCCCCGCCGTCGACGCTGCGGAGGACGCCGTCGGCCACGACCGCCACGAGCGTGTCCCCGGACGTCACGAACTCCTCGATGTGCACGTCCGGGAAGGGCAGGATCCGCCACGACCGCCCCAGGTCCTCGGTCCGCAGCACCATGCCCTGGTACGTGGGGTCGAGCAGACCCTTGCCGAACATGCCGTTGACGGCGTACCAGAACGCCTCGCCGTCGTCGGGGTCCGCGACGGCGAACCCGTCACCGCCGGCGATCGGCACGTCCCGCACGCGCGTCCACGTCTCGCCATGGTCGGTGGTGACGAACGGCGTGGCGACGGCGTCGAGCGTCATCATCGCCGTGCCGGGCGCGGCCGACGACGTCGCCAGCCGGGCCGCTGAGGCGTTCCGGCCGAGCGGAGCCCACGGCCCGGACCCGGCAGCCTCGATCGACGCGACGGTCCCGCCGCCGTGCTGCGTGGCGCCGTCCGAGTCGCCGCTGACCGCCAGGCTGTGCTCGCCCAGCTCGTCGAGCGCCACCGTCGCCGCGTACCAGCCCGGTCGGCCGGCGATCGGCTCGGTGGCGACGGTCGACCTCGTGCCCGACGGGGCCGTGACGTCCACGTCGGGTGCGGCGTCCAGCGCGACGGACGACTGGACGACGACGCGCGTCGAGCCCGCCGCGGGGTCCGGGGACCCGCGGACCGTGAGCGGTCGGACGAGCTGGGCGAACGGCACGCGCACGACGTCGCCGGTCGAGAGCTCCGCGACGAGGCGCCCGGAGACCTCCGCCGCGACGGGCGCGTCCTCGACGGCGACGTCGAGCGAGACATCGACGCTCCCGCCGGCGGGGATCTCGACCGACGACGGCGTCACCCCGGCCTCCCCGCGACTGTCCTCCGACGGGGCCACGGAGAGCTGCGCCGTCACCGCCTCCGCGCCGGCGTTCGTGAGCGTGACGGTGCCGGCGGCGTCCGTCGGGCCGTCCGTGTCCGCCAGACCGAAGTCCAGGACGGACGGCTCGGCTGCGACCGAAGCCCGGACGGCGGCGGCGACGTCGAGCGCACCGGAACCGCCCGCGAGCGGCGAGGAGCCGTCGTGCGGCACGGCGCTCGACACGAGCGCCGCACGCACCTCCGCCTGCCCGGCGTCGGGTCGGGCCTGCCGCACCAGCGCCGCCGCCCCCGCGGCGTGCGGCGCCGCCTGGGACGTCCCCGAGAACCGCCAGGCGTCTCCCTCGATGCCGAACTCCGCGGGCACGAGCGAGCGGATCTCGACGCCGGGCGCCGTCAGGTCGGGACCCACGCTCTTGCCGGTGCCAGGCCCGCGGGCGCTGAACTCGGCGATCTCTCCGGTGACGTCGACCGGGCTGAGCCGCGCCTTGACCTCGTCGTCCCGGATCGCGTCCAGGAGCGCCTGGACCTCGGCGTTGGTGGTGCCGAGCACCACGAGGCCCTCGACCCGGATCGCGTCGGCCGGCACGTCGGCCAGCAGGGCCGGCGGCCCGTCGATCACGTCGGCACGCTGCGGCGGCGCCCCGGCGTCGGTCCCGGTGAGCCCGGGCTCGTACGCCAGGGCCGCGAGCGCGCCGTGCTCCTGGGCGAGCCGCGCCAGCGCGATGTCCCGGGACGTGAGGTCGGGGATGGCGCGCGGCGTGCCGCCGCGGTAGACGACGACGGCGCCCGTCACGTCACCGACGCGCTCGTAGTCCGCCTCGGTGCCGTCGCCGACGTCGACGAACGGCGCCTCGATCGGCACGTCCGGGGCGTTGCCCGACACCGGGACCCGCCAGGTGTCCAGCGTCCGCCCGATCGGCGCCAGGAGCTCGAGCCGGGCCTCGACGAGGCCCGTCGCGTGGGCGCCGACGGCGAGCACCCCCTCGGCGGACGCGGGTGACGTCACGGTGCCCTCGGACGGCCCGGCGTTCCCGGCGGCCGCGACCACGACGACGCCGGAGGCCGCCGCAGCGCTCGCCGCGCGCCCGAGCGGGTCCGTCCCGTCCCCGGGCCCGGCGAGGCTGAGGTTGACGACGTCGGCCGGGTGGTCGCCGAGCGGGTCGACGGCGGCCTCGATCCCCGCGACGACGTCGGCCAGCGAGCCGGAGCCTCGGGCGTCCAGGACGCGGTACGCCGTGAGGGTCGCGTCGGGTGCCACTCCCGTCACCGACTCCGCCCCGGAGCCGGCGACGACCCCCGCCACGTGCGTGCCGTGACCGTTGAGGTCCTGCGGGTCGGTGTCGCCGTCCACGAGGTCGTAGCCGTCGACCACGCGGAAGCCCTCACCGAACCCGCCGCCGAGGTCGGGCAGCGTGTAGTCGACGCCGGAGTCGATGACGGCGACCGTGACGCCCGTGCCGCGCAGCGTCGTCCCGTCGGGCCCCGTCTGCTCCCACACCTCCGGCGCCCCGATCGCCGGGACGCTCGCGTCGGTGGCGGCGTGCACCGTCTCGTCCGGGGTGACGCGGGCGACGCCGGGCAGGTCGCCCAGCGTGTCGACGGCGTCCGCCGGCACGTCGGCCACGACGGCGTCGAGCACGCCGGTGAGGCGGTGGACGACGTCCATCGTCACGCCGGCGTCGGCGGCTGCGGCGACGACGCCGTCCTGGGCGGCCAGGAGCGCGTCCCGTGCGGCCGCGTAGTCGGCGGCGAACGCGGCGTCCGTGGCGTGGCGCCCGGCGGCCGTCCGCTGCTCGCCCAGCTGCGCCAGGGCCGGCTCGGCGGCGAGCTCGACGATGACCCGCACGCGGGACGCGTCGACGCCGTCGGCTCCGCCAGCGCCGTCGGTCGAAGGAACCGCGAGCGCCGGGGCCGAGAACCCGGCGAGCGCGAGCGCCGCGACGGTGGCCAGCGCTGCCCGGCGCCGTGCCCGAACGGCGGGGGTCGGGAGGGGCGCGCTGAGGAGCGAGGAACGTCGAGGCATGGCCGAGACCTTTCGCGGGGGCCGTCGCGGGGTCCACACGATCCGCATGGACCCCGCGTGCGGGGGACCGCCCACCCCGCCGCTCCATGCCTAGTGGCCGCACGCGGTCACGGGCAACGACCGGCGAGGCCGGATGCGGCCAATGGCCCCGAGCGGCCACACCAGTCACCGTGTGATCTGTGGGTTCGACCGAGTGGGTCTTCCCTTGGACTTCCGCTTCGGGGACCAACCACACGGTCGAGGGTCCTGGCCGGAACGTCCCTTCGGCGACCGCGTCATCCGGGTCCCGTGAGGGCCGCTCCGGACCCGGATCACACGGTCACGGGGCCGCGCCCCGGGCTAGATCCAGCCCCGCCGCGTCGCGGCGACGGCGGCCTGGAAGCGGTTGGCGGCGCCGAGTCGGGCGAACAGCGCCTGCGTCCGACGGCGCAGCGTGCGCGGCGAGATCCCGAGCCGGCGGGCGGCCAGAGCGTCGGTGGCGCCCGCCGCCATCATGGCCAGGATGGCCCGCTCGTCACTGGTCGGCCCGGTCTCGGGGCGCGGCGCCGGCACCGTTCCGGCTCCCGCGGGCAGGTCGACGGCGCCCGCCCAGTAGCGCTCGAACAGGGCGCACAGGGCCTCGACGAGTGCCGGCGCCGTCGTGATGACGGCCTCGAACGCGTCGACGTCGAGCGACGTGAGCACCATCGCCGTGCGCCGGTCGCTGACCGCCAGCTTCGTCGGGAGCTCCGCGGTGATCCGCGCCTCCTCGCCGTTCGCGACCTGGCGACGCGCGTCCTCCCAGGCGCCCGGGTGCGTGAAGCTCTCGGCGACGTACAGCGCCCGCCACCGCACCCCGCGGCGCAGCACCTCCGGCTCCACCGGGTTCGCCGTCGCCAGCGCGTACGGCGGCCTGTCGAACGAGAGGATCTCGGCGTCCGCCTCCTGCTGGAGCCGCGTGAACCACGCGGCGACGGCGTCCGACCCGCGCACCACGATCGTCGACTCGCCGCCCGTCTCGGACACCGTCATCCCGGCGTCGAACGTCCGCGCGAGCGGCTGGGTGGCCTGTCGCAGCCGGAGCAGCTCCTCCTCCTTGGCGTCCGCGAGAGCACGCAGGGAACGCCGCGGGTCCACGGCGGTGTACGCGTCCTCGCGGGCCAGGCCGTGCACGAGCCCGAGGCTGCGCAGCCGTTCGAGGCCGTCGCGGACGACGTCGACCGGCTCGCCGTGCGCCCGCGCCAGGTCGTCCGGGCTGGCGGTGTTCCGCGTGAGGATCGCCCGGTAGATCAGCCCGGTCCGTTCGTCGAGACCCAGGAGAGCGAGATCGGCGTCGGCCATCGACTCATGATGCAGCAGGGCGCGCCGTCGCGGCGGGCACACGCTGGCCCGTCACGCGAGCAGCGCCTCGAGCTGCGGAAGCCGCCCGAACATGTCCGGAAGGCCGCGCAGACCGTCGCGCACCGACTCCTGCGACAGCGCGAGGTCGGGGCCGGTGCTCACCTCCACACCCGCGAGGCAGCGGTGGATGTTCCACCTGGTGTGCCCGAGCCAGCCGGCGATCATGTACACGAACCAGCTCGGACCGGGTGGTGGCAGCGCTCCCCCGCCTGCGACGTAGCCGTCGAGCACCGCGCGGAAGACGTCGGGCTGGATGGAGTCGAACCCCGTCCCCTGCGCGAGCCTCAGCGCCGTCGAGCCGAGCTCACCGGACAGGTCGAGCATCCCCGACAGCTCCCAGTCGAGCAGCACCGGCCGGCCGTCGCAGGCCAGCAGGTTGAACGGCTGGACGTCCTTGTGGGTCAGCACGATCGGCCCCGGCCGTTCGCACGTGTCGACGAGCTGCGCGATCGCGAGGAACGTCTCGACCTGCGACGCGAGCTCGCCGGCCCACGGCTGCCCCGTGGCCGCCGCCCGCTCGGCGAGCTCGGGCCAGTCCCGCGGCGTCGGCTCCTCCGGCGGCTCGTCCGCCCAATCGACGTCGAGCGCGTGGAGGCGTGCGAGGAGCTCGCCGATCTCGAACGCGTACGGCACGGACACCGGCTCCTCGGGCACCTTCTCCCCCTCGACCCAGCGGTGGACGAGCGTGCTGTCGTCGGCCGCGATCGGCTCGGGCATCGGGATGCCGGCGGCGAAGGCCGCCTGCTCGAGCCGGAACACGTCCCGGGCGCGGTAGGGCCAGCGGCGGTCGACGACGTTGAGCTCCTTCACGGCGAACGAGCCCTGGTCCGTGTCGAGCCGGTACATGCGGTTGGCGGCGCCGCCGTGGATGCGCGTCCTCGGCCCGATCGGCGCACCGAGATGCGAGAGATCCATCCGGGGACGCTAGGACACCCGGGTCGCCGTCGCACCGGAAATACCCACCACCGCGGCCGGGCGTGCGACGCGAGGGCGCACCGGCGTCGTCCCCGTTCCCCCGAAAGTCGCAACGCAGGTTCCGTCCCGCGCCAGAAGCGCCCGACAGCCGCTCCCGGGGAGCGTGGAGGCACACCACCCCAGGGAGGGATCCGCCGATGAGCGCCATCGCCATCTCGGGCCTGCGCAAGAGCTACGGCCCCGTCCACGCCGTCGACGACGTCACGTTCGCCGTCGAGCCCGGCCGCGTCGTCGGGCTGCTCGGGCCGAACGGCGCGGGCAAGAGCACGACGCTCGGCGTCCTGCTCGGCCTCGTCGCCGCCCACGCCGGCTCGGCCACGATCCAGGGCCGGGCCTACGCCGACCTGCCGCGGCCCTCGCACGTCGTCGGCGCGCTCCTCGACGCCGGCGGGCAGCACCCGGGCCGCACCGGCCGCGACCACCTGCGCGTGCTCGCCACGGCGGCGCGCCTGCCGCTCGAGCGGGTCGAGGAGGTGCTGGACCTCGTCGGCATGACCCCGGCCGCGCACCGCCGCGTGCGCACGTACTCGCTCGGCATGAGGCAGCGGCTCGGCCTGGCCGCCGCCCTCCTCGGCCGGCCCGAGGTCCTCGTGCTCGACGAGCCCGCCAACGGACTCGACCCCGCCGGCATGCGGTGGCTGCGCACGCTGCTGCGGTCGTTCGCCGACGACGGCGGTGCCGTCCTCCTGGCCAGCCACGTCCTCGCGGAGGTGGCGCAGGTGGCGGACGACGTCGTCGTCATCGGCCACGGGCGGGTCCTCACCGCCGGCCCGCTCACCGACCTCGTGACCGACAGCTCACTCGAGGACGTCTACCTCGACCTCACCGCCGCCACCGAAGGAGTCCGCTGATGTACCGCGCCGAGCTGCTCAAGCTCCGCACCACCCGTGCCCCGTGGGTCGTCGCCCTCGTGGCGGTCGCGGGCATGGTGCTGACCCAGACGCTCACCATCGCCCTGCCCCGCACGCTCCGGCTCCTGGACGAGCTCGACGCCACGCAGACCGGCGGCGGCACCGGCCTCGCAGGCGGCGCCATGCCGGACCTCGCCGCCCTCACCGACCTGGGCGCCGCGCCGGCCCAGCGCGGGCTGCTCGACCTGCTCGGCAACGGCCCCGGCGGCTCGGGCTCGACCGGTGTCACGGCCCTGTGCATGCTCCTGCTGGGCACGCTCGCCGCGACCACCGACTTCCGCACCGGCGGCATCGTCCCCACCGCGCTCGTCATCCCGTCCCGCGTGCGGATCCTCGCGGGCAAGGCGGGGGCGACGGCGACCGTCGCCGTTGTGACCGGCGTCGCCCTCGCCGTCGTCACCGCGCTGGGACTGGTGGTCGCCGTCGCGACGACACCGGGCGCACGGCTCGCGCTGGGTGCCGGCGAGGCGCTCGGGGTGTGGGGCCGCGGACTCGTCGTCATGGTGCTGCTCGCCTGGCTCGGGCTCGCTGTCGGCACGTTGGTGCGCGGTCAGGTCGCCGCCGTCGTGGTGGTCGTGGCGCTGGCGCTCGTCGAGCCGATGGTCCAGGCCGCGACGCTCGTCCTGACCGGAGGCGCAGCCACGATCACGTCGTGGATGCCGCTCACGCTCGCGTCGCTCGCCTCGGTGGGGCGCGGCACGGCCGAGCTGTTCGGCGGCTCCTCGCCGATGGGCGCGGCGACGGCGCTCGCGGGGCTGCTCGTGTGGGCTGCCGTGCTGCTGGGTGCCGCCGGCTTCGTCTTCCGACGCCGCGACCTCGCCTGAGGTCGGGCCGGCGCCGTCGGCCTCGTACCGTTGACCCGGTCGCCGACCCGGCGGCCGCACCGTGAAGGAGGATGCCGTGCTCGAGGCGCTGAACCGCCGGCTCGCCGCCGTCGGCGTCCGCACGCCGACCGGCCGGGACGCGCTGCTCGGCGCCGCCCTGGCCGTGGCGACGGTGGCGGCGTTCCTCCTCGTCCTGCGCATGATCGGCGGCGAGCTCGGCGCATCGTTCGAGCCGGCGGTGGAGCTCGCGACGATCCCGGCGTGGGCGCGGGTGACCGCCTGCCTGGTGCTCGCCGCGCAGGCGATGGCACTGACGCTGCGCCGTCGGGCACCCCTGCTGTGCCTGTTGCTCACGCTGGTCGGGCAGCTCGCGCTGGTGCCCCTGCTGCCCCCGCTCGTCTCGTTCCAGGCGCCGGCCGGCCTCGTCGCGGCGTACTCGCTCGGCGCGTACTCCCGGCGGCCCGTCGCGCTGTGGGGGGCGGCCGGGGTCGCCGTCGTCCAGGTGCTGCTCGGTTACGTGCTCGCGGGGGCGCGGGCGACCGAGGCCGAGGTGTCGGTCGCGTCGCAGCTGTGGGGTGGCCTCGTCTCCGCGCTGGTGACCTACCTCGGTGCGGCGCTGGTCGGGGCGTACGTCGGGACCCGGCGAGAGCTCCTGGCGCAGCTGCGGGAGCGCGTGACCCACGCCGAGCGGGAGCGCGAGGCGCTCGCCGCCCGGGCGGTGCTCGAGGAGCGGGGGCGCATCGCCCGCGAGCTGCACGACGTCGCCGCGCACCACCTGTCCGGGATCGTCGTGCAGGCGACGGCGGCCGACCGGCTCCTCGACCGCGAGCCCGAGCGCGTGCGCGAGTCGCTCGCGTCGATCCGCGCGCAGGGTCGCGAGACGCTGGAGAACCTGCGCGGCGTCGTCGGTCTGCTCCGCGGCGCCGACACGGCCGAGGACGCGCCGCAGCCGACCCTGGCCGACGCCGACGAGCTCCTCGACGTCGCCCGCGACAGCGGGAGCGCCGTCACCGTCGCGACGGCGGGGACCGCGTGGCCCCTCGGCCCCACCGCGGAGCTGACGGTGTACCGGGTGCTGCAGGAGTCGCTGTCGAACGTCCGCCGGCACGCGCCCGGTGCGGCGATCGACGTCCGGCACTCCTACACCGCCGACGCGTACGTCGTCACGGTGCGCAACGCGCTCTCGCTGCGGGGGACGACGGCGTCCGTGGAGTCGGGCGGACGCGGCCTCGTGGGCATGGCGGAGCGCGCGGCGCTGGTCGGAGGCGACCTCGAGGCCGGGGCCGGCCGCGACGGCGCGTGGACGGTGCGGCTCACCGTGCCGCGGGCCGGCACCCGCACCGTGCCGGGGGTGGCGCCGTGACGCGCGTGCTGCTCGTCGACGACCAGGCGGTCGTGCGGGCGGGCTACGCCGTGATCCTCGCCAGCGAGGGGCTCGACGTCGTGGGTGACGCGGCGTCCGGCCGGGAGGCGGTGCAGCGCGCCCGCGAGCTGCGGCCCGACGTCGTCGTCATGGACGTGCGCATGCCGGGCGGTGACGGGATCACGGCGACGCGCGAGCTCGCCGGGCCGGGCGCCGTCGACCCCGTCCCCGTGCTCGTGGTGAGCACGTTCGACCTCGACGAGTACGTGTTCGGCGCCCTCGAGGCGGGCGCCGGCGGGTTCCTGCTCAAGGACGCGGAGCCGGAGGTGCTGGCGGCAGCCGTCCGGCGGGTCGCGGCCGGCGAAGGACTCGTCGACTCGACGCTCACGCGCCGGGTCATCGACGAGTTCGCGCGCCGCCGGGCGCCCCGGTCCGCCGACCCCGACGCGCTCGGGCTGCTCAGCCCGCGGGAGCTCGAGATCGTCGAGCTGCTGAGCCGCGGCTCCTCGAACGCGGAGATCGCGGCGGCCCTCGTGCTCGAGCCGAGCACAGTGAAGTCGCACCTGAGCCGCATCATGACGAAGACCGCGACGCGGGACCGGGTGCAGCTCGTCGTCTGGGCGTTCACGCACGGTGTCGTGGCGCCGCCCACGCCGCGCTAGGTGTGCTCGGCCGTCAGCTTGGTGACAGCCGGGT